>JAFSKT010000070.1 GCA_017448845.1 Lachnospiraceae bacterium
CCCGCTTTTAATGTAAATCTGGAATCTGTCATCTTCACATCTGAAATCACGTCCGAACCGGGATCCTTTAAGCTTACCCTTTCCGATAACGAACTTGGGATAAAGGTGACGGAAGGAAAGAATGCCACAAGGACCGGGAACAGGATCTCCGTGCCTTATACCATAACCGGAAACCATGCGTCAAATGTAAATCAGATATCCGTTTTGGTTACGGATAAGAAGATAATATCTGATTCCGGCAGATTCGTGCCTGATAGTGCGGAGATAAAACAATACGGAAAGCTTGACGTGGAAGGGGATCTCGGCGCTTCCGGCACCGGCACTTTCACGCTGGACACGACAAAAGTAACAGGGACCCAGGGGTCGGATTATTTCATATACATCCTTGCCGAGGAAGTGAATGGAGGAATTGAGACGGATTACGCAGGCGTTCCGGTGGAGATAGCGGAAAGAAAGACCATAAGCTATGATGTGACCTTCAAGGTGAAGAACGGCTCCTGGGATGACGGGACTACGGCAGATAAAAAGGTGACTCTCTCCAGATGGGCGGACGAGGACCTGGCGCTGATGCTGAAGGCTGACCAGATCCCGGCGGTGGGGAATAAGCCGGCGGAAGGCTGCAAGGCCGGAGGCTGGGACAGGACCCCTGACACGGATACCGCCATCACGGCTGACACGGCCTATGTCTACGCCTATGTAAAGAATGATGATCCCCCGGCCCCTGCGGAGCACGGCATCACGGTCAAAAAGGCGGGACAGGGAACGGCGTCCGCAGACAGGGCTTCTGCCGCAAAGGATACGGTGATAACGCTTGCCGCCTTGCCGGATGAGGGGTGGCACTTTGTGAAGTGGGAAGCTGTCGCCCCGGCAGGGCTCAATATCAATGATAACACATTCACCATGCCGGATGAGGATGTGGAGATAAAGGCGGTATTTGAGAAGGACGAGCCGGAGCCGACGCCCGTACCTGTTGATAAGACGGAATATAAGACTCTTGACACGGGTGGACTGACCTTAAACGGCATGGCATTGAACATAAGGCTGTATGGCCCCAAAAACAAAGTATCCTATAACGGGATGATGCATGTCAAAAAAGGCACGGTGCTTTCCGGAAAACAGAAGAGAAAGATAACCGCCGATCTGGATATCGGCATAGAGGGAGTGCCGGGATTTGTAACTGTGGACTTTACCTACGGAAAGACAAAGGACGCATCCGAAGGCAAAGCATATTTTGCGGCGAGGCTTTTGGCTGATAAGGCATCGGCTTCATATAATGCATTGGGAAACGAAGAAAAGAAGAAACTGAAAATGGATATCAAAAAGGTAAACAAAGTCCTTAAGCAAAAGAAAAACAGGGTATATTTCACAATAGACAAGTTGGACTTAAGCGGATTTGCATATGACAGCGAAAAAAGCAGCGGCGGAAGGAAGGTCTTTATCCGTAAGGACGGGAGCGGAGACCAGCTCATACTGGGAAGGAAGACAAAGAAGTATATTGACCCTGAAACCTTTACCATAAAAACAACCACCCGTACCGTGCTTAAAGCCAGCATCTCCGGGAACACGGTCACGATCTCAAAGAAGGACTATAAAAAGACCGGTTCGGGAGGGGAGATCCGGGTCATGGGGAAAAACAGGAACCTTACGGGCACAACAGGCAAATAGAGTCAATCACAGAACCGTCCCCTGATCGAAAACGAGCAAACCCCGGAGTCTCTCCGGGGTTTTCAGTAGCTCGTATCGGAATCGAACCGGTGATTCTGCCGTGAGAGGGCAGCGTCTTAACCTCTTGACCAACGAGCCATGCGCAAAGAACATAATACATTGTTAAGAGAAAAAATGCAAGTCTTTTTTTACAGCCGGGGTTGACGGAAAAATGGGCAAGTGTTATATTAGCTTATGTAACTGGTGAGTGGGCTTTCAAAAGCCCACTTTTTCTATGAATAAGCCATAGGCTGTATGGCGCATCCCGTGCCGGGCGGCGGAAAGGTGGCAGATATATGACCGGAGAAAAGGTAGCGGAGAGATTTGCGGAGCTTATAAGACCGGTTACCGATGAATATGGATTCAGTCTTATTAAGACGGAATACGTTAAGGAGAACGGGAATTATTATCTCCGGGCCTATATAGATAAGGAAGGCGGCATCACCATAGACGACTGTGTGATGGTAAGCCGCAGGGCGAGCAAGATACTGGACAAAGAGGACTATATCCCGGAAGCATATACCATGGAGATATCTTCCCCGGGATTTATGGAATAAAAGCGGAAATATGACCGGAAACTGATCAGGCTTCCGGTCTTTGGAAAATATTAATTAAAGTGAGGAAACCATGAAAAAGAAGAAGGAAGAAATCCAGGAAACAGGCGGAGTCAACACAGAGCTCCAGCAGGCGCTTATTCTTTTAGAGAAGGAAAAGGGCATTAACAGGGAAACCCTTTTTGAAGCCATTGAGAATTCTCTTCTTACGGCCTGCCGCAATAACTTCGGAGGACATTCCGAAAACATCCACTGTGAGATAGACAGGGAAACCTGCAACTACTATCTCTATGCTGACCGCACCGTGGTTGAAAATGTTGAAGATCCCGCTGTTGAGATCTCTGTTGAGGACGCCATGGCAATAAACCCTGAGGCAAATCTCGGGGATACCGTGAAAGTGGAATTAAAGAGCAGGGAATTCGGCCGTATCGCAACCCAGAACGCAAAGAACGTGATATTGCAGAAGATCCGCGAAGAGGAGAGGAATTCCATCTTTAATGAATTCTCATCCAAGGAACATGATATCGTAACCGGAACCGTTCAGAGGTATATCGGACGGAATATCAGCATAAATCTCGGGAAGGCAGACGCATTTTTAGCTGAGAGCGAGCAGGTAAGGGGCGAGTACCTTAACATCCATGAAAGGGTTAAGGTTTATGTGCTGGAAGTAAAGAATACCACCAAGGGTCCCAGGATCCTGGTTTCCAGGACACATCCCGAGCTTGTGAGGAAGCTTTTTGAAAATGAGGTTTCCGAAGTTGCGGACGGCACTGTTGAGATCATGGGCATCTCCAGAGAGGCCGGAAGCAGGACGAAGATCGCGGTCTACAGCAACAATCCCGATGTGGATGCGGTGGGCGCCTGCGTAGGTATCAACGGAACAAGGGTTAACGCCGTTGTGGATGAGCTGGGCGGAGAAAAGATAGACATTATCAACTGGGATGAAAACCCTGCTATCTTTATTGAGAATTCCCTTTCACCCGCAAAAGTGGTTTCTGCCATTGTTGACGGAGACGAGAAGACCGCCAAGGTTGTGGTTCCCGACTATCAGCTCAGCCTTGCCATCGGTAAGGAAGGACAGAATGCCCGTCTTGCTGCAAGGCTTACAGGATTTAAGATCGATATCAAATCCGAGACCCAGGCCAAGGACGCTCCCGGCTTCAGGATGGAGGATTATCTCCTGGATGAAGAAGGTGAGTACGGCGAAGAGTACTACGATGAGGACGGCAACTACATCGGCCCCGAAGAATACGAAGAAGAGGGCGAGTATGCTGAAGAAGACGCTGAGGTTTCCGAAGATCAGGTTGAAATCGAAGATGAAGACTCCGAGGGCGATGAGGGAGACCCCGAAGCCTGAGATTCAGATACTTAATGAGGCGGAAGCGGGATAATGAAGAGCCAAAACAGCGTTTGCAGAAAGTGTGTCTCCTGCGGAAGTATAGTGAGTAAGGATTCCCTTATAAGGATAGTGAGGAATAAGGAGGGAGAAACTTCCTTAGACTTTACCCTGAATAAGGAAGGCAGAGGAGCCTATATCTGCAGGTCAAAAGAGTGCATAGAAAAGGCTTTTAAGAAAAAACTGCTGGAGAGGTCCTTCAGGGCGGGTATCGACCCCAAGGACAGGGAAAGGCTCATAAAGGAGACAGATAATTTTGGATAAGAAGAGGGCTGCATCCCTTATAGGCCTGGCGGCGAAAGCAGGCAAGGTCGTAAGCGGAGAGGAAAATGTCCTTAATGCGATCAGGGGGGGAAAGGCCTTTGCGGTATTGATAAGCAGCGAGGCGTCACCCCGGAGCAGAAAGACCTTCGGTGATAAGTGTTCCTATTACCGGGTTCCGCTTTTTGAATGGGGAACTAAAGAAGAGACGGGACGGAGCATTGGAAAGGATTCGAGAACGGTGTTCTGCATCACCGACAGGAATTTTGGAGAAGAGATAATAAAGCTTCTCAGGGAGGAAGATACAGATAATGGCAAAGACTCAGATAATGAAGATCACAAAAGAATTGAAGGAAAAGGGGATTGAAGTCTCTAATAAAGAGGTAATCGAATTCCTGAAGAGCCGCGGTTCGGAGGTGACTTCCCACATGAGCAGCATAAGCGATGAGGAAGCGGCTCTTGTCCGGGAACAGTTCGGAGGATCTGCGAAGAAGGAGGCTCCGGCCGAAAAGAAGGCAGAGGCTCCGGAGGCAAAGAAGGCTGAAGCTCCTGCTGAAAAGAAGGCAGAAGCCCCCGCTCCTAAGAAAGAGGCGGCTCCCGAAGCAAAGAAGGAAGAAGCTTCCAAAGATAATAAGGAAGAGGCTCCGAAGAAAAAGCTTCCCCCGAAACCTGTAAAAAATGCTCCTCCGAAGAAGAAGCATATCATATTTGCTACAAATAACAGGAATGCGGCTGCAGGAAATAACCGCTTTAATCAGGGTGCTCGCCAGGTATACAGGATAAGCGGCGGAAAGATCGAGGATCCGGAAAAGGCCGTAAAGAGGACATTTAAGCATACAGAAGTGGCAAGTCCTGACGCCTTCGAGGGAATAAAGCTTCCTCCCAAGGAAGAAGAGGAAGAAGTAAAGATCATCGAGACCAGGACCGAGACTCCCGTAAAGAAGGAAGAACCCGCACCCCAGGCAGAACCTGTTGCTCCCAAGGAAGAGGTTAAGGAGAAGGAGGCAGCTCCCCAGAAGGAAGCCCAGGGACCGAGAAAGATATACGGAAACGTTTATGACCATATGCCGGCAAAACCGGCTTCACGCGATACACAGAAAAGAGGTGGGACATATGCCGGCAGGGAAGAAGCTAACAAAGTTGGACGCAATGCTCAAGGCGGCTACCGTAATACTGGGAATAGTGGCAATCGTCCTTTCCCTCCTGGACGCAATGAAAGACCGGGTTCCTTCGGAAAAGGCCCGCAGGGCAGGGGAGGCTTTAACGCAGGCCCTTCAAACGAAGCTCCGGAAAGAGGAGGCCCGGGAAGAAGGTCTGATGCAGACAGAAGAAGACAGTCTGAAGCCAGAAAGAGAAAAGACGCTGCAATAGAAGCCAGCATGGAGGAGAAGGCAGGGAAGAAGTTCAATCCCCACGGTTTCCGTAAGCCTGCTCCTGTGGAAAAGCCAAAGGAAGAGGAGATCAAGGTCATCGTTATTCCCGAGACCCTTACCATCAGGGATCTGGCAGACCACATGAAGATACAGTCATCCCAGATCATAAAGAAACTCTTTATGAGCGGACAGGTGATGACGCTTAATTCTGAGGTTTCCTATGAGGAAGCTGAGAATATTGCCGCTGATTTCGATATACTCTGCGAACATGAGCAGAAGGTTGATGTAATAGAAGAGCTCTTAAAGGAAGCGGAAGAGGACAGCTCTCTCCTTGAGAAGAGGCCGCCTGTTGTCTGCGTAATGGGACATGTAGACCACGGTAAGACTTCCCTCCTTGATAAGATAAGAGCTACCCGTGTGACCGAGAAGGAGTCCGGAGGTATCACCCAGGCTATCGGTGCATATATGGTCAAAGTCCAGGGACAGAAGATCACCTTCCTTGACACCCCGGGACATGAGGCCTTTACCGCAATGAGAATGAGGGGCGCCAGCTCCACTGATATAGCGGTGCTGGTAGTTGCAGCCGACGACGGCGTAATGCCCCAGACCGTGGAAGCCATTAACCACGCAAAGGCTGCCGGAGTTGAGATCATAGTTGCGGTTAATAAGATCGATAAGCCCAGCGCAAACATCGAAAGAGTTAAGCAGGAGCTTTCAGAGTACGAGCTGATCCCCGAAGACTGGGGCGGATCTACGGTTTATGTGCCGGTTTCCGCAAAGACCGGAGAGGGTATCGAGCAGCTCCTTGAAATGATAATACTTACAGCGGATGTGCTGGAACTGAAGGCCAATGCCAACAGAAAGGCCAGAGGTCTGGTTCTGGAAGCACGTCTCGACAAGGGCAGGGGTCCTGTGGCAAGTATCCTGGTACAGAAGGGAACCCTTCATGTGGGAGACTTTATCGCTGTCGGAGCATGCCACGGAAGAGTAAGGGCCATGCTGGACGAAAACGGAAAGAAGATCAAGGAGGCAACTCCTTCCACGCCTGCAGAGATACTGGGACTTGATGACGTACCTGAAGCCGGAGAGATCTTTGTTTCTCCCGAGTCTGATAAGGAAGCAAAGAATTTCGCCGATACCTTTAAGGCTCAGCAGAAGAATGAGCTCTTAAGAGAGACTAAGACCAGGCTGTCCCTTGATGACCTGTATTCACAGATCAAGGAGGGCGACCTGAAGGAATTCAACGTTATCATAAAGGCCGATGTACAGGGATCCGTGGAAGCGCTTAAGACTTCGCTCTTAAAGCTCTCCAATGAGGAAGTGGCCCTTAAGGTAATTCACTCCGGCGTTGGTGCCATAAGCGAATCCGATGTAATCCTTGCCAGCACTTCAAATGCAATAATTATAGGCTTCAATGTAAAGGCCGACAACATGGCTAAGCAGAGCGCAGAGCAGGAAGAAGTGGATATAAGGCTCTACAAGGTAATTTACCAGGCTATAGACGATATGGAGCACGCAATGAAGGGTCTTCTTGCTCCCGTTTACGAGGAGAAGATCACCGGACATGTGGAAATCCGCCAGATCTTCAAGGCAAGCCAGATCGGAAACATCGCCGGTTCCTATGTGACCGACGGTATCGTGGAGAGAGGCAGCATGGTACGTATCTTCAGAGAGGGCGAGCTTATCCATGAAGGAAAGCTCCAGTCCTTAAAGCGTTTCAAGGATGACGTCAAGGAAGTAAGGGAAGGATACGAGTGCGGTCTTGTGTTCGAGGACTTTAACGATGTAAAGGAACTTGATACCGTTGAGTGCTATAAGATGGTTGAGGTTGAGAGAAAATAAGTGAGAAAGAACTCCACTAAGAATAACAGGATAAACGGAGAGGTCTTAAGGGGCCTTTCAGAGATAATAAGGGAGGTAAAGGATCCAAGAGTAAGTCCCTTTACTTCTGTTACTGAGGTCTTTGTCTCTCCGGACTTAAAGACCTGCAAGGCCTATATCAGTGTGCTTGGAGGCGATAAGGAGCGGGAGGATACCCTTAAGGGGCTTAATTCCGCAAAGGGCTTTATAAGAAGGGAACTGGCCCGTATCGTGAACCTCCGGAACACGCCTGAACTGGAATTCATAATGGACGGTTCAATAGAATACGGCGTTGATATGTCAAAGAAGATCGACGACGTAATGAAACATGATGAGGAAAGCCGCCTTAAGAGAGGCGAGACGGAAGATGAGGTCGAAGGGGTCGAAGACGATGTTTGATCTGATAAGTTATATTGAGGGTGCGGGCTCCATAGCCCTGGCCGGTCATGTAAGACCTGACGGGGATGCGGTGGGTTCCACCCTCGCTCTCTATAATTACATAAGGAAAGTGTGGCCTGAGAAGGAAGTGACACTCTATCTGGAGGAGCCTCTGGAGATCTACTCCTACCTTAAGGGCTATGATGAGGTGACGGTGCCGGATGACAGCCTTCCGGACAAGGTATATGACCTTTTTATCGCCATGGATCTGGGAGATATGGAAAGGCTGGGGGCTGCGGCAAGATTCTTTACCGCTGCAAAGGATACGCTGTGCATAGACCATCATATCAGCAATACGGGCTTTGGAAATCACTCCTGTGTGAAGCCGGATGCCAGTTCCACGTCTGAACTGGTCTTTGACCTTATAGATGAGGAAAAGATCGACAGGGATATTGCGGAGTGCATATATACCGGAATAATCCATGATACGGGGATAATGCAGTATAACAATACTACCCGCCATACCCTCGAGATCGTGGGAAAGCTTATAGAATACGGCTTTGAGTTCAATAACATAATAAACAGTTCCTACTACGAAAAGACCTATCTTCAGAACCAGATACTGGGCAGGGCTTTGCTTGAGAGCATACTCTTTATGGACGGGAAATGTATAGCATCTGTTATTGATCATAACACCATGGATTTCTATGGTGCTACTTCCAAGGATTTTGACGGTATCGCTAACCAGCTCTTCAAGACAAAGGGTACGGACTGCGCCATCTTTATGTATGAGAGCTCCCATGAGCAGCATCTTTTCAAAGTGTCCATGAGATCCAGCAAGAAACTGGATGTGGCGAAGATCGCGAAGAAATTCGGTGGCGGCGGACACAGGAATGCTGCAGGTTTTTCAATGAACGGTACCTACCACGACATATTGAACAATGTTTCCGAAGAGATAGAAAAACAGCTCTCCGAGGAACAGGCTTGATCTTTCAGGGTGTCATTTGGACGGGATAATTGTTATAAATAAGGAAAAAGGCTTTACCAGCAATGATGTGGTCCAGGTCTTAAGGGGCATACTCCGGATGAAAAAGATCGGCCACACCGGGACTCTGGATCCGGATGCGGAGGGAGTGCTCCCTGTGTGTCTCGGAAAGGGCACGAAGCTGGTAAATATGCTTACAGACAGGGATAAGGAATATATTGCGGAGGCAAGGCTTGGTATAAGCACTGACACCGAGGATATGAGCGGGAAAGTTATAAAACGCTTTGACATCCCCGAGGGGAAGGAACCCTCTGAAGAGGCTTTGAAGGAAGCGCTCAGTTCCTTTATCGGAGGATATGATCAGATACCGCCCATGTATTCCGCTAAGAAGGTAAACGGCAGAAAGCTCTACGACCTGGCGAGAGAAGGTCAGGTAGTGGAGAGAAAGCCCTGCAGGGTTGAGATACATGATATAAGCCTTGAAAGCTATGATTTTCCTGTTTTCCGCTTTTCGGTACGCTGCGGAAAGGGCACCTACATCCGTTCCTTAATAAGGGATACGGGGGAAAAGCTGGGTACGGGAGCCGCCATGGAAAGCCTTATAAGGACTGAGGCTTCCGGATTTAAGCTGGATGAAGCGCTGACCCTTAAGGAAGTGGAAGAGCTTATGGCAAGAGGAGAGGCGGAAAGCCATATCATAAATCCGGACAGGGTTTTTGCGGATCTCCCTTCCATCACCGCAGAGGGCAGGAATGAGGGCTTTGTGCGGAACGGGAATCCCTTCAGTTTACCGGGTATAACGGATGGGGACTACAGGGTATATCTTCCGGATGGGGAATTCGCAGCCGTATATTCCTTTAGCCGGGGAAAAGCCGGATTAAAAAGGATGTTTTTATGAAGGTATTTCACGGAACAGAAGAATACAGGGATTTTCTCCGGAATACCGGTTCCGGGAAAGGAACCGCAGTAGCCCTGGGGAAGTTTGACGGCATACATTTAGGCCATGCAAAGCTTATAGATGCTATGATAGAGGAAGCGGGGAAAAGGGGACTAAATACACTTCTTTTTACTTTCGATAAGCCCTTTGCCTCTTATTTTACCGGGGAAAAGCCGGAGGTACTTACCACCAATAAGGAGAGAGAGGAAGCCGTAAGGGAATGGGGTATCGATCATCTTTTGGAATATCCGTTGAGAAGTGACACGGTTTCCGTTTCGCCGGAGGACTTTGTGGACAAGGTCCTCATTGAAGGCATAAATACGAAATTCATAGCTGCCGGCCCGGACATGAGCTATGGCAGCGGAGGAAAGGGAAATATCACATCCTTAAGGGAGAGCTCAAGGGGGCGTTTTGAAGTCTTAGAGGTCGAAAAAGTGAAACTTAAGGGTGAGACGGTAAGCTCGACTCTCGTTCGTGATAGGCTGAAAAAAGGGGAAATGGAAGAAGTCCGGGAGCTCCTTTCAAGGCCCTACAGCGTTTCCGGCAAGGTAAGCCACGGAAGGAAGCTGGGAGCCAGCATCTTAAATATGCCAACCGTCAATATTATGCCGGAGGAATATAAGCTTTTACCCCCCTTCGGAGTATATTTTTCCGAAACGGTCGTGGGTTCCGAGAGATTTAAGAGCATTACCAATATAGGTATAAAACCCACCGTACAGGAGATGGGACAGGTGAACTGCGAGACCTTCCTCTACGGTTTTGCCGAGGATCTGTACGGGGAAAACATAAGAGTGGAATTATTGCATTTCCTGAGAGAAGAAAAAAAGTTTAACAGCATGGAGGATTTGAAAAAGGCCATGCATGATGATATGCTTTCAGGAGAAGAATATTTTAATAAAACAGCTGATATGGAGGATTAATGGACGCAGGTATTTTACTACCGATGATGGGTGGCCTCGGGCTTTTCCTTTATGGCATGAAGGTCATGGGAGACAGCATTGAGAGAGCGGCAGGCGCAAAGCTCAGGAATATCCTTGAAACCCTTACAAGGACCAGGGTTCAGGGTATGTTTGTGGGTTTGATATTTACGGCAGTTATACAATCCTCAAGCGCCTGTACCGTAATGATCGTGTCCTTTGTTAATTCCGGGCTCATGACCCTTTACCAGGCGGCAGGGCCGATCCTGGGTGCCAATATCGGTACCACCGTCACTTCACAGTTGGTTTCCTTTAACCTTTCAAAGGCGGCTCCGGTCTTTCTTTTAGGCGGCGCTCTCTGTACCATGTTCAGCAAGAACCCCATGGTTAAAAAGATCGCTGAGATAGTAACGGGCTTTGGCGTGCTGTTCCTGGGGCTTTCACAGATGTCCCAGGCTATGTCCTACTTAAAAGATGTTCAGCTGGTTACGGATATCCTTATGAGCCTTCAGAATCCCCTTCTCGGGATACTGGTGGGCGCGGTGCTGACATCCCTTATCCAGAGTTCATCCGTTACCGTTTCCATATTGCTCTTGATGGCAAATCAGGACCTCATCGGCCTTGATATCTGCTTATTCATAATCCTGGGCTGTAATATCGGTGCCTGCGTACCCGCCCTGCTTGCAGGTCTTGCGGGAACAAGGGACGCGAAGAGAGCAGCCCTTATCCATCTTATCTTCAATATTGTTGGAACCATCATAGTATTCGTGATCCTCTTATTCGCGGAGGGCTTTATCCTTGACATGCTCCGTATGGTCTCCGGTAATAATCCGGGAAGGATCATCGCGAACGCTCACACCACCTTCAAGATCTTCCAGGTTATAGTTCTGCTGCCTTTCACAAAGCAGATAGTGGACCTCACCTATTTCTTCGTTCCCAAATCCGGGGATGCGGGAGAGAGGATTGGCTACCGTACACAGTACGAGCTGCAGTATATCGGTTCCAACGTGATCTTTTCACCTGCTACGGCGGTTGTGGATGCCATTAAGGAGCTGGACCGTATGGCGAACCTTGCCAGTGAGAACCTGAACCGGGCCATGAACGCCCTTATTACCCTGGATGAGGATGAGATCCAGAAAGTATATGAGGTTGAGAAGAATATCGATTTCCTTAACCATTCCATTACCAACTATCTGGTGAAGATAAACCAGGTGAACCTGCCTGTGGACGACCTGCGTCAGATCGGTGCTCTTTTCCATGTGGTGAATGATATCGAGCGTATCGGAGACCACGCAGAAAATGTGGCTGATATGGCAAGGGAGAGGATCGAAAAGAATGCCTCATTTACTCTCGTAGCGCAGAGGGAAATGGGAGAGCTTTTGGATATGGTAAATAACATAGTCCGCTATTCCATTGAGATGTTCTCAAAGGATGATGAGAGGCACTTGAAGGACATCATCACTTTGGAGGATAGGATAGACCGGAAGGAGCGGGAACTGCAGAATGCCCATGTAGCAAGGCTTGAGCGGAATGAATGTACGCCGGAAGCCGGAATGATCTATTCCGACATCATTTCCGGTCTGGAGAGAGTGGCAGACCACGCCACCAACATAGCCTTTGCCATAAGGGATTCAGAGAAAGAGAATATTTCAGTGAAGCAGGCTTCTGCAAAGGCCTGAATATATTTTATGTTTATGACAGTTCATCGGGAAAAAACAAAAGCCTTTACTGCGCTTTTTATTTTTCTGCTTATCTTAATACTTTTCCCCTTCAGGGCTGAGGCGAAGAATCTCAGTATTATTTCTGCAGGCGCAGGAGCAGTGCTGGACGATATCGCCACTTATTTCACTACCTGGGATATTTCCGAGAATTATAAGGAAGTGCTCACTGCAGGAGAGGCTTCGGCAGAGTACAATACGGTCTCCTCTGACATTAGCAGCAGGGATGCGGATAACGACGGCGTTCTGGCGGGTTACGTGAATCTCGGTATCGCCAATGTGAACGACCACTTAAACATCAGGGAAGCCCCTGACGAAAAGGCGGATCTGGTGGGTAAGATGACCAAGCACGCGGCCTGTGAGATCCTGGATGTCTCCGGGAACTGGGCCCATATCAAGTCCGGTAAGGTGGAGGGTTACTGCACCACTGAATTCCTCTATACCGGAGCCAAGGCCCTTGAGATCGCGGAAAAGGAGATCACCCTTGTGGCCACCATAAAGACCACAACTCTCTTTGTCCGTGAAGAACCTTCCACGGATGCTGCGGTTGTCACCATGGTTCCCATTGATGAAGAATATGTGGTGACAGAGGGAGATAAGGGGTCAGAGTGGCTTAAGATCGAGATCGATGAAGATGACGGCTGGATCAGCGCGGAATACGTGACCCTTGCGGAAACCCTGGACAAGGCCATGAGTATGAAGGAGTTAAAATACGGCGAAGGCGTTTCCGACGTGAGAGTAAGCCTTGTTAACTACGCTAAGCAGTTCATAGGTAACCGCTACGTCTGGGGTGGCACCTCCCTTACCAAGGGCGCAGACTGCTCAGGATACGTACAGAGTATCTTCAGGAAGTACGGCGTATATCTTCCCAGGACCAGTGCGGCTCAGTCTACTGTGGGTAAGAAGATATCAGCTTCCGATGCCCAGCCCGGCGACCTGTTCTTCTACGCCCGCGGCGGACGTATAGGACATGTGGGTATCTACATCGGCGGAGGCCAGATCGTTAACGCCCACTCCCGCAGGACAGGCATACGTATAGATAACGCCTACTATCGAAAACCGGCTGTGGTACGAAGGGTGCTGGATTGATAGCTATAGAAAGCACCGGGGCGAAATACAGGACATAATAAGACGGCTCAACCGCGTGGATTGAGCCGTTTTATGTTAAAGATGTTAAATGCTTTTTACTGTTCTGAAACTACCGGTGATACTGATCTCTCGTCTCTGATGGCCTTGTACAGTTCTGCGCAGGAGCAGTTGTAGTAGGGCATTACATAGAAAACGCCTACAAGACCGCAGGTGATGATGGAAAGTAAGAACCAGCCGAAGAATGAAAGGTCAAAGCAGAATGCCTTCCACTTATTGCCGTTCATAAGCTCCCTTGAAAGGGTGATGGCCTCGGTTCCCTTCATATCCGGATTCTCAGCCATGATATAGGGTACAAGCCTGTAGGAATATCCCTTTACGATACCGGGGATGAGGAAGAGGCAGCTCCATAATATCAGGAAGATATCCCTTAAGAGAAGGGTGATCACGTTGTTCTTCCATGAGGGCTTAAAGCCTCTCACAAGGTCTCCCAGCTCTGCGGGTCCGTCAGTGTTCTTTAAGAAGAAGTTCTGACAGCCTACTTCCAGGGGGTTGAATACTAAGATATCCAGAACCAGGCTGATAATAGCAGCTACAAGGATAGCTCCGAGGATCGTAAGAACCAAAGCTGATACTAATTCCGGATCAAGTCCCAGTTCCTGAAAACTGGCAGCTGATTCTGAAGCAGAGTTTCCTGCGGATGATCCCATGGATCCGCCTGAAGCAGCGCCGCTTACTACGGTAAGTAACAGGGATACCACAAGGGTGATACCGTAATTCGCTTTCATGGCAGCCTTGCCTTTTTCCTTTAATTCACTTCCATTCCACATAAAGATTCCTCCATATAGTAATAGCCTTTTTTAACAGGAAAGTTATATCACAAAATGACGGATATGTATAGTAAAGGTTTTAATTCTGCGGTCCGTTCCGGCTTCCGGTTGACAATCCCGCCTTATGAGTTGCATAATAAGACCGCGCTTTATACAGTATTTAAGGGGATTTACCTTAATGGAAATAAATGATAAAAAAAGACTTCTGTTTTCAATAATATTATTATTGACAGTTTTTTCCGTTATCGGCTCTCTTTTAATCATCCTGTCATATTCAATCCCAAATGAGCTCATAGAAGATAATATCCGGCTCAGCAGGGAAATACTGGAAGAGGAGAATGCCTACGACGGATGGACAGAGGTGTTTACTCACGGCTGGGCGGGAAATCTGGATACCACAACGGATGTAAGGATTTTCAAAGATGCGGTGGTAAAGCCGGGTGAGGGAGCTGTCAGAGCGGCTTTTGGAACATACTCCAGGATGTGGAACGGATACATGGTGATATTCCGTCCCATGCTGGTTCTGTTTTCATATGCACAGATACGATTCTTTCTGTATGCGGTCATCACGATCCTCAGCTGGTATATATGCAGCCTGCTCCATACCCGTCTTGGAGCGGATATTTCATTTTCGTATATCATTGCCCTGACCTCTGTAAACATCATACTGGTTCCCTTCAATCTGATAATGAGCATCTTTATTATGGTGATGTCATTATTCAGTATATGGATACTTCGTTATTACAAAAGCAGCATAAGTTTATACAGGCTTTTCCTGGTCTTTATGATCTTCGGAATGACAGATATTTATTTTGACATGCTTACAGCTCCGCTGCTTATTCCCTGTGTGCCCCTGCTCATGATCCTTCTTATAGATGCAGCCGGGAATAAGGAAACTGAGACCGGGAAGAGCCTGGTGAAGGCGGCGGGATGCCTGATCTCCTGGGGAGTTGGCTACGGATGTTTCTGGCTGATAAAATGGATCTTAAGCACTTTAGTCACAGGAGAAAATGTGATGGCAGATGCCCTGAATACCATATTTTACAGGGCAGGAGGAGAGGCTGAAGGACAGGCAGGAGGGCCGTTATATTCAATTGCAAAGAATCTGGGAGCGCTTCTTCCCACCCATGGGGAGAATTTACCCGGTATTATCGGGGTGATCCTGGTAATCCTTATTTTAATGACGGTTGTTATCATAAAGAAAAGACCGGATATGAGCAGATTAAAGCCCTATCTGCCATGTTTTCCGGTAATACTTCTTCCACTGGCATGGTATGCAGTGATCTGTAATCATTCCGTTATCCATGCTACTATGTACTCATACAGGCTGTTGATGATACCTGTTTTCGGCCTGCTTTCGGTGTATTTCATACTGATACGGGACTGAATTCCGGCTTGGTGCCTTGGGGATCTGGTCAGATTATCAGAGGAGGATATATATGTTAAAGGATTACGTGAAAATAGCCCGTCCGGACCATTGGATAAAACAGCTTTTCATACTGCCGGGCATCGTTTTTGCCCTGTTTCTTACAGGGGAGGACAGGCTTTCCGGCACTGCTTTAGCGATCAGCCTGATCTTTGCCTTTATTTCCACATGTTTCACGGCTTCGTCAAATTATGTGATAAATGAGTGGCTTGATGCGGATTTTGACAGGTTCCATCCTACGAAAAAGAACCGGCCGGTGGTGGCGGACAATCTGTCGGTAAAGTGGATACTTTTTGAATATGCTGTTCTGGCAGTGATCGGATTGGTCACCGGCTGGATTTCGGGACGGCTGGTTTTCTATATGGAGGCCTTCCTCTGGCTGATGGGCATCTTTTATAATGTAAAGCCTTTCAGGACAAAGGAGATCCCTTACCTTGACGTTATTTCCGAATCGGTAAATAACGCCATCAGATTGCTGATAGGATGGTTTGCGGTTACCACTGCCTGCTATCCCCCTGTGAGTGTCGTTATAGGATACTGGATGGGCGGAGCTTTTCTCATGGCAGTGAAAAGATATGCGGAATACAGGATGATAGGTGATAAGGAGCTGGCGGGTTCATACAGGAAATCTTTCAGGTATTACACTGAGGAATCGCTTTTGATATCTTCGTTCTTCTATGCGCTGATGTCGGTATTTTTCTGCGGGGTCTTTATGATCAAGTATAAGATAGAACTGGTCTTTGCGATCCCCATGCTCTGCGGCCTTTTCTGCTATTATCTGAAGATCAGCTATAAACAGGATTCTTCCGTGCAGAAACCGGAAAAGCTGTACAGGGAAAAAGGCCTCATGGCTTACATCCTTGTATTTATAATACTGCTCGCTGTTTTAATGCTTTCGGAGATCAGCGGTCTGAGTATTTTCATTGGAAATGAACTGGTCAGGATCAAATGATAATGAAGAAGAGAGCAGATGAGTACAAAGCATATATCATCGATCTGGACGGAACCCTCTATTTCCAGAGGCCACTGAGACTTTCAATGCTTAAGGAGCTGATATGCTTCTATCTTTTACATCCCTTTAAGATAAAAGAGCTTTTTGCATTGAAAGAATACCGTAGTATCCGTGAAAAGAGGATGTATGCCGAAGAGGAGGATTTTTCGGAAAAACAGATCCTCTATCTGGCAGACAGATTTAAGATGGATCCCGGGTACTTAAGGAACATGCTGGTCAACTGGATGGAAGAAGTGCCCCTTAAGTATATTAAGAAATACAGGAATAAGGATCTTATTGCTTTTCTGGAAAAGAAGAGGAATGAGGGAGCTGTGACGGTGGTCTATTCCGATTATCCGGTTTCCGCAAAACTTGAAGCCCTGGAATTCAGGCCGGATCAGGCTTTTTATTCGGCAGATCCGGAGATAGGCTGCATGAAACCGGACGAGAAAGGTCTCCTGTATATAATCTCCCTGCTTGGAGAAAAAAAGGAAGATATCCTTTTTATCGGAGACAGGCAGGAAAAGGACGGAGAATGCGCAAGACGTGCCGGAGTTGATTTCCTTTTCTTAAATAAGGGACGGTTTCATGAAGGATAAGAGCAGAACATCCTCACAGATATATATCTTTAAAAAGACGGGTTAATCTGATATACTTTTCTACAAAGCTTTTTTTCGGGAGAATGATGTAATGGCTACGAAAAATGATACTGAAGTGCTTATCGGCGGGAAGGTTTTTACCCTGTCCGGATATGAGAGTGAAGAATACCTGCAGAGGATCGCAGCTTATATAAACGGAAAGATCTCTGAATACAGTAAGATCGACAGTTATTCCAGGCAGAGTATAGATGTGCAGAATATCCTTCTGCAGCTTAATATAGCAGATGACTATTTTAAGGCAAGAGAAAGGCTGGAAGTTCTGAAGAGCTCATCTGAAGAAAAGGACAAGGAACTTTACGACGTAAAGCACGAGCTTATCACTACCCAGATAAAGCTTAAGAGTTTAGAGGAATCCCTGCAGAAATTAAGGGATGAGAATAACGAGAACCAGAAGAAGATCGTGAAATTGGAGACGGAGCTGGGGCTCATGTCAGAAGAAGATGAGTTTTTGGATGATGTGTCCGAAGGCGAGGCTGAAAACTTCACAGACAGCGCTGCTCCTAAAACTGTTAAACCTGCGGAGGTTCCTGCCCGCAAAGCAAGAAGAAAAAGGCGTTGAGTAAGGATCCCGGAAAAAGAGCCGAACTTTTGTCTCCGGCGGGAGATCCGGAGTGCTTTTTTGCGGCAATGAATGCCGGAGCTGATGCGGTCTATGCGGGACTCAAGCGTTTCGGGGCAAGAAATTACGCATGTAATTTTACTGTCGAACAGTTTATCTCAGCTATAGACTACGCCCATTTATTTGAAAAAAAGCTCTACCTCACCTTGAATATACTTATGAAGGATGCAGAGATGGAAGAAGTTGATGACTGCATCCGCCCCCTGTATAAAGCCGGTCTGGACGGCGTCATAGTACAGGATATCGGGCTTATTTCCCATATAATAAAGGAATATCCGCATCTTGACGTACATGTCAGCACCCAGGCCTTTGTCACGGGTGTTTACGGGGCGTCTGTTTATAAGAAAATGGGGGCGAAGAGGGTAGTGCCCGCCAGAGAGCTGTCCTTAAAAGAAATAAGGCTCATAAGGGAAAAGGCGGATATAGAAGTGGAATGCTTTATCCATGGGGCAATGTGCTATTCCTATTCCGGCATGTGCTTAATGTCCTCCTTCCTTGGGGGAAGGAGCGGAAACCGGGGATGCTGCGCAGGGCCCTGCAGGCAGCCCTATAACGGAAATGACTATATTCTGTCCATGAAGGATCTATGTACGGTGAAGGACCTTTCTGCACTTTTGGAAGCCGGGGTTGACAGCTTAAAGATAGAGGGCAGGATGAAGTCTAAGGAGTATGTCTATGCTGTAACAAAGATATACAGGGAATTCCTTGACGGATATTATGAAAAGGGGATAAGAAAGGCGCCGGAAAAGACAGTGCATGAGCTCAGTTCCCTGTATTCCAGGAGCGGACTGAACAGCGGATATCTATTTTCAAATAACGGCGGTGAAATGATCACAAGGGAGAGGGGAAGCTATACCACGGACCTCCCTGAGATCGGTGAACTAAAGGAAAAGAAACTGAATGCTTCCTGCGAAGCTGTTTTCAAAAAGGGAGAAGAGGCTTTTATAAGCCTTGAATATAAGGGTTTCAAGGGCAGCTGTTCCTATGGAAAGGTGGAAGAGGCAAAGAACAGGCCCCTTTCGGTACCGGAGATAGAAAAGCAGTTAAAAAAGACCGGGAACAGTCCCTTTGTATTTACGGTTATTAAGATTGACGCGGATCCGGATATTTTCATGCCCCTTTCCCTTATAAATGAGCTGAGGAGAAGCGGGATCGAGGCTTTAAAGGAGGATATGCTGCATGGATACAGACGTTCTCTTTGAATCTGCGGAGTCTGCGGAAAAGACCTTCAAACTCCTTGAAAAGAAGGGGATTGTTGATAACATAAGATATTTTATTTCTCCCGCAAGGCCCGAAGGCCTTGACAGGGAAAGCTTTGTGCTGCTCCTGCCCTATGTGATGAGGGCCGGAAACGAGAGCAGGATAAAAGCCATGATAGAGAGGGAAAAGGCTGATAAGATAATGGTCAGGAACCTTGAGGAGCTGGGGTACTTAAATACCTTTGAAAGTATTCCTTATATCATTTCCGATTCCTGCCTGTATAGTTTTAATGATCTTAGCCGGGAGGCCCTTAGGGGACTCAATGTATCAGAGGACACCCTGCCTTTGGAGCTCAACTTCAGCGAACTTAAAAGAAGGGGCTGCCGGGGGTCTGTAATGGTCATCTACGGCAGGAGTCCCATGATGGTATCCGCCCAGTGCACATATAAGACCGCTTCGGGAAACTGCAGAAAGGAAGAAGCAGGGTTCTTCGGCCATATCACCGACAGGAAGGGCGTGAGATTTCCCGTAAGGGCTGAGTGCGGCAGCTGCTATAATGTGATCTATAATTCAGTGCCTCTTTCACTCTTTAAGGAGGTCGGGGATATTGAGAAACTTGGTCCTTCCGCACTGAGACTGGATTTTACCACTGAAAGCCCGGCGGAAGCTGCACTTATCATTGAAAGATTCTTAAGCGATGGGCTTTCGGAGGGCAGTGAGAAACTCATACCCTCTTATACAAAGGGGCATTTCAGAAAGGGAGTAATTTAGTTTTGTCAGGAATAGTATTGGGACTATCCAGATATGTACTATGTATATTTTCTGCCTTCTTTACCTTTCACTGTTTCCTGGTCCCCGGACCGGGTGAGAGGGGAGAGAAGGGTGTTACTATATTTCAGGCTTTTTTCCTGATGATCATTCATATTATATCTTTTTCCGTGCTGTATTTCAGGACAGGGGATCCTGAGTGCCTGTATTTCTGCGCTCTGCAGGAAGTCATGATCGTTGGATATTTAGTGTTGATGCGGGTACTTTATCCGGGCTGCAGTTCACTCCTTATCAACAACATGCTTTTTTTCCTTGCAGTGGGGCTTATATTGCTTTACAGACTTTCCCCTGAAAATCATATGAGGCAGTTTGTGATCGCGGTATCGGCACTGGTACTGTCACTGCCAATTCCCTATTTAGTAAAAAAGATAAAGGAGCCCTGGAAATACACCTATGGTTTCGGGCTTTCCGGGCTTATCCTTATTTTCTTTGTGCTTATCGTGGGGAGAGTTACGAGGGGATCCAGGCTCTCTCTTTCGATAGCGGGTGTTTCTTTTCAACCCTCCGAATTTGCTAAGGTTCTCTTTATCCTATTCCTCGCCGGCGTATTTTCCGAGGACTGTTTCTTCGGGGATACCCGGAAAGACAAAGAGCTGAGACTTATTAATATCTTTGCCGGGGGATTATTTGCCATGGCATATATTGTGATCATGGTGCTCACAAAGGATCTGGGTGGAGCGGCCATCTTCTTTGTGATCTTTGTAATGATGCTCTATTTAGCCGTAAAGAAGATTTATGTACCGATCCTTGCTTTTCTCCTTGGCGGAGCCGGGCTCGCAATATGCTACAAGGTCTTTCCCCATGTGAGAAACCGTTTCTTAGCCTGGACAGATCCTTTCTCATACATAGAAGGGCAGGGTTATCAGATAACCCAGTCCCTGTTTGCAATAGGCACAGGAAGCTGGTTTGGAATGGGGCTCTATGAAGGATCACCTGAGAAGATACCCATTGTGGAAAGAGACTTTATCTTTTCCGCTATAGCTGAAGAGATGGGCTGTATCTTTGCCCTCTGCTTTATACTTATCTGCATAAGCGCTTTTCTTGTGATGATAAATGCTGCAATGAAGAAGAAGGACCCCTATTACAGGATGGTTGCTCTTGGGATTTCTGTGTGCTATGCCTTTCAGGTATTCTTAAATATCGGAGGAGTAACGAAGGTCATTCCCCTTACGGGGGTAACCCTTCCCCTTACCAGCTACGGCGGCTCCTCACTTCTTACAACGGTTGTTATGTTTGCAATGATACAGGGGATCTTAATTTGTTCGGAACCGGGGAAGAACTGAATAGAAACCGCGAACTGCAGATCATAATGTTCCTTTTCGTGGCGGCCTTCTTTGCCGTGACGGCGGCATTCTGCGTATATGTGGCCTTCAATTCAAAGAAAGCCATAAACAGCTCCTACAACATGAGGCAGGCCAATCTGGAGAAGAGAGTAATAAGGGGCATGATATTATCTTCCAAGGGGGAAATCCTGGCGGAAGAAGCCTTGAATAAGGAGAACGTGGAAGTACGTTATTATCCCTATAAGGAGCTCTTTGCCCATGCGGTGGGATTCTCAACCCACGGCCGCAGCGGAGCTGAATATGAAGCCAATATCTCCCTTCTTACCAGCAACGCTCCGGTAAGGGAGAGGCTTGAGAAGGAGATGTCGGGAGTAAGGAACTACGGGGACAATGTCTATACCACCTATGACTTAAACCTGCAGAAGACCGCCTACGACGCCTTAGGAGTTTATAAAGGCGCCGTCATTGTAACCGAAGTTAAGACCGGAAAGATACTTGCCATGGTATCAAAGCCGGATTTTGACCCCAATACGGTCTCCGAAAACTGGGCGGAGATATCTGCCGATACGGATAATTCCCCACTCTTAAACCGGGCTCTCCAGGGGCTTTATCCCCCCGGATCCACCTTTAAGATGGTGACTCTTTTAGAGTATATCAAGGAATACCCTGATAAATATGAGGATTTCCGATTTAACTGCAACGGCAGCTTCAGCTACGGAAACAGTAAGATCAACTGCTACCATAACTCGGTACACGGAAAGCTGTACCTGAGGGATGCCTTTGAAAAATCCTGTAACAGCGCTTTTGCGGATATAGGAACCCTCTTAAACCTTGACAGTTTCCACGAGACTGCCGAAGAACTCTTATTTAATAAGGATCTGCCCTTGAACGTGCCCTACAAAAAGGGCAGCTTTGTGCTTTCCTCGGCCTCGGGAGAAGAGGAGATACTGCAGAGCGCCATAGGACAGGGTAATACCCTTATGAGTCCTGCCCATATAAATATGATAACGTGTGCTATCGCCAATGGCGGAGTCTTGATGAAGCCTTATCAGATAGAGAAAGTTGAGAATTACAGGGGGAGTCTGGTGCAGTCTTTTGAACCTCAGGAGTATAAGAGGCTTATGAC
>JAFSKT010000071.1 GCA_017448845.1 Lachnospiraceae bacterium
AAATCATTCCTGAGGGAAAACGGAGTCAATGTAAGATGCCGGGAATAAGCAATGACTGGCTGCCGGTATTACAGGACGAATTCAAGAAGCCTTATTACTCGGAGCTGTATAAATTCCTTAAAGATGAATATAACAGTACGAAGATCTTTCCTCCGGCAGAGGATATTTTTAATGCATTTCATTACACTCCCTATGCTAAAGTAAAGGTGGTGATACTGGGCCAGGACCCGTATCACAATGACGGACAAGCCCATGGACTGGCCTTTTCCGTAAAGCCTGAAATAAAGGAAAGGGACATACCCCCATCACTTAAAAATATTTATAAAGAACTGCACGATGATCTGGGACTTTATATCCCGAATAACGGATACTTAAAGAAGTGGGCGGATCAGGGCGTGCTGCTCCTCAATACGGTACTGACTGTACGGGCCCATGATGCGGCTTCACATCAGAAACATGGCTGGGAGCAGTTTACGGATGCGGTGATAAAGAGCCTTAACCGTTCCGATAAGCCCATGGTATTCCTTCTCTGGGGACGGCCGGCGGGAGAAAAGGAAGCGATGCTTGATAACAACAGGCATCTGGTTTTGAAGGCCCCTCATCCCAGCCCCCTGTCAGCGTCCCGGGGGTTTTTCGGCTGCAAGCATTTTTCAAAATGCAATGCTTTTCTTGAAAAGAACGGGGAAAGCCCCATTGACTGGCAGATAGAAAACATTTAACAGTGAATTACTTTATGAAAGGAACGGTGTGAAGATCATGGAATTATTGAAGCTTTCGAAAGTGTTGAAGAGCAACCCCTATCCCGGAAGGGGAATAGTGCTGGGAAAAAGCAGCGACGGAAAGTATGCTGTAACGGCTTACTTTATCATGGGACGGAGTGAGAACAGCAGAAACAGGGTTTTCATTGAAGACGGAGAGGGCATAAGGACAAAGGCCTTTGACGAATCAAAGATGAAGGATCCTTCACTTATCATCTATGCGCCGGTTCGTGTTCTCGGCAATAAGACCATCGTTACAAACGGGGACCAGACGGACACCATATTCGATAACATGTCAAAGGGCCAGAGCTTTGAAGAATCCCTGAGAGACCGCGAATTTGAGCCGGACGGCCCGAATTTCACCCCCAGGATTTCCGGGCTTATGAATGTTGAGAACGGGAAGTACGACTTTGCCATGTCAATACTGAAGAGCGATGACGGCGACAGCTCACAGTGCATCAGAAATACCTTTACCTATGACAATCCAAAGAAGGGTGAGGGAAGGTTCATCCATACCTATATGAGTGACGGAAACCCTCTGCCCAGCTTTGAGGGAGAACCTGAAAAGGTGGATATCTCCGGCAATATAGATGAATTTACCGATGCAGTATGGAATTCACTTAACGAAGAAAACAAGGTGTCGCTTTTCGTCCGTTTCATAGATATTGAGAAGGGCAGCTTCGAGACCAGGATCGTAAATAAGAATAATTGATATGAAAAACACAGAAGTTTTTTAGTACCGGATGAAATGAGGGAAGCACTGTTAGATGCTCTGCCTGAGGAGGTTATGGCTGAGGAAAAGAAAGCAGTACGAAAAGAGCGTAAAGGACCGGAAGCTGGGAGCACTGTTCGATCCGGTGAAAGAAGCGGAAAAAGAAGAAGCAGAGAGAAAAAAGAGAGAAGAAGAAGAAAGAATAAAAGAGGCAAAAAAGAAAGGAGTAAAGAATAAATCATGAATGAACTGGAATTAAAGTACGGATGTAACCCGAATCAGAAACCCTCCAGGGTTTATATGGAAAAGGGAGGAGATCTTCCCTTTGAGGTGCTGAACGGAAAACCCGGATACATCAACCTTTTAGATGCATTTAACGGCTGGCAGCTGGTTAAGGAACTTAAGGCTTCCACAGGCCTTCCTTCAGCCACAAGCTTTAAGCATGTATCTCCCGCGGGAGCTGCAGTGGGACTGCCCCTTACAGAGACTGAAGCAAAGATCTACTGGGTGGATGACTTAAAGGACCTAAGCCCTCTTGCCTGCGCTTACGCCAGAGCCAGGGGAGCCGACAGGATGTCATCCTACGGGGATTTCATATCTCTTTCCGATGTCTGTGACGCCGATACCGCAAATCTTATAAAGAGGGAAGTGTCGGACGGCATAATCGCTCCGGGCTATGATGAGGATGCCCTTAATATCCTTAAGGAGAAGAAAAAGGGAAATTACTGCATCTTAAAGATCGACCCTGACTATGTTCCTGAGGAAAAGGAGACCAAGCAGGTCTTCGGCGTAAGCTTTGAACAGGGCAGGAATAATGCGGTCATAGATGAGAAGTTCTTAGGCGAGATCGTTACAAAGAATAAGGATCTCCCTGATGAAGCAAAGCGGGATCTCATGATCTCCCTTATAGTATTGAAATATACCCAGAGTAATTCCGTGGCTTACGCCAAGGGCGGACAGGCCATAGGAATAGGAGCCGGACAGCAGTCCAGGATCCACTGCACAAGGCTTGCGGGACAGAAGGCTGACAACTGGTTCCTGCGTCAGTGCCCGAAGGTTCTTGAGCTGCCCTTCCTTGACGAGATAAGGAGAGCGGAGCGTGATAACGCCATCGACGTCTACATCGGAAACGAGTATGAGGACGTGCTGAAGAACGGCGCCTGGGAAAAGATCTTTAAGACCAAGCCCTCCGTATTCACAGAGGAAGAAAAGAGAGCCTGGCTTAATAAGAATACCGGCGTGGCTTTAGGATCAGATGCATTCTTCCCCTTCGGCGACAATGTGGAAAGGGCGAAGAAGAGCGGCGTTCAGTATATCGCCCAGCCCGGCGGCTCCATAAGGGACGACAATGTCATTGAAACAGCCGATAAGTACGGGATGGTGATGTACTTCACCGGATTGAGGCTGTTCCATCACTAAAATCCGAAGAATACTTGCCAAAACCGCAGAATTGGGGTGAAGGCAAGTAAAATAAGGAGCGGAAGGTTTGAAGAATACTTGCCAAAACCGTCAAATTGGGGTGAAGGCAAGTAAAATAAGGAGCGGAAGGTTTGAAGAATACTTGCCAAAAGCGCAGAATTGGGGTGAAGGCAAGTAAAATAAGGAGCGGAAGGTTTGAAGAATACTTGCCAAAAGCGCAGAATTGGGGTGAAGGCAAGTAAAATAAGGAGCGGAAGGTATAAAGAATACTTGCCAAAACCGTCAAATTGGGGTGAAGGCAAGTAAAATAAGGAGCGGAAGGTCTAAAGAATACTTGCCAAAACCGTCAAATTAGGGTGAAGGCAAGTAAATGAAAAGAGCAGTTCAAAAAAAGAACTGCTCTGAATGCCGGTGGTGGGACTTGAACCCACACGGTGTTGCCACCAAAGGATTTTGAGTCCTCCTCGTCTGCCATTCCGACACACCGGCCCTTATCATGGATCACGAAGTGATCCGTGATCTATACACCTTATCTCGCATCAATGATGCGAGATGCCGCCCCGGCGAGGGGGCTCATCGCCCGAAGGGCGATCCTAATGCGGTGCCACCCGATTATACCACAGGGAGTTTTTTATGTCCATCAATCTTATCATGCCCATGGGAGGAGCGGGCACCAGGTTTGCGAACCTGGGCTATGAGTGTCCAAAGCCCCTTATTGAAATGGGAGGAAGACATTTTTTTGAGTATGCAGCGGATTCCATCAGGGAACACTGCGATATTTTAAGCATCACCTTCGTGGTGCTTAAAGACCATATTGACCGCTTTAACATAGACCGTGAGATAATGAAGTATGCCCCGGAAGCGAAGATAACAGTCCTGGATCATGTGCTGAACGGGGCGGTGCTTACCTGCATGAGGGGCGCTGAGAGCATAGAAAATGACAAGCCCCTTATTTTCTGCGACTGTGATCTTATGTTCAGATCCGGAAGCCTCTACGCCTATCTTTCAGGAGACGGGAAGAAGGGTTTCTATACTCCAGGGGAGCTTCAGGGTTGGCTCATGACCTTTGAAAGCACCGATCCGAGGTTCAGTTTTGTAAAGACGGATGAGGAGGGCTATGTCACAGAAACCGCAGAGAAGAAGGCCATAAGCAGCAGGGCAGTCTGCGGTGCTTACGGATTTGCCGATAAAGAGCTGTTTTTACGCTATGCGGAAAAATATATGGACAGATGCCCTTATAAAGAGTATTTTATGAGCGGTGTCTATAATCTTATGATCGAAGAGGGAAATAAGATCGGGGAATTCCCGGTAGAGGATTTCCTGTCATTCGGGACACCGGAGGAATACGAAAAAGCCAGGGCGCTTTTGAAAGATAAAGGGGGCACATGAAATGCCGATAAAGATCAATAATTTTCTTGGAAGACTGGGATGGAACGCCAGGAAGTACCTTCCAAATCTTGCCAGCGATGCCTATTTAAAGCTGCAGTTTCTGACAAGGAGCAAGGCACAGAGGGAGTACTGCGATTATTTCCTGAATGCAAAAGAAACGCCGAAACCTAACGTCGTGAATATTGAGACCATTAACCGCTGTAATTCCACCTGCGCTTTCTGCACAGCCAACATATATGCGGAGAAACGGCCCTTTATGGAAATGACGGATGAGCTTTATCATTCAATCATCGACCAGCTTGCTGACTGGAATTACAGAGGGCATATAACTCTTTACGGGAATAACGAGCCCTGGCTTGATAAGAAGATAGTGGAGCGGCATAAGTATGCCAGGGAAAAGCTGCCGGAGTGCTATATCTTCATGTCCACAAACGGGCTTTTACTGAATCTGGATAAGGTGAAGGAGATTCAGCCCTATATTGACCAGCTGATAATCAACAATTACTGCATGGATATGAAGCTCCATAAGAATATCCAGAGGATCTACCAGTATGTGACCATGCATCCGGAAGAGTTTGAGGATGTGGATATACTGATACAGATGAGGTATTTGAAAGAGGTTCTTACAAACAGGGCCGGCTCTGCCCCTAATAAGAAGGAGACGGAGAAGGTCATAAAGGAAACCTGCCTTCTGCCCTTTACGGATATGTGGATAATGCCAAACGGCCACATGGGCTTATGCTGCTGCGATAACTTTGAAGTCACGAATTACGCTGACTTAAATACCGTTCCCCTGAAGGAAGCCTGGGTTGCCCCGGCACTTATGGAGGCCAGAAGAAAGATCGCAGAGGGAAGACAGAATTACGGCTTCTGTAAACACTGTGACTTTATCGACGCCGGAATGAGGATGCAGATAGTAAAGAACATCCTTGCCGGAAATGAGGAGGCTGCCAACCGCCAGGGCGGCCACGAAAGAGGCATAGGCAAGTAAGAGCAGACAGCCCGTTGTCAGGTAAAAAGAAAAAAAGAAAAAAATCTTCTGCGGCCTCTAAAGTTTTTTCTTCTTCTGCCGATATAGAGAGTACAAGGACGTTTTATCCCGGATACGGGATAAAAAAATCTCAGGGAGGAGATGCCTATGAAGATCAATGCGAGTAATGTCGCTATGGTTTCAGATCATAGCTACAGTTCATCGGGATTGTCTTTGCACGTGGTAAAAGATATGAGCCGCAGTGAAGCAGCGCGGCTTGATCTTTCAAGTGAAGGCAGATCCTATCTAACTGCACTTTCCGATGCAGATAAAAAAGACAGACATTCCGAAAGACAGAATGAGGCAAAGGTGGCTCTCAGTATTTTAGAGGGCACTAAAAAGGCTGAAAAGAACAGGAACTGTCAGGCAGTTTCACAGGAAGAGTCTCCTGAGATAGAGGCGCTTAAGCAGATCCTTGAGATGATGAAGCGCTGGGCAAAGGGTGATTTCTCATACAAGGCAATTAACCTTATGAGGTATGACCACCACCGTTCTTCGTCCTCTATGTCACTTGGGATTTCCGACGGAAGCAGCGTGAGCTATTTTAAGTCAGAGAATGACAGGGTTTTCTCACGCTTTGTGGGAGCTAAGGCTATAGATCTTCGCAGTCCCGCCGTTGCAGAGCAGGGCACGGGACGGCTTATGACCAAAGTCACCGCTTCATATGATGTGATAAACGAGAGCGAGGCTGTAAGCTTTAAGACTATGGGAATGGCCAGGACAGATGACGGTCGGGAGATCAATTTCAATGTGGAATTCGGAATGAGCCGCAGCTTTTCAGCAGCTTTCCAGTCCCTCACCATGGAGGATTATTCCGTGGCATTGTGCGATCCCCTTGTGATCAATGTGGATGCATCTGTTACGGACTTAAGTGACAGGAAGTTCTTTTTCGACCTGGACTGTGACGGAAATAAAGAGGAGATTTCCGAGCTGGGAAAGGGATCCGGCTTTCTCTCTTTAGACAGGAACGGGGACGGAAAGATCAATGACGGTTCGGAGTTATTCGGAACAAAGTCCGGGGACGGATTCAAGGATCTGTCCGGTTACGACTCCGACCACAACGGATGGATAGATGAAGGCGACGCCATATTCAACAGGCTTAAGATCTGGTATATGGAAGAGGGGGGAAAAGAGAAGCTCATATCCCTTAAGGACGCAGGCATCGGAGCCATCTACCTTGGAAACGCAGATACGGAATTTTCAGATAAAAATGCTGTAAACGGTGCATTAAACGGAGTTATAAGAAAGACGGGAATCTTCTTAAAAGAAAACGGAATTACAGGCACCTTACAGCACGTTGACCTGGCGCTTTAAGCGGGAACTCTCCCGCTTATACCTCCCGCCGGGACACGAAACCATTCGAGGGGTGGCAGATGCCGCCCCTTTTTTCT
>JAFSKT010000072.1 GCA_017448845.1 Lachnospiraceae bacterium
AGCTCCGGAACCCCGGTTATATGATCAAAATGCCCGTGGGTCAGTATGACGGACTTAAGTTCCATCCCCTGATCCTTAATATAGGAAAAGACCCTGTCCCCCATATCACCGGGATCGAATACCACGGCCTCCTTAGTCTCCTCATTACAGAAAATGAAACAGTTAGTGCCAACCGGTCCCAGGACCATTCTCTTTAAGCTTATATCCATTTAAGCACCCGTAGTTCTTTCTATATCCAAAACCCCGGGAACCGTCCTCAGTTTATGAGTGATGTTATCCAGCTCCGCCGTGCTGTGGATATTAAATGAAACATATATGGTTGCGATGTTCTGCTTATTTACCCTGCAGTTAACTCCTACGATACTGATATTATTCTCGGTGAATATCCTGGATACATCCACCAGAAGACCGTTCCTGTTATTGGCGAAGATATTGATATCCGCCATGTACTCTTCATTGGCGTTCTCAGCACCCTTCTGCCAGTCTGCCTCGATCAGCCTCTCCCTGTCCGGCTCCTGCATGTTCATTACATTGATGCAGTCGGTGCGGTGTATGGAAATACCCCTGCCTCTGGTTATGAATCCTACGATCTCATCTCCCGGAAGAGGGTTGCAGCACTTGCTGAAATGAACAGAAACGTCTGTTATTCCACGAACGACGATTCCGCCCTCACTCTTATGGAAAACGTTTTTCCGAGCCGAATCTCCCATGGAGGAAAGAGCCTCGGCATCCGTAAGGTTCCTGGCATGATCCTGCTCATACCTCTCCACCATACGATTCACCACCTGGCCTTCCTTTAATCCGCCGTGACCTATGGCGGCATAGACGGAATCGAAGTCCCTGAAGTGGTATTTATCTATTACGGCCTGCTGGTAATCGGCCTTCATTATATCTTCCTGCCTGATGGCATGGCTCTTACAGTATTCTGCAAACTGAGCCTTACCCCGGGTGATGTTGTCTTCCTTTAATTCGTTTTTGAACCACTGATTGATCTTTGACCTGGCCTGGGTAGACTTCACGATCTTCAGCCAGTCACGGCTGGGTCCGCGGGAATTCTGGCTGGTAAGGATCTCCACCCTGTCGCCGTTCTGTATCACATAGTCAATGTTAACAAGCTTTCCGTTGACCCTGGCTCCCACCATCCTGTTGCCCACGGCGCTGTGGATCGCATAGGCAAAATCCACGGGAGTTGAACCGGAGGGAAGGTTCTTCACATCCCCGGAAGGGGTAAAAGCATATACAAAATCGGAGAACAGGTTCAGGTCGCTCTTTAAGAGGCTCATGAATTCCTTATTGTCCGAAAGATTCTTCTGCCATTCCAGTATCTGCCTGAGCCATGAGAGCTTCTCTTCCTCACTCTCGTCAGGCCGCTGCCCGTTGGAGGTCTCCTTATATTTCCAGTGGGCTGCGATACCGAATTCCGCAGTCCTGTGCATATCATAGGTCCTTATCTGTATTTCAAAAGGAGTTCCGTTGGGCCCTATAAGCGAAGTATGAAGGGACTGGTAATTATTGGCCTTTGGCATGGCGATATAATCCTTAAACCGCCCGGGTATGGGCTTATACATCTCATGGATCATACCCAGAGCCGCATAGCAGTCCTTCACGTCATTTACTATTATCCTTACAGCAAAGAGGTCGTAAATCTGATCCAGGTTCTTATGCTGATTCACCATCTTCTTATAAATAGAGAAGAAGTGCTTAACGCGCCCGCTGATGGATGTCTCGATCCCGGCCTCCTTCATCCTGTCGGACACTTCTTCAACTATATTCTTTACGAACTCTTCCCTTTCGCCCTTCCTCTGGGCGATCTGTATCTTTAATTCCTGATATACCTCCGGCTTCAGGTACTTTAAGGAAAGGTCATCAAGCTCTACCTTAATCCTGCTGATACCAAGCCTCTGAGCTATCGGGGAATAAATATCAAGTGTTTCTCTTGCAATCTCCTGCTGTTTTTCCGGACTCTGGAACTGCAGCGTCCTCATGTTGTGGAGCCGGTCCGCAAGCTTTATTATTATGACTCTGATGTCCTTTGCCATGGCAAGGAACATCTTCCTTAAGTTATCCGCCTGGAATTCCACCCGGTTTCCGTGGTACTTAAGCTTTGAGAGCTTTGTAACCCCGTCCACCAGCTCTGCCACATCGCTGCCGAATTCCCTCTCCAGGTCTTCCTTGGTCATGATGGTGTCTTCCACCACGTCATGGAGCAGTCCTGCCACTATGGTCTCTTTGTCCATCTCCAGGTCTGCCAGTATGGTGGCGGTGCTTAATGGATGTATGATATAAGGCTCCCCGCTCTTCCTGAGCTGGTCCTTATGGGCATCAGTCGCAACCCTATAGGCCTTTTCTATAAGACTTATATCATCTGAGGGGTGATACCTTTTCACGATCTCTATAAGATTATTGTAGAGTTCCTCCGGGGAAGTATAGTCCTTTACCGCATACATACGCCGTTTTTCAAATACTTCACTTTCGCTCATGGTATCACCTCCTTTCGATATTATCCGGCTTCCGCCGGTCCTGTCCGATTACTAACTTTTTATTATAATCTTTTTATTAAAACTTAACAACCGAAAAACCATTGAAAAGCTCAGACCGCCACAGGGAACTTATAGTCAAAATCGCTGTACTCATAGCCCGGAAGGCTGAAGTCATCCTTCGTAAAGTCATAGAAATCGTGTATTTCCGGATTAACTATAAGCTTCGGCGCATCATGCTCCGGATTTGCTATAAGCTTCTTCACCGGCTCTATATGCCTGTCATATATATGGCAGTTTGCGATAACATGCACCAGTTCTCCCGGCTCAAAGCCATAGGCTGACGCAAAGGCATACACCAGAAGCGCCGCCTGCACCGTATTCCAGGAATTGGCCACCGCCATATCCTGGGAACGCTGGTTCAGCATGCCGTTAAGCTTCCCGTCCATCACATTGAAGGTCATGGAATATGCGCAGGGCGCAAGGGCCATCTCCGAAAGGTCCGCCGGCGCATACATCATGCTCATTATCCTTCTGGATCCCGGATCATTCACCAGCTGATATATTATCCTGTCAGTCTGGTCCAGTTTCCAGAGACCTCTCTCATTCTTTTCGGAGATCACTCCCCTCTTATCAGATACATAACAAGTGTAATTATTTGTAAACTTCCCATCCGGGAAGGCTTTTTCCAACCCTTCCGGCTTCACATCGGAATAGGGACTCTTCACTCCCATCTGGTACCCATAGGCCTTTCCTATGCTGCCCTCTTCATCAGCCCAGGCATCCCATACCTTTGAGCTCAGGTCATGGACATTATTGGACTTTTTCTGCCATATCCAGAAAATCTCATCTAACGCCGACTTCCAGAAGGTCCTTTTCAGGGTCATTATCGGGAATTCCTTTGACAGATCATATCTGTCCACCACCCCAAACAGCGCCACAGTATGAGCCGGACTCCTATCATCCTCCCATACGGGCCTAACCTCCATATTTTCGTCAGATACGCCGTTTTCCAGTATATTCTTCACATTCTCTATAAAAAGCCTGTCTGCAGCACTCATTTCCGCTCCGTTCCTTTCTTAAAAGCACGCCGGTCTATATCCTTTACATTATAAGTGGCTATGCATAAAATGCAAATGGATTTTATATATCCGCCGTTTCGTGTTACAATC
>JAFSKT010000073.1 GCA_017448845.1 Lachnospiraceae bacterium
AAGGCTGCTTCATATATGCTGTTGAAGGTGTCCCCGGCATCGTACCGTCTATCTGTATCTTGATATTGCTTAGTTCGAACATACGCCCCCTGGTCTTCTCTCTTAAGCTTGCCGCGTGTTCTATCTCCGCCATCGTATCATGACCTGCCGCCTGAAATACCTGATAAGCAGCATAGACATGCATCTTAAGCTTCCCTTCCATATCGAGCTCATGGCAGGCAAGTGCGGCGTTGTCTGTAGTATCCCAGTTGATTATGGGATCAAGGATCAGGGTTTCTCCATGAGCCAGATATTCTTCCTGATAGTGCAGGAATCCCTCCTTATACTGCTCAACCGAGAACACGGTAAGCTCCTTTAACAGATCCATGGCACCTTCACGGAAATAACCGGTGGGATTTCCCTGATCATCACGGGTGATTATTCCATCACTTATATCCGGCGTATTCCTGTCGATTCCCAGGCGTTCCATTGCGGCATGATTTACCCAATAGGAATGATGGCCTATATCCGCAAGAACGATCGGTTTGTCTGTCATGCCATTAAGCAGATCCGCAGTCGGACCGTTTGGTCCCATATCCGGTGTGGGTATGAAGCCTGAACCCTGATAAACATCCAGCTCCGGGTGTTTTTCAATGAACTCCTTTATCGCAGCAAGATGTTCCTGCAAGGTACCCATGGGACTTAGATGTACAAAGAAAAGTGCTTCCGTTCCTCCGGGTGTGATATGACCGTGTCCCTCTCCGAATCCCGGAAGAATGATACCCTCATCATACCGGATCTCCTCCGTGTCCTTGTCAATATATTCCTTTACCCCTTCTTCGTCGCCCACATAGACGAACTTACCGTCAGAAATCGCAAGTGCCGAAGCGCTTGGATTTTTCTTATCAACTGTATAGATATTACCATAGATAACAATATTTCCTTTCATTATGCACATCTCCTTTCAGATGGATCCGATTTATCTTCAGCGAAAATATGTCTATATTACTTTAGTAATATTAATTTACTTTCTTTCCTGCAAAATACACATCAGTCGGCTTGTTATGGCTGAAGCCCTCATGCTCTGCAGTAAGCAGGTCCGTGTCAAACACAAGGAAATCGGCATCCTTACCCTTTTCAATAGAGCCCTTTTTATCCTCTATCCCAAGCTGCTTTGCTCCGTTTATCGTATATCCGAGTATCATTTCCTCTATACTCATCTGCTCATCGGCGGGAGGATTCGGCCTGACGGTATAATTTATTTCGGCGGCTCTGGTCTTCTCATTTATCCATCTTGTCATGCCGACCTCCATGCCAAGAAACGGACTCCAGTTGTTAAAATCACCATAGTGGATATCGTCACTGGACCATGTGACATTCGCGCCGGTCTTCCAGACCGACTTACAGCGGTACATCTTACTCGCGCGATCCTCACCGAGCAGCTCGCGCCAGGTCTTATAAGGATCTCCGCCCATGTTGCCTGCATGCCACCAGGGCGTATAATTGGCGTTGACACCTAATTTTGCGAAACGTTCAATATCCGCATCATCCTGGATCTCAAGATGCGCACAGGTGACCTTCACATGGTACTTATCCCCGAGCTCCTTCCTGGCCATCTCCACACCGTCAAGTACATTACGGGATGCGCCCTCACCGACAGTGTGCAGATGCAGGTCAAGTCCTTCCTTATTAAGCTTGATAAGAAGCTCTGCGATCTGATCCTTATTGAAGGCAGCCGTTCCCCTGTCCCCGGTATCTACATAAGGTGTCACAAGCGCTGCCGTTTCGATCTTTAAGGTACCGTCATTGAAAATCTTTAAGGTATGCACCTTAAGGTGCTCCGTATTATATTCATTCTTAAAGCGCTTAAGGTGCTCAATTGCCTCAGGCACCTGGCGCGGCTGTGTGATCACATAACAGCCGTCAATATAAACAGGAAGCTCTCCCTCCTCGTCCATTTTTTTCAATCTGCCGTAAACTCTCTCATGAAGATCATTGCATTCCGGAATACCGGCATCAAAGACACCCACTACACCTGTATTTACAGCAAAATCGATCCAGCGTCTTAAGGCGGCGTCGATCTGTTCATCTGTCAGCTTTTCCGCACCATCGACCAGAAAGCGGGTTTCCGCAGCCGCTTCAAATATATTTCCTGTCACATGTCCATCCTTGCGCACATAGTAGCTGAGCCCCGGTACGGGATCGATGATATCATCCGTAATGCCATGACGCTCAAGAAGTTTGGAATTTACCCATATGCTGTGTGCCTCACCCTCCAGGATCATGATCTCACTGTCGGCGCAGACAGCATCAAGATCTTCCTTTGTGATCTCCTCTCCATGCAGAAAAACACGCTCCAGAAGGAAATTATAGCTCTCCTTGCCCGGATTGTTCTTAATATGATCGGATATAAAGTCAAGGGCTTCCTTTTTGCTGTTACACACGATATACTCACCCATATCCTTATATTCAAATCCGATGGGCATGGTAACATGAACATGGCTGTCGATGATCCCCGGCATGATGAATTTTCCGCCAAGATCCGTTACCTCTCCCTCATAATCCGACAGGCCGGCTTCATCTCCTGCATATACAAATTTTCCATCTTTTACCACCAGGGCTGTGGCCAGCGGGTTGTCCCTGTTCGATGTAAAGATTTTTGCGTTCCTTATGATCATATCTGCTTTCATGGCTACTCCTTTCATTATGCTGAATAGTTACAACATCTGTCATTATACATAAAAAAATGTTAAAAGTCCGTTAAAATTCAGTCCTTTTTGCCGGTCTTTAATAGGTTGTGTACCTGAGCCCAGTCATACTGGGACATATAAACACCATGATACAGATTCAGGGCACCCGGCTTTCCGTCCAGATAGTCAAAATAGTCACACCTTACCTTTTTCCTGTCTATTCCAAGGACTCCCCAGCCCTTTATCAGAATATCTTCCTCGCCCATATCTGAAAGGGTCTTTATGAGGTCTTTCTTAACGACACGTATATAAGAGTCGGAACTGTCCCGAAATATGGCATTACAGATTTCGGCGACCGGGCAGAGAACACCGGCCTTATTTACCAGATAAGCCAGAAGCTCTTTCGAACGTTTTGTAAATGATACGACAGGCTCTCCGTCATAATATATTTCAAAATTGCCAAAGCATCGGATAAACAATCCCTTCCCCATGTTCTCTTTAAGAGCAGTATGTCGAAGCTGTGATAAGGCATGCTCTATTTTTTCTGTCGTAACTGGCTTCATAAGATAGTCGCTGGCTCCAAGTTCGAAGGCTTTGTGAGCGTACTCGCTGTATCCGGTGGTAAAAACTATGTCACACCCGGGATACGCGGTTTTAACACGCCTTGCCAGGTCAACGCCTGTCACGGTTCCTATCGCTATATCCAGAAAAGCAATATTGAACACCCCTGAAGATAAGGCTTTCAGCGCATCATCGGCATTATCAAAAGCCACTATCTCAGCTTCCGGCAGAGCCTCATGAACACGTCTGGTCAATTGCCTTAACAGGACAGGTTCATCTTCTACAACAAGTATTCTCATTTCCCATGCCTTTCATTTATTTGGGAATCCTTATGGTTACCTTCGTTCCTTTGCCCGGGGCGCTCTCGATCGTAAGACTTCCGCCCACCATTTCCCGGATCCGGTACCGGGTATTTTCTAT
>JAFSKT010000074.1 GCA_017448845.1 Lachnospiraceae bacterium
GCAAAGGGCGAAGCACAGAGAGCAGCACTCAGGGCTGACTACGAAGTATATCAGGCAAACCTCAAGGCATTCCAGGCAGGCGAGATCGCAAAGGGTGAAGCACAGAGGGCAGCATTAAAGGCTGATTACGATATCTATCAGGCAAACCTGAAAGCATTCCAGGCAGCAAACGAAGCAAAGGCAGCAGCCGATAAGGCAGAGGCTCAGGCAGCACTTGCAATGTATGAAAAGAGGATGGCAGCAGTAAGGGCCGCAATTGAAGCAGAAGCAGCTTCAATCAATGCAAGAAGGGCAATGTTAGCCAAGATCCTTTCCGCATAATACAGAGCATTTTTTGCAAAATATACGAAACCCCGCAGTTTCCTGCGGGGTTTTTATAATTCAGTGATCTTTCAGATCACTGAATTATAAGCGCTCGTCGCATTCAAATCGGCTTCGCCGATAGGCGACGAGCCAAAATGCCAGGGGTATTGGCCATAGCCACGCAGCGGAGTGCGTGGCTATGGGTTGTTTGTATTGATTTTTGATATTTTGGGCTAAATTTCATATTAGACTTGAATAAATTGAAAGTGAGTGATAGAATATGCGTGCATTGTAAAAATTTTCCATTTTTAAGGAGGAATTGTCTAATATGAAGAAGTTGACAGCGATTTTAGTGTGCGCAGCACTTACTGTAGTTTCTGTAGTATCCGTTTTTGCAGCAACTCCTGAGGAGCAGGTTCAGGCAGCAAGGGCAGCACAGGAAAAGAACATTGCAGAATTCCAGGCTTATCAGGCACAGCTTGCAGCAGCAGCTCAGGAAGCTCTTGCAAAGGGTGAGATCAGCAAGGCAGCAGGTCTTGCAGCAGCAGCTCAGGGACAGGCTGATCTTGCAGCTAAGGCAGCAGCAGCTCTTGCACAGGGCCAGCTTAACACAGCTAACGGTCAGGCAGCAGCAGCAGCAGGCCAGGCAGCAATCGCAGCTTTCCAGGCTAACAACGTAGCACAGGGACAGGTTAACATTGCAAACGGCCAGGCGGCAGCAGCAGCAGGCCAGGCAGCAATCGCAGCTTTCCGTGCAAATAACTTAGCACAGAGCCAGATCAACATTGCAAACGGTCAGGCAGCAGCAGCAGCAGGCCAGGCAGCAACCGCAGCTTTCCGGGCACAGAACGTAGCACAGAGCCAGGCTAACATTGCAGCAGGTCAGGCAGCAGCAGCAGCAGGCCAGGCAGCAACCGCAGCTTTCCAGGCACAGAACGTAGCACAGAGCCAGGTTAACATTGCAAACGGTCAGGCAGCAGCAGCAGCAGGCCAGGCAGCAACCGCAGCTTTCCAGGCACAGAACGTAGCACAGAGCCAGGCTAACATCGCAGCAGGCCAGGCAGCAGCTACAGCTGGACAGGCTCAGCTCCTTGCTTTCTATCAGGAGCAGCTTGCAAAGGGCGCTCTTCAGCAGGCTAACGGCTCAGCAGCTTATGCAGCTTACCAGGCAGCTTTCCAGGCACAGCAGGAAGCTAACAAGGCAGCAGCTCAGGCTCAGGAAGCTAAGAGACAGGCAGCAGCAGCACTGCTTAAGTAAGAAACGTTGTTTTAAGAACGAAAATCAGGGCAGTCCTATGGGGCTGCCCTTTTGTAGTTAAGGATAACAGTGCTTAAAGAAAGGAAACAGAGAAATGTCCAGTGAGATCCGGGATATCAACTTATGGGAATCAGGTGAGAGGAAGATAGAATGGGTAAGGAGAAACTGCCCCCTCCTCACCATGCTCCATGATGAATTTGCCAAGACTAAACCTTTTGCGGGAAAAAAGATCGCGCTTTCAGTACATTTAGAGGCCAAGACCGCCTATCTTTGTCTTACTCTGGCGGCCGGCGGCGCAGAGATGTATGTTACCGGCAGCAATCCTCTTTCCACACAGGATGACGTGGCTGCCGCTCTGGTACATGAAGGACTTGAGGTCCACGCATGGCACGGCACCACAGATGAGGAATATATGAGTCATATAAGGGCGGTTCTTTCAGTGGGGCCGGATATCATCATAGATGACGGCGGCGACCTGGTACATACCATTCATACGGAATATAAGGATCTGGCGGCAAAGGTCATTGGCGGCTGTGAAGAGACCACTACCGGTATTCTCAGGTTAGAGGCCATGAACAGGAACGGAAAGCTCATGTTCCCCATGGTCAGGGTCAACAACGCCCAGATGAAGCATTTCTTTGACAACAGGTACGGTACCGGACAGTCTGTCTGGGACGGTATAAACAGGACCACCAACCTGATCGTTGCAGGAAAGATAGTTGTTGTGGCAGGTTACGGATGGTGCGGCAAGGGAACAGCCATGAGGGCAAAGGGTCTCGGCGCCAGGGTAATCGTTACCGAGATCGACCCGGTGAAGGCCATAGAAGCGGTTATGGACGGCTTTGACGTTATGCCTATGAAGGAAGCCGCAAAGAAAGGAGATTTCTTTGTGACAGTGACGGGCTGTGACAAGGTCATTGACGAGGAGGATTTTGCGGAATTAAAGGATGGCGCTATTCTCTGCAACGCAGGCCACTTCGACTGCGAGATAGATATGAAGAGGCTTCGTGAGATCGCCGTGGAAACAGCCGAGATGCGGAATAACATCATGGGCTATAAGTTCGCTGACGGCCGCTGGGTATATGTCCTGGGCGAAGGCCGCCTTGTAAACTTAGCCTGCGGTGACGGACACCCGGCTGAGATCATGGATATGTCCTTTGCTATCCAGGCCCTGTCTGCAAAATATCTTTTAGAGCACAGGGATGATATCAAAGAAAAGCTTATAGATGTGCCGGAAGAGGTGGATATCGAAGTTGCAAAGAAGAAGCTTGAATTCCTAGGTAAGAGCATAGATACCCTGACTCCGGAGCAGGAAGCTTACCTTAACAGCTGAGACTCAGCATCAAAGACTGCGGCTCCCGAAGGAAGACGCAGCGAAGGATTCAAAAATTAAGCATAAACACTCTGATACGGGTGTTTATGTTTTTTTTATTATATTTATGAACAATTCTTTTGACCTTTTTCCCTAATTTGTTTAGTATGTATTTTATGAAGCTTAAGAATAAGTTGATAGCAGTTTTCAGCGGGATCGTGCTTGGCCCGACGATACTGTTTTCGGTCTGTCTGATCACACTTCTTAAATCAAGGGAACATGCTCATGTGATGGATGCTTTAGCCGGGGAACCGGACTTAAGGGATCTTTGTATTAAGCTTGCATGTTTGATCATAGTGATCCTTGTACTGACCGGTATTACCATGGTATCCTTTATTTATAAGGAGATTGCCGTCCCGGTGCATCAGCTTTCGGAGGGCACAAGGAATATCGCCGAGGGAAACCTTGATTTTGAGATAGAGATCCCGGGGTCGGACGACCACATGGCAGAGCTCTGCAGAAGCTTCGAATACATGAGACAGAAGCTTAAGGAGACCACGGAAAGAAATATTGAAAATGAGAACGAGAATCGTCTTCTTATCAGTAATATAACCCACGACTTAAAGACACCCGTTACCAGTATCAAGGGATACGCGGAGGGACTGCTGGACGGAGTGGCGGACACCCCCGAGAAGCAGGAGAAATACTTAAGGACCATCTATAATAAAGCAAACGACATGGACCGGCTCATAAACGAGCTGACGTTCTATGCGGGAATAGACACCAACCGGGTTCCCTATAACTTTACCCGGATCAATATCAGCGAATACTTCGACGACTGCGTTGATGAGATAGGCATGGACATGGAATCCTATGGCATAGAGCTTTCCTACATGAACTATCTGGACCGGGATACCCAGATAATCGCAGACCCGGAGCAGCTTAAACGGGTAATAAACAATATCATCGGGAATTCGATAAAATACATGAATAAGGAAAAGGGCTTTATCTACATCCGGCTGAAGGATGAGGAAAGCGATGTCCTTATTGAGATAGAGGATAACGGACGGGGAATAGACGTGAAGGACGTGCCCTATATCTTTGACAGGTTCTACCGCACGGACAGGTCACGGAATTCCTCAAAGGGCGGCTCGGGTATCGGGCTTTCCATCGTAAAGAAGATAGTGGAGGACCACGGCGGCAGGGTATGGGCCCAGAGCCATCCGGACACGGGAACCACTATTTTCATTGAATTCAGGAAATATAAGGAGAAGGAATAAAGCCCCGCTTTTATTCCACGTCGGTGCCGCGCAGGCACGTCACCGATGAGCACGCTTGCCTGCGGTAAGGTACAGGTAATGAGCAGGATTTTGATCATTGAGGACGAAGATTCCATAGCAGACCTGGAGAAGGATTATCTGGAGCTGTCGGATTTTGAGGTGGTAATAGAAAATGACGGCCTGAAAGGGCTGGAGGTAGCCTTAAAGGAGGACTGGGATCTCCTGATACTGGACCTCATGCTTCCGGGAATTGACGGCTTTGAGATCTGCCGCAAGATCCGTGAAAGCAGGAATATGCCAATAATCATAGTCTCCGCCAGGAAAGACGACATAGACAAGATCCGGGGCCTGGGACTGGGAGCAGACGATTATATGACCAAGCCTTTTTCTCCCAGCGAGCTGGTTGCCAGGGTCAAGGCCCATCTGTCCCGCTATGACCGTCTGGTTAAGAGCGGTATCCCGGAGAACGACGTAGTTGAGATCCGCGGACTTAAGATAGATAAGACTGCCCGGAGAGTCTGGGTAAACGGGGAAGAAAAGCAGTTTACCACGAAGGAATTCGATCTCCTCACCTTCCTTGCGTCCAATCCGGACAGGGTATTCTCCAAGGATGAGATCTTCCGGAATATCTGGGACATGGATTCCATCGGTGACATCGCAACGGTTACCGTACATATCAAGAAGATCCGCGAAAAGATCGAGGCGGATTCTTCAAATCCCCAGTATATAGAGACTATCTGGGGCGTCGGATACAGGTTCAGGGTATAGGGAAACAGGCATAATGCTTGTCTGTATAATGATACTACGTTATAATTAGGACTGCCCCATGGGCAGTTTTTAATTAAGGAGAAAACACGTGGCAGATATAAAGAGATTTGCGGTACTGATAGATATTGAAAATGTTTCACAGAAATATATAGGGCTTATCATGGACGAGGCCAGTAACTACGGGGATCTTACCATAAAGAGAGCCTACGGGGACTGGACCCAGCAGAGCAGCGCTTCCTGGAAGAAACTGCTTCTCGAGAATTCCATAATCCCCATGCAGCAGTTTAATAATACCTTCGGGAAGAATTCTTCGGATTCGGCACTTATCATAGACGCCATGAAGATACTCTATAACAACAATGTGGACGGGTTCTGCCTGGTGTCCAGCGATTCTGATTTCACGAGGCTTGCGGCCACGCTGAAGGAAGAGGGCAAGACCGTTGTGGGTATGGGTGAGAGCAAGACCCCGGCAGCCCTTATCAAGGCCTGTGATACATTCAAAATGCTGGATGTGCTTTATAAGGAGCAGAACCAGGAAAAGGCAGCCACCACAAAGACGAAGACTACAGAGAAGAAGAGTCCTTCCAAGAATCTTACGAAGCTCTCGACCATTGAAAAAGCTATAAAGCAGATAATAGAAATGAATGATGATGAAAGAGGCATGAACATTGCTTCTCTCGGAAACAGCCTCCAAAGGCGTTACCCGGATTTCGACACCAGAAACTACGGGGCTCCCAAGCTCAGCAAGTTCCTGCAGCAGTTTAAGTCACTGGAGCTGGTAAAGGACGAGAATGTAACCTATGTTAATCTGAAATAGATTTCATGGGAAACAGGGCAGCAAAAACCGCGATAAAGCTGTACGCCGCCTTGACGCAGACAGGTTCTGTCGTTAAAATCAGAGGGATAAAAAAGAATTAAGGAGAATAAAGAGTAAAAATGGCTGATAAGAAGAAAATGGTGGAGGCCATAACCTCCATGGAAGAGGATTTCGCCCAGTGGTATACGGATGTGGTGAAACAGGCGGAACTCATTGACTATTCAAGCGTTAAAGGCTGTCTTATCATCAAGCCTGCCGGCTATGCCCTTTGGGAAAACATACAGGCCGATCTGGACAGGCGCTTTAAGGAAACGGGAGTAGAGAATGTCTACATGCCCATGTTCATTCCCGAGAGCCTCTTAAATAAAGAAAAGGACCACGTAGAGGGCTTTGCTCCCGAAGTTGCCTGGGTGACCCACGGCGGCGGAACGCCGTTAGAGGAGAGGATGTGCGTTCGTCCCACTTCCGAGACTCTTTTCTGCGATTTTTATAAGAATGACATACAGTCCTACAGGGACCTGCCCAGGGTATATAACCAGTGGTGTTCAGTAGTGCGTTGGGAAAAGACCACCAGGCCTTTCCTGCGTTCCAGGGAATTCTTATGGCAGGAAGGCCATACCATGCATGAGACCGGGGAGGAAGCAGAGGAGAGGACTGTGCAGATGCTGAATGTCTATGCGGAGTTCTGCAAAGACACTCTTGCCATCCCCACAATAAGGGGTAAGAAGACTGATAAGGAGAAGTTCGCCGGAGCGAAGGCCACCTATACCATAGAGGCCATGATGCATGACGGAAAGGCTCTGCAGTCCGGTACCAGCCACAATTTCGGCGACGGTTTTGCCAAGGCCTTTGAGATACAGTTTACCGGCAGGGATAATAAGCTCCATACGCCCCACCAGACATCCTGGGGTCTGTCCACCCGTATAATCGGCGCCATGATAATGGTTCACGGCGACAATGACGGACTTGTGCTGCCTCCGAGGATCGCGCCCACTCAGGTAGTGGTGATCCCCATCCAGCAGAGGAAGGAAGGGGTTCTGGAAGCCGCAGAAAAGATAGCATCCGACCTTTCCGAACTGAGAGTAAAGGTGGATGATTCCGATAAATCACCGGGCTTCAAGTTTGCGGAGCAGGAGATGAGAGGTTTCCCCATCAGGATAGAGATAGGACCCAAGGATATAGAGAATGGAAACTGCGTAGTCTGCAGAAGGGATACCCGGGAGAAATATACTGTAGCCCTCTCTGAGATCCATGATTTCACGGTAAAACTCTTAGACACCATACATAATGACATGTATGAAAGGGCAGAGAAACACCTTAAGGAAAATATCTTTGATGCCAAGACCTACGAAGAGTTCAAGGATATAGCCGATAATAAGCCCGGATTCATAAGAGCCATGTGGTGCGGGGAAACGGAGTGTGAGGAACAGATCAAGGCGGATACCACGGTTACCAGCCGCTGCATGCCCTGGGAGGATCAGGAGAGGATCTCCGAGACCTGCGTCTGCTGCGGAAAGCCTGCAAAGCACTTAGTATATTGGGGAAAAGCATATTAAGGGACAGATCAAAGGAGAAGGAAGAGATCAATGAAAGTACTTGTAATAAACTGTGGCAGCTCATCACTTAAATACCAGCTCATGGATTCCGAAAGCGGAGAGATTTTCGCCAAGGGACTCTGCGAGAGGATAGGCATCGACGGCAGTGCCATCGAGTATAAAAAGGGTGATGATGAAAAGATAGTCACAAAAGTGGAGATGAAGGACCACACGGACGCTGTAGACCAGGTGATAAAGAAGCTCACGGATAAGGAAAACGGCGTTGTATCTTCACTTAAGGAGATAGATGCGGTGGGCCACAGGCTGGTTCACGGAGGAGAAAAGTTCTCAGGATCTGTGCGCATTACGGAAGATGTGATAAAGGCCGTGGAAGAGTGCAACGACTTAGCGCCTCTTCACAATCCCGCAAATATCATAGGAGTCAGGGCCTGCGAAAAGATGATGCCCGGAGTGCCCATGGTAGGCGTATTTGACACAGCCTTCCATCAGACCATGGAGCCGAAGGCCTATCTCTACGGCATACCCTATGAGTATTATAAGAAGTACAAGATCCGCCGCTACGGATTCCACGGTACCAGCCATGATTATGTGTCAAAGCGCACTGCTGAGATACTCCACAGGGATATAAAGGAATTAAAGATAATCGTCTGCCATCTTGGAAACGGAGCTTCCATAAGTGCAGTGAAGTACGGGAAATCCGTGGATACATCCATGGGCCTCACCCCTCTTGAAGGGCTTATAATGGGCACCAGATCCGGAGACCTGGATCCTTCAGTAATCACATTTATCATGCAGAAAGAGAATAAGACTGCTGCAGAGGTACTGGATATACTGAATAAGAAGTCCGGAATGTTAGGACTTTCAGACGGATTTTCTTCAGACTTCAGGGATCTTGCGGCAGCAGCCGAAAGCGGCAATAAGGAAGCGGATCAGGCCTTAGATGCCTTTTCCTTAAGGGTTGCGAAATACATAGGTGCCTACACCGCGGAGATGAACGGAGTTGACGCCATAGTATTTACCGCAGGCGCCGGAGAGAATAACGGCGAAGTGAGGAAGAGGATAGCCTCCTATTTAGGATTCTTAGGGATAAGCTTTAATGAAGAAAATAATAAGCTGAGAGGAAAGGAATTCTTCCTAAGCAGACCGGATGACAAGGTGCAGCTTTTAGTTGTTCCGACGGACGAAGAGCTGATGATCGCACGGCAGACCGTGGAAGTATTAAAGTGAGGAAAGCTATATTTGAAGATCGATCTTCCTGAAAAAGTCAGTAGGATAATAAGGGAAATAGAGGACGCAGGCTTCGAGGCATATGCTGTAGGAGGCTGCGTTCGTGATTTCCTGTTGTCAAGAGAACCGAAGGACTGGGATATCACCACAGACGCGCTGCCGAAGGACATAAAGAAGATCTTCCGGCGGACCGTGGATACCGGCATAGCCCATGGCACGGTGACGGTGCTTCTCGGCAAAGAGCAGTTTGAAGTGACTACCTTCAGGATCGACGGGAAATACAGCGACGGCCGGCATCCGGACAAGGTGGAGTTCACCCCGAACCTGGAAGAGGACTTAAAGAGGCGGGATTTCACCATAAACGCCCTGGCTTATAACCCGGAAAAGGGCATAATAGACCTTTTCGGCGGTATGGAAGACTTGAAAAACAAGACGATCCGGGCGGTGGGAGTTCCGGAAGAGAGATTCGGGGAAGACGCCTTAAGGATACTGAGGGCTTTCAGGTTTTCCGCCCAGCTGGAGTTCAACATAGAGGAGGATACCAGAAAGGCCGCGTCGGATCTGGCAGATACCCTGAAAAAGATATCCGCGGAGAGGATAAGGGATGAGCTCACGAAGCTCTTAACCTCCGATCATCCGGAGAAGTTCCGGGAACTCTATGACAATGGCATCACAGCGGTCATAATGCCGGAATTCGATGAGAGCATGGAGGTCGTACAGAATAATCCCCACCACCTCTATACGGTGGGAGTCCATATCCTGGAATCCCTTAAGTACATCACAAAGGAAAAGCTTGAGGAATATAGGGATATCCTGCCCGGGTACGAGGAAAAGAAGGATGACATGATACGGCTTCTCCGCTTTACCATGCTTTTCCATGATCTGGGAAAGGGGAGCGCAAAGACCACTGACAGTAAAGGCATCGACCACTTCTACGGCCACGCCGATAAAAGTGAGGAGATGACGGTTGAGATATTAAAGAGGCTTAAGTCGGACAACCGTTCCATAAACCTGATCTCCGGGATGGTGAGATATCACGATTACAGGCCGGAAAGCAGTAAAAAGACTGTCCGGAAGACCATAAACAAAATGGGGGAAGAAATATTCTCCCTGCTCTTCCCCGTGAGATATGCGGATATCATGGCCCAGAGCGACCATGAAAGGAAGGAAAAGCTGGATAAGGAAGAAGCGCTGCTTAAGCTTTATAAGGAGATCCTTGAGGATGGTAACTGCCTTTCCTTAAAGGATATGCAGATAGACGGGGGCACGCTTATCAAAGAGGCCGGGATGAAGCCCGGAAAGGAACTGGGGGAAATGCTTCAGTTCCTGCTTAACAGGGTTCTGGAGGAACCTCAATGGAACACAAGGGAAAATCTCCTAATGACGGCAAAGGAGAGACTTATACAACAGAAGAACGGGACGGAGTAAAGCTGGAACTCAGCACCCGGGGCGTGGAGAAAAACATGCCCCAGGTGAAGCAGGACATTCCCGTAATGGCCAGGTTCCTAAGTGATGACCTCACGGATAAGGACTGGAAGAAGATGGAAAGCTCCAAGGTCAGGAAAAAGAAGCCCCTGCCCAAAGCTTTGAAGCTTCTTCTCCTTATTTCCCTTATTGCGGCCTTTTCCGTTGTTGCTCTTATAGTCTTAAGCCGGTTCTATAAAAATAACCGGACGGAGCAGGCTCCGGAAGAAGCAGGGGAAACGGCCCCGGCGGAGGCAGTGGTTTCCGAGAACGACCTTAAGGCCCGGGGAACCGTGATAATACTGGATGTTGATTTATCCGGGAAAAAGATACGTTTCTGCGACCCGGAGAGCGGCGAAGAATATGTGCTGAACACCATCGGCAGCACCGTATATGAGGACCCTGCCGGAAATCCCATGGTAATGGAGCAGCTTAATACCGGGGATATCGCGGATATACTGGTTTCCGTCCATTCCTCGGATCTTTCATACGTGAAGATCAATAAGGACAGCGACCTCTTTGAATTCCGGGATATAACCGGCTATGACATGAACCTTAATAAGGGCGTTTTCACCTATGAGGACAAGAATTACAGGATACTTCCAGGCACCATAGTTATGGCGGGAGACAGCCTTTCCTCCTTTAAGGATATAAAGAAGGGGGACGTGCTGACCATAGCCGGAAAGGGCAAGGATCTTTACACTGTAAAGGAGACCGGCGGAAACGGCTATGTCCGTGTTACCGGAGCCGAATCCTTTAAGGGCGGCTGGATAGAGCTGGGGAACGTGATACGCCCCATAGATGACGAGATGCTCTTTACCATTCCCGAAGGAAGCTACACCATGTCGGTGACCTACATGCACTACGGTGGCACAAAGCAGGTCACCGTCACCAGGGGAAAGGAAACAAAGGTGGATGTCAGCGATCTGAAGGGGGATCTCTTAAAGACCGGAGTCATCACCTTTGCCTTTGAGCCGCTGGAAGCCAATCCCGCAGTATATATCGACGGGAAGATGATAGTGAAGGAAAGCCCCCTGGAGCTGGATTACGGAGTCCACACCCTGGAAGTAAAGGCCGAGGGCTATGTGAGCATAAGGAAGTACTTAAAGGTGGGGCAGCCCATGGCAAATCTCACCATAGTCCTGGAGGAAGAGAAGGAGGATACTCCTTCAGTTAACCGGACGGAAAAGGAGAAGGATAAGGACGAGGATAAAGACAGCGAAAAGAGCGATCCCATACCTTCGGAAACCCTGAAGGAGACCTTCAGGACGGATAAGACCGATAAGGACACTTCTTCCGAAAAGGATACTACCGGGAAGACCGGGGATGAGAAGGAAGAGGACAAGGAGGAAGAAGACGGCCTGGAGACTGTCACTACTGATGTGAACCAGCTCTATATCGACGGTCCGGAGGGAGCGGAGGTCTATTTTGACGGCGCATATAAGGGCATAGCTCCCTGCCACTTCACCAAGGACGGCGGCACCCACGTCATCACCCTTATGAAGAACGGCTGCGAGACCAAGAGCTATACCTTAAATCTGTCCACAGGAAAAGAAAACGAATCCTACACCTTTAATGAGCTGATCGAAGAGCATGATGCCTGATCACGGGGTATGATAAAATTGGCAGTCATAAGCGCTGCGATGATATTCCAGAGCCTGCCTGCTTTTGCAGCATCGAAGAGCGCCGGAGACCGGGTGGAAAGCCCGGTTTCAATGATCGAGGGGGATGAAACTCCGAAGATCACCAAAGTATCGGTTAATGAAGTGGGCTTTGGAAGTGCAGAGATCTATGCCTTTGTTGAACCGGATGCGGATTATTCCGACATGTCCGGATCACAGCGCTGGTGATGGATTTTTCAAATGTCATTTCCTCCGGCGTGGACAAGGACAGCCTGAAGATGACAGTGGTAAAGGGCAGCAAGCTCACTACGGATAAGAGCCTGAAGGTTGTATCCTTTGAAGTATCGGATAAGAAGGCAGTTAAGGTAAAACTTGGTAAAGACGGAGTTGCCAGCATTAAGCCAAAGAAGAACGGGTGGGTGAAGCTCACCATGGAAGACGGAAATACCTACACTGTCACTTTCACGGTGGAGACCCCCAAGCCCGTGAAAGCTGCGAAGAAGATGCTCGTTTCCGATGAGAAAAAGACCCTGACTCTTAAGGATCTCTTTAATATCGAATCTCTGGATCAGGGAGAACTCAGCATCACCGGAGGAAACAGCAAGAACCAGGCAGCGGTGGTGGTTTCGGAGAACAAGCTTGTTGTAACGCCTAAGGAACCGGACAGCGTTAAGCTTCAGTATAAGTATCTGAATAAGAAATATAAGACCAATATCAAGATCAAATGATTTAAATCCGGAATGCTCATAACAGCAAGAAAACCGCGGAGATCGAGAATTTCCGCGGTTTTTCTTTTGTTCGGTCTGTTTCTGGCTTGTTGACTTATTACATAATAGTATATAAAATTATTGTAAAATATATTAAGGTATATAAGCGGGGAAAGGGGGTCGCAGCCATGACTATCAGGGAAATGATACAC
>JAFSKT010000001.1 GCA_017448845.1 Lachnospiraceae bacterium
AACCTTTTCCGGGGATATACCATGATCGACTTCGATTCCTCCAGCGCCTATATGCATGAAATGGAGATGGGAAGCCAGGGGAAGCTCTTTCCCTCGGAGTACAGCTATCAGGCATCTCTGGATCTTGACGGGGCAGCAGTCATATCGGCCTTTCTTTACCGTTTCACCGGGAATATCTTCTTATCAAGAGGTATCGCAAATAACCTTGTGGTGCTTCTCTATCTTTTTGTTGTAAGCACGGTATTAAAGAAGCTTTCTTTGTCTGAAACCTGGAGGAGATTCGGGATCTTACTGTTTTTCATTCCCTACAGCATGTATATTCTGGGGTACTGGCGTACCCTTTTCGCAGGCGGGGGATTTTTTGCCTTTAGGGCCCTTACACCCCTTCTTATCATCAGTCTTATACTTGATATGGATAAGGATAAGGGAATTAAGGAATATGCGCTGAGAGCCGTTCTTACGTTTTTCATAGTATTCTTAACGGGCCTTAGCAGCGGGGCCTATGTAATGCTTTGCGCCGTATTCCCGCTGATCCTTTGGGAGGGGGTAAGAGCCTTTGTGAAGGGGGATCTAAGGGAGCTCAGATCAAAAAGGATGCTCCTTGGGATAATTATGCTACTTGCTTCCGCAGCGGGGATCGCACTCCAGAAGGCAGTGGGCTTTTCTTCAGCGGCAGACAGCAAGGTGATCCTTAATTCCCGTAAATGGACAGATGCCCTGCTTTCAAGCTTTGCCGGGATCTTCGAGCTCTTCGGAGGACTTACGACCCATGAGGGAGTGAGACTCTTTTCACTTGAAGCAGCGGGCACCGCAGTTGATTTCGCGGTGACCCTTGTACTGATCGGAGCGATAATATATACCCTTGTGACCTGCATAAGGAAAAAAAGCATATCCAACATGAAGGGTTATATCTTTTCCGTGATGCTCATAAACGGCTTCATGTTTGCCTTCCTTGACCTGAAGTACGGGGATACGGTCTTTGAGAGCAGATATCATCTGATCCCCATGCTCCCCTCCTTTTTCCTGCTTGCGGAGATACTTAATGAGCTGCCTGAGAATAAGGGGCTTAAAAGCCTTCAGGCGCGGAGCCTGCAGACATTGACTGTCGGGCTTTTCCTTGCTTCGATGCTCTATGGGGATGCCGAGTGGCTGTATGCGAAGACCGCCCTTAAGTCCGCCGAGCTTACAGAGCTTAACCGGATAATGGAGGAGGAAGGGGTCAATACAGCCTTTATCGTGGGGGAGGACAGTAAGGATCTGGGGCGGAAGATAAGAGTCTACAGCAGGGAAGTACATTATATCGTGGTAAATGACGGGGCAGAGTCGGCTTTCCGGACTACCTGGGGAGGGACCACGAGGTATCTTGATAACTCCATGCAGCAGGGGAAGACCGCTGTGATCGCAACGGACAAAGCTTATTTGACACTGCCGGAGTATCTCATTACGGATATGGAATACTTAAGGGATCATGACGGACTTAAGATATATACGGCGGGTGAGAGTAAGTTTGACTGTGTTGGAGGCGTTATTAAGGAAAAGGACAGGGTGGTGGATTTTCCCTACTCTCCGGGATATTCATATGAAAACGCTGAGCTCTCCCGGGAGGGCGAACTTATCATGAAGGAGGGGGGAGGAAGCCTTTTTGCGGAATATCCTTCCGCTTCCGGAACCTGGGATTATAACGTATATTATGATATGCCGGATTCTCTTAAGGGCGGGCTTATTGAAATAAAGGCCGGAGATAATGAGCCTGTCCGCGTGGAGATGGATCCCCTTAAAGGTACTGCGGAAGTTCCCGGAGTGGTAATGACCGGAGGGGAAAGGGTGAGCTTTCTGATAAGCGCTCCGGAGGGCGCAGAGATCAGAAAGATTGAGATCATCCGGGAAAAACAGGGCGTTTAACATAAAGGAATTTTAGGAGATCCCGGGAGCATCGGATAAAAAGGAGAAGCTCCGTGAAAATACTTATATTTGCTGAAATATATTATCCGGATATAATGGGCGGCGGTGAATTCTCCACGAAACAGATGGCGGAAGGCCTTGCGGGGAAAGGACATGAGGTCATCCTTTACTGCCTGGGACAGGACACTTTCGAAGAAGAGATCAGGGGAGTCCGTGTAAAAAGAAGATATATAAGGGGAGTTAGCGAGCATTTTTTAAGCCTTGCAAAAAATAATCCTTTTAAAGAGACATTTACCCCCTTTGAAAAGCTTAGGAGAAAGCAGGGCGACCTCTATCGAAACAGAACCTGGTATGACTATTATAAAAGCATAATAATGAAAGAAGCTCCGGACGCAGTGCACACAGCCTCTCCCATGTCCTATCTCGGACGGGTGAATCTCTGGAAGGCAGCATACGATCTGAAGATCCCGCTGTCCCATGTATGTCGCTCAGACAGTCTCTTAAAGCTTAATTTTCCCGGCGGGATCCTTGATAGCTTTAACAGACGCCGGAATGCCAAGGCTTCTTTATATCTTACGGCACTGGCGGCTCCCTCCCGGTATATGCTTGATAAGCACATCATAGCGGGGATTAGGGGACAGAGCTTTAATGAAGTCATATATAATGCAGTGGATTTTGAACCGCTGCCCCTCAATGAGGAACTAATAGATAAGAAGGAGAATATGGTCCTCTATGCCGGAGAGCTCAGTGAGAAAAAGGGAATCAGCACTTTGCTTAAGGCCATGGAGGGATTTAAGGGAGTAAGGCTCCTCCTTATCGGAAAGGGGGAGCTTGAAGGTCCCTTAAGATCAGACGGAAGAGCTGAAGTGCTTGACTGGATGGACAGGGAAGAACTGTACGCTTATATGAAAAAGGCAAAGGCGGTAGTTCTCCCTTCAAAATGGGAGGAGCCCTTCGGAAGGATCCTGATCGAGGCCATAGGAAACGGGACCGTAGCGATGGGCAGCGACCGGGGCGGGATACCGGAAGTTCTTGATCACAATATGGATCACATATTTAAGAGCGGAGACGCGGCCGGTTTATGGAAACGTTTGGATAGGGTGTTCCGTATGACCTCCGGGCAGTATATGGAGGAAGTAAGAAAGCAGCGGAGGATCATGAAGCGCTTTGGGGATGCCGTATATACGGCTGACTGGGAGAGGTTCTTTTTACGGCAGCTAAAGGTGATATGAAAAGCATTGATGAAAAGATCGCAGAGGCAGAGGCCGAATGGCGAAGCTACAGATACAGATACGCAGGGGTCAGGGAGAGTGCAGGGCAGCTTTTCCGGGCAGTATTAAGAAGCGCCGGAAAAAGGATGAACTGCGCTGTCCGGAATATATGTTCCGTAAGTATATTCCCGGTCAGGAAAAGGGTAAGATTTCATCCGTCATATGATAAGGCAAAAGTAAACCTGGTGGTTTCGCTCACAAGTACCGATAAGAGGATAAAATACATCCTTCCCACACTTTATTCCCTTGCTTCCCAGACAAGGAAGCCGGACCTTATTGTTCTCTGGCTCGGTAAGGATAAGGCTTATCCAAAGGGGATGCTTTCAAAGATCAGGGAGACGGGGATCCTGATAAGATTCCGGGAAGACCTGGGACCCAATACAAAATACTATTATGCCTTCAGAGAATACGGTAAAGATGTGGTCATAACGGCGGATGATGATATCATCTATCATAAGGAGATGACAGAAGAGCTTTATAGATCATACCTTCAATACCCGGATGCTGTGATCGCAAGACGGGTGCATAAGATAAGGTTTGACCGGGACAGGAAGCCGGTAAGATATAAGGACTGGATATGGGAATACTGGGGTTCCGACAGTCCCTCCCATGATCTCTTCGCGACGGGAACAGGGGGAGTGCTCTATCCACCGGTTGTAATGGGCTTAAAATGCTGGGAGAACAGGGACTTTCTGAAAGTATGTCCAAAGGCCGACGATATCTGGCTGAAATTTTGTGAGCTAAAGAACGGCATCAGGGTTTTCGCCGTTCCTGACGCCGGATTTCATAAGGACTCTGTAAATTTGAGAACCTTAAAGACATCGCTTTCAGAAAAGAACATAGACAGGGGAAGGAATGACATATATATCAGGTCCTGCGCACAGTACTTCGGGTTTAAGGACGATCTTTGCGAAAGGATCCTGGGAGAACGATAGGAAATGGATTCAAGAACGCTTAATTCCAAACGGAATATCGTTGCGGGGGTCCTGGGCAGATGTCTGATCCCTGTTTTCGCCCTGGTGGTCAATTCTGCCATAGTAAGGTATTTAAGTGTTGAATACATCGGGATGATCGGTACGTTTGCTTCGGTACTTCAGGTTTTGAATCTTGCTGAGCTGGGTTTTTCGACCTCCATGATCGTTAACCTTTACAGACCCTTAAAAGAGAATGACACTGCCGGGGTATGCGGTATTCTGGAGTATTTTAAGCACGTATACAGGATCATGGGCCTGGTCATTTTTATATCCGGAATGATCATCTGCCCTTTTCTTAAGATATTGTTTAAGGATATGGGTGAGATCCGGGAAAACGTTTATATCCTGTTTTTTTTGTTTCTTACTGAGAAGGCGGTGAGCTTTATGTTGTTTGCACATAAAGAGGCACTGCTCAATGCGGCTCAGCGGCTGGATCTGATACAGATCACCCATATTGCTGTTTATGTGGGAAAGAGCTGCTTCCAGATCGCAGCCATAATCTTTTTCAGGAATATATATATATTTGCCGTAGTATTGATATTAAGTACTTATCTTTACCATATATCCCTGGATATCCTTTCCCGGAAGCACTTTCCCGAGTATTATCCGGAGGGGAAGATAGATGAAGAGGTAAAAAGAAATGTGCGGATGCAGACGGCAGGTCTCAGTGTTTCCAATATCCTGGGAGTCAGCAGGGATTCGCTGAATACGATAATGATCTCTTCATTTCTGGGTCTGCATGCTGCGGGACAGTACTCAAACTATTGCGCTGTTTATGACGGAGTTATCGGGTTTTTCCTTGTGATCACAAAGGCTGTTATGTCCAGTATAGGAAATTCCGTCGTATCTGAATCTGTGGAAAAAAACTACAGAAACTTTACAAAAATGGAGTTTTTGCATAATATCCCGGTTACCGCCTGCACTGCATATATGATCTCTCTCTACCAGCCTTTTATGAAATTATGGATGGGGGAGGGGCTGATGCTTGCAGACCCTGTCATGATGCTTTTTGTCCTGTATTTTTATTTAAGAGCCATGGGTGAGGTCAGAAACGCTTACTTTTCTGCCTTGGGTTATTGGTGGAAAGCAAGATGGATCTTTTTAGCCGAAGCGCTGATGAATGTTTTTCTGATGTTTTGCCTGGGGAAGTATTTCGGTATGGCGGGTATCCTTATAGCGCCCTGTATCACCGTTTTGACCGTGAATTATATCGGCGTCACAAATCTGATATTTAAGGAGTATTTTGGATCAGACGGAAAAGAATACTATTACAACCGGATCATATATACCATGATAACAGCAGTGACCGGCTTTGCGGCATGGTATTCATGCACTCTGGTTCCATATGAGGGCGTGACGGGACTTGCGGTGAGAACGGTAGTCTGTACAGTTGTGTTGCTGATAATGGTACCGGCCTTTATGTATATACTGAAAAGAGAGTATGTAAGGGAGTCGATCCTCTTTATCAAACAGATCATAGGGGCGAAGAGATAGTATGAAAAGGATATTGATAAACGGAGACCGCGCTTATCTTCCTGTTGACGGAATGAACCGCTGCTTATCGGAGATGGTGAGAAGCCTGGATACTCTTGTGGAAAAAGATAAATATGTCCTGGTGATACCCTCTGATGTTGACAGGGAATTTTGCGACAGAATCAAGGATTTAAGAAACATCAGGATCAAAAAGACCATACTTCCGCACTTCAGGTTTTGGACTCTGATTTATATTGATATTCCCGGGCTTCTTCCCGGGAGGATCGTAGTAAATCCGGCTAACAGGAGTTCCATTTTCGGCGGCGGTATAAACATATTGCATGATATCATACCCTTAAGGTTCTATGGGGAACGGTGCAGGAGATATCTTCGGACGATCAGGAGACTTTTATATACTTCAGATTGTCTGATAGTACCGTCAGAATTTACCCGTGATGATATCAGGGAGGCTAAGACACGTGATTATAAAATCCGGGTGATCCATCTGGGGTGGCAGCATTATCCGGACATACAGGAGGACGAGGGAATATTTAACGAGTACTCCGGTATTGAAAGGGGATCTTATTATTATACTGTATCGGCTGTTTCACCGCATAAGAATCTTAAGTTTATTTATGAAGCTGCCAGACGAAACCCGAACCGTATGTTTATTATAGCCGGTGCCATGAACCGTGGATACGGATTTGAGTATAGTGACTTAAAGAACCTGTTATTTGTGGGAAGGATCGATGATAAAAAGTCCAAGGCTCTGATGATGAACTGCAGGGCTTTTATCTTTCCTTCACTGTACGAAGGAGCAGGGCTGCCCCCACTGGAGGCTCTCTCCTGCGGGGTGAGCGTCCTGGCGTCCGATATAGAGGTTATCCATGAGTACTGCGGTGATGCGGTACACTATTTTGATCCCTATGACTACGATCTTGACCTTGAAGCTGCCCTGAATACAAAGGTATCGGATCCGGAGGAAGCACTTGGCCTGTTATCCTGGGACAGAGCCGCGCAGGAGCTGAAGAGCATCATTGAGAGCTATGGGGTCAGGGGGCGTTTATCTATGACTTCACTGAAGGAATGAGGAAATATGGACAGAGAATTATGTTTTTGCGGAACTATAATTGGCGGGCTCTGCTGGGATGAGCTCACGCGTAAGCGTATGAAGAATCCCCTTGCCCTGGAAAACTTCGGATACAGTGTATATTCCGAGAATGATGAAGACGGGATCATACAGGAGATCCTTAAAAGGATCGGAACGGAAACAAAGGAATTTATCGAACTTGGAGTGGGGATCGGGCTGGAGTGTAATACCCATTATCTCCTGCATTGCGGCTGGCATGGCTTATGGATCGAGGGGAATAAGGGATTTTGCAGGGAGATAGGATACAGGTTCAGACCGGTCATTAAAAATAAGCGGCTTAAGGTGGCGAACGGCCTTATCACCCGTGAAAACATAGAAAGGCTGATAAAAAGCGGCAGAAACGCCCGCAGGGCAGACGCTCCCCCTGACCTTCTAAGTATAGATATCGACGGAAATGACTGGTATGTCTGGAGGGCTATAGGCTCCATAAGGCCGCGGCTTGTGGTCATAGAGTATAATGGCAAGTTCCCGCCGGATCTTTACTGGAAGCAGGCCTATAATGTAAAGCACAGATGGGACGGAACGGACTGGCAGGGAGCTTCCCTTAAGGCAATGGAGGAGCTTGGAAGGGAGAAGGGATATGTTCTTACGGGAACAAATCTTACCGGTGTAAATGCCTTTTTTGTAAGGGAGGATCTGTATTCCAAAGACCAGTTTTTAGATCTTAAGAATGCTGAGGAGCTCTATAATCCCTACAGAAAAGAGCTAAAGATCGCTTCTCCGGGCCATAGCTCCGGATACTGTCTTGTGGATCAGGAGGAAAACAAGGGGATTAAGAATTATTTTACAAGCGAAACAGAGTTCAGGATAGCAAAGAATAAGAGCAGGATAAATAAGGCTATAAAAAGGATAAAGAAAGCGATCTTCGATCAATAAGGCTAAGGAAGATCCGAAAAGCAGGGCTTGATATTATTCTACTAAAAATGATAGTATATTTATCATACACAGATGCTTTTCAAGACAGGGGCAAGACAAAAGAACCATCCCCCGACAGATGAACTATACGGGAGAAAAAGATATGCTTAATGAGATGATGAATTCACAACCCAAAGTAAGATTGTCAAAGGTATTGCTGATGCTTTGCCTGTCAGCAGCCATAGTTATGGGAACCATGCCCTGCACGCCTTTCGTGACGACGGCAAGGGCGGATGATACGGAGAAGACCATCGCCTGTCTCGGCGCGGATGTCCTCAGCGTGAATTGTGCAGATGTGGGCGCCGCAACCGTATATTACGGTAAATATAATGAAGAGCTGGCCTGGAGAGTGATCAATTATGACGGCGAAGGGGCTCTGTCCAATGGATACGAGAATAACCTTACGCTGTTTGCGGTGGGAGCAATTGGTTCTTCTTCTTTTTCTGAAGGAAGAGATAGAAACAATAAATATGGTGATTCTGAACTTAAGACGGAAATTGATAAGATATATAGTGCCGATTTTACGGAAACAGAAAAGGGTGCGATAAAAAAAAGGGAGCTTTACTCCGGGAATTGTGACGGTCTT
>JAFSKT010000005.1 GCA_017448845.1 Lachnospiraceae bacterium
AGTGACGATTTCGAGGTTTCTGTACTTGCCTTTTCTCATAATATTGCGTAAAGGCAAGTACTCCAGCGACGATTTCGAGGTTTCTGTACTTGCCATTTTGCATTATACTAGAAAAAGGCAAGTACTCCAGCGACGATTTCGAGGTTTCTGTACTTGCCTTTTCTCATAATATTGCGTAAAGGCAAGTATTTTCGAACCGAGTTCAAACCTACTGTACTTGCCTTTTCTCATAATATTGCATAAAGGCAAGTACTCCTGCGACGATTTCGGAGCTACAGCAATAGTCATTCTGTGCCGGCACAAAAAGATCCTTAATTCGGGCTTGGTAGTAAAAAAGAATATCAGGTATAGTCTGTCACGGCTGCCAAAGGCACCCGAAGGGCAGGGCCTTGACAGACTAACCTGATATTCAAAACATAACCAGGCCCTGATCAAGGATTGAAGAGCTTCGCTCCAAAATCAAAGGCATCAGCGTTAACTGATGGTTTCATTTGAAAAGCCCGGAAAGCTTTATCAACTTTCCGGGCTGATGTTTGAATTATTATGGGACATTTTCAAATGTGGTTGACAGCAATTTTTATCATGATATAGGTCAGGATCTGGTGCTTTTTATTTCCTGTGCGTCTCCAGGATGAATACTCATCCGTATGGTAGGTACAATGACCGCTGTCATGGATGTTTTCCTTTAACACCCCTTCCTGACAAAGGGATATGCTTATAGCTGTTCCCAGATCCAGAAGATACTTACCTTCCACATCCTTCTTCTCAAACATCTGCTCACATTCCGCATCTGAAAAAGAATCCCGGAATTTTTCCAGAACATCTTCCCCTACCTCATAACAGCAGGAATGATTATAGGGTCCCAGGCAGCAGATAATATCCGCAGGATCGCTGCCATATTCATCCCTCATCTTCCTGACCGTCTTTCCCGCGATCCGCTTTGATGAACCGGTCCAGCCGCTGTGGGCTATCCCTATGGCCTTTTTAACCGGATCAAAGAACACCACGGGAACACAATCCGCAGTATGTACGCATAGCATAAGCCCGGCCCTGTCGGTTACCATGGCGTCAAAATACTCTTCCGTCGCCGGTCTTACAGCACCTTTTCCCGCGTCATCCATATCCACAACACGGATCTCATCGGTATGGTGCTGGTTCGCCACTGTAATTTTCCCAGCATCTACCCCCAGCTCACCGGCAAAAAGGGTAAACCTCTCCGGGACCCACTCTCCGCATAACCCCGAAGTATAACCGGCAACCGCCGCCCCCGTACTGTATATTTCTTCAAACCGCCTTATCAATGGGTTTTTCATCTTTTATCTGACTTTAATCCCTATCCTGTATTTCTTATTTAAATATCTGTACTGTGCCTTGATGTTGTCCTTTTCCTCTGGAGTAATGACAAGTAAGTTGTTTCCGGAAACCTGGGCCCCGGTCCCTTTAAGTACTGTAAGTTCTCCGCCGTCAATATCCGTGTCAAAGAGATCCTTTACAGTCTTCAGGGCCGTGGTTCCGGGCTCAACAGCCATTTTGGTCTGGGACTTCTGGGGCTTTGGTTTTTGGACCGTAAAGCTTACAGTATAAGTCACATCATCCTCCATGGTAAGGGTGGCGGTTCCGTCAGACTTACAGGAAATTGTGGCAGTTCCGTCTTTTTTATTCTTCTTTATCTTTATCCCGCCTGTTGCTTCGAAGCTACCGCCTTCCTTAAGTTTCTGCGCTGTGGTGAACTTTGATCCCTTTATCACCGTCATGGTAAGCTTATCGGGGGATATGCCCGAACCCGTCACTATGGAAAAATCAATCTTCAGCTTTTTTATCTTTCCGCTTGAGATCACAGGGGCAAAATTGTCATTGGATGAAGCAAAGCCGTATTCCCCGTTGTCCGGTATCTTTACCCGCTTTTCTTTATTATCATCCGACCCGGAAGATCCCGTTACTTCAAAGGGCGGGTCTGTTGCCGGATCATAAATCTTGAATTCAGCTCTTCCGGGAAAGGCCTGATCCTCAATATCTATCTGATTCCAGTCCTTTCTGAAATAAACCTTCTTCAGGTTTTTGTTGGAAGTAAATGACCATTGGCTGATAAATTCCACTCCCGAACCGATGATCACATACTCAAGGTTATCTATCACCACAAAGGCCCACTTCTCTATCCTTTTCACGCTGTCCGGGATGCACACGTATTTCAGGCCCGTTTCCTCAAAGGCGCTCTGCCCGATGGATAAGAGCCCCTCCGGAAGAATGACCTTTGCAAGGTTATGACACTGATAAAAGGCTTCCTTCCCTATGGCCGTCACCTTCACCCCTTCGATCTCTGCAGGGATAACGGCTTCGGTCACAGTCTTATCCGCACTGACTATTGTGCCGGTGCTTTTGTCAAAGGTGATGGTCCCGCCGGAAACGTTATAGACCACATAGTCCTGATCTTCGTCTTTACCATCCGGGTACTCTCCGGATTCGGAAAGAACCGTCACTTCACAATAGGCAACATAGGGTCCCCCTTTTGTCCTGGCAGTGATGGTGGCATATCCCATCTGCACACCTTTAACGACGCCGTCTTCAACGGTAGCTGTTTCAAAATCCCCGCTCCTCCATTCGATATCCGTATTCGAGGCATCCGAAGGAAGAACGGTTGCTTTCAGTTCCGCTTCCTCCCCGCTCTTGATGGTCAGAGTGGTCTTATCCAGCTCCACTCCCTTCACCGCCTTTGGATCATAGATGTAATGAGCATACAGTTCAGTGACATCCTCCGTAAGATTACGGTAGGGATATGCCTTTAACCCCTTACCATCCGGCTCAGTATACCAGCCGTCAAAAACGTATCCATCCCGTTCCGCCTCGGGAAGACAGCCATAATAGGCTCCCTTGGAATAGATGCGGCTCTTCCTGTCACATTTCCCTTCTCCGGGATTCAGTTTAACGGTCTGGGTTTCTATTTCGGAAAAGTCTATCTTATAGATAGCCCTGAACTCGTCGTAATCATCGTCTTCCACATCCAGAGCTTTACCGGTCTTTTTATTGTAATGGAGGACCTCATCCATAACCTTTCTGTCGCTGTGGTTTCCGTGAATGATCCACATCTCTAAAGTATCGTCATCCACATCTTTTACGCTTCCCACCATGCACCAGTGAGATTTGCCCATGCCCAGCATGTCCCCGGGCTCAAGCTTTACCGTTCCTCCTTTTCCAGCATAGACAGTGTCTTCCCACTTATACGCCGTGCTCTTGTATCCGTAAACTCCTGCCATGGCATAGTCCCAGTCGATAAAGGCCCTGCACCAGGTGGCAGGCTGGTAGCCTGTAAAGCGGCTGGGTTCCGCAAAATGCCCCCACTCATAATCCACAGCTTTGGGTGAAAGCCGGAATTCCCTGCTGTTTGAGCCGTCCAGATGGTAAGGAGAAAATCCCTCCCTGTATCCCTTCTGGGACTGATGTATCTTTACGATATTATCCCGCCAGTCGTCGTTAAGCTCCAGTGCCTGCAGGTTCCTGTGGTATTTGGTCCCGGTATAGGTCTCATGGAAATCAAGGCCGTGAAGGGCTCTCCCGCTCATTCCCGCAAAGCAGTACCAGCTTATATCCGCCATGCCTCTTTCATAATAATTATCACTTCCAAGAGGATCGGTCTCTATGACCTTTACTTTGAAATCATAGTCTTCAAAAAGAGCCTCCTCAAGGGAATCGCAGTTCCTGAAAATAGCCTTGTCAAGCCGCTTCACATTTTTGGGGATGGTCACGGTATCAAGGGAAGAATCGTTTTGGAAGGTTCCCGCCTTTAATTCCGTGATATTTGCGCTTAAATGCACTCGTTTCAGTTTATGGTTATTTGCTAAAGCGTATTTCCCGATCTCCGTTATCGTATCCGGCATGGTCAGGTATTCCAGATTGCCAATGTTCTGGAGACCTCCGGTGTTCTTATCCAAATCGGCGTCGCCGATAGCGCGTACCGTCACACCATCGATCTTTTTCGGGATATTTATCCTGGTCACGGTGTTATCATTGATGCCAGTGATGGTCCCCGTTGTCTTATCGAATATGAAAAGCCCCCCGTCGCTTTCAGGGATATCATCCGGGAATTCCTCCTCCCTTGCGGTGACCTTTTCTTCTTCAGCCTTTCTGGCATCAGGATCTTCTTCATGCGCCCAGTCAGGATCCGGGGCTGCCTTACCGGGTGTATAGGCGTCTGCCTGGTTCTGGTCCGGCCAGTCCTTTGTATCCTCCTGTATTTCGATTTCCAGCGACAGTTCCTTATAAATGCTCTCATTCTTTTTATTTCTGAAGAGCATATAGTCTACCCTGTGGTCGCTGTCATAGAAGAAGGACGGGGTTCCGATGCCAAGCTCAAGCCCCTCTTTCCTGCCGTCGGAATGGGTGGTGTCAAGCCACCTCCATTTTCCTTCAAAGAAGGCTGCGCAGAATTCGTGGTCCATAGGCTCCCCGTTTATGGCATCTCTCCAGAAGGTTGCGCAGGGTATATTAAGGGACTGCAACAGCACCTGAGTCATATTGGAGTATCCGCCGCAGCTGTTAAGCTGTTTGTCTTTATTTCCGGCTTCCACTTCTTTAATGCCGTTATAGATGGCCCAGGGATGGTTATCATGTCCCCGTTCGTATTCCAGGTGGTCATCCACCCATTGCATCACCGCCTCAATTTTTTCCCTGTCACTTGTGCATCCCTTGGTTATCTCCTTCGCAAGATCACGGATTGCTTCTTCCCTTTTACTAAGCTCCTCCCCTTCTATCCATTTCTCCGTATCGCTTTCGGTTCCGTATTTAAGCCTCCACATCTCGGTATGTTTATTTTTTCCCTCTTCCGAAAGCCATTTTTCCGTCCTTTTCCCTGATTCGTAGAAGATCTTAAAACGCATACCGGGTATATTTACCACCTTCTCAAGGCTTTTACAGTTATAAAAGATCCCCCAGGCGCTGGCGTTGCACTCAGACCCTTCCACAAAGGCCACTCCCTTTAATCCCGTGCAGTTATAAAAGGCCATTTTCCCTACACTCATACAATTTCCCGGAATATCAACATACTCCAGGGCACTGCAGTTATAAAATGCCATTTCTCCGATGGAGGTAATGGTGGACGGCATGGAGATCTTTTTAAGTGAAGTGCAGCCATATAAGCACTGTCTGGGAATAGTGTCATAGCCCTTGGGGATCACAATGCTCTCAAGAGAAATGAGCTCCGCCAGACTCCCTTCTCCCAGAACGTTTCTGTCTTCGGGAAGATTGATCTTTTTAAGCTTTTTCAGCCCCGAGAGCTTCCATCTTCCTATGAGCTTAACCGGAGTCCCGTTTATCTTATCCGGGATGGTCAGTTCTTCCATATCTCCTTCAGCCCAGGCAATGGTTCCGGTATCAGGCTCAAAATAAAGCTTCCCTCCGGGGACCTCATAGGTTTCCCGTGAAGAAGCTGTTATTCCGCTTTCAACGGATGGACCTGTCTCAGCAGCAGCGCACCTGTTTTCATCGGCCTGAACGCCGACGGAAAACTGACTTACCATAACCATAAGTGACAAAGACAGACATATTGCTTTTTTAACTTTGTTTTTCATATTCACCCCATATTTCATTCAATATTAAAGATATGAGATCCCGCTGAAAAGCTTCCCATGCTGATCGAATTCAATAACGATGTATGAAGGATCCCTTCCTTCCTGCCTGGGATATGAAAGACTTCCCGGGTTCAGCACTCTTACATTACCGATCTTTTCATTTACGGGACGGTGTGTATGTCCGAATAACACTATATCCGCGCCTCTCGCTTCGGCTTCCTCCACCAGCCTGTCCAGCCCCATGGACACTCCGTAACCGTGACCGTGGGTAAGAAAAGCCCTGTAGCTGCCGATCATGAATTCATCTTCCCTGGGAAGCGCTGAAAAATAGTCATTATTACCTGAAACTATATGGGTCTCACAGCCGGCCATTTCTTTTATCTCCTCTTCCTGGCCCTCTATGTCCCCGCAGTGGATAAGCATATCTATGGGAGCAACCTTCCTTATGCATTCCATGTAGTTCCCGATACGTCCGTGGGTATCACTTACTACCAATATCTTCATTTATATATTCCTCTATTTCCTTCCTCATAAGCCGCAACGCTTTTCCTCTGTGGCTTTCTTCATTTTTGATCTCCGGAGGCAGCTCCGCAGTGGTCTTCCCGTATTTCGGCAGGATGAATATGGGATCATATCCAAAGCCGTTTTCTCCCTTTTCCTCATAGCCGATAATTCCTTCCATGACTCCCCGAACCACTCTTTCCTCTCCGTCGGGGAATTTGGCTGCCACTGCACAGACGAATCTGGCAGTCCGTTTTTCATCGGGAACGCCCTCAAGCCTTCTTATTAGCTCGTTATTTTTAACATGGTAGGAAGTGTCCTCTCCCATATATCTGGCGGAAAGGACGCCGGGTTCCTTATTAAGGGCGTCTATCTCAAGCCCGGAATCATCTGAAAGCACTAAGCCTCCGCTTATTTCCCAGATGCTCCTTGTCTTTATAAGGGCGTTTTCTTCAAAAGTGGATCCGTCCTCCGCGATATCCGCTTCAATGCCTGCTTCCTTTAATGAGAGCACGGGGATATCAAAGCCCTCAAGTATCTCCCTTATCTCCCGGAGTTTATCCTTATTTCCTGTGGCAAAGATGATCTTTTCAGGTTTTTTCAAAATCTTTTCTCCTCTTCAGTTTCCGGCTTAACCGTTCTTTTCCGCATCAAACCACTCGGTAACAGCTTCCTTTATGGCTTCGGCAGCCTCTTCCTGATAATCGCCGCCGTTCATCTTTTCAGCTTCGTTCCGGTTGGTGATATATCCAAGCTTCAGGCTTACAAAGGGCACCTTGGTAAATTTGGTGACCCCGGGGTACCTCACATCCTTTATTCCCAGATCCTTTTCAGAGCAGGCTTTGGATATCCTTCTTGTAATCTGCTTGCAGAGATCCCTTAAGCCGTTGGAACATCCGGCTTCCACTCCGTTTGTGACTCTGGTATCGGGATCGGCTCCCGTATGTACGGTGATCAACAGATCCGCCCTACAGCTATCGACAATTTCAGCCCTTTCTTCCTCTGAGCGGTTTTCTTCTTCGGACGCTGTAAGTATCACATAATAATTCTCGGATGACAGCTTGTCCTTAAGCTTCTCCGCCACACTGCAGGTTATCTTCTTTTCTTCTATCCCATATACTACGGAGCCTGTGTCCTCTCCACAGTGTCCCGCATCAATGGCAATGACCTTTTCATAGACGTCATGGATGTCGTTTACCCTTATATAAAAACTGTCCCCGGTAAATTCCGACTCATAAACGCTTACCTCCTCAGTATCCAGCTCCACAGTGGAAACCCCGCCGGAATAACCGTATTTCACATCCGCGATCCCGGAAATGTCGCCGGAAAAAGCGTTGTTCTTAAAAAACACATCATCGACTCCCTGAATCTCGATGATCAGCTTCTTATTGAAGGGTTCCTCCGTAACTTTGATACTTTCCTCTGGGATCCCGTCAGGAAGTGGTATCCTGAAGAATCCTGATTTTCCGGCCTCCTCAATTTCTTCGGCCTCTATGGTCTCGATCCTGTTAAATACCCCTCTGACCGCATGTGTTTCCGGAGCTGCCTCAGGGCTCCGGGTAAGGGCCGCTGCAAAGGACAGGCTCATAACAAGGAAAAGCGCAGTATTTATAAGAGAAAATCTTTTCTTCACGCCCTTCCCTCCCCTGACATATCCTTTTTACTGGGAGGCTTGGGCCCCTCAAATATATAATATCTGGTCTTTATCATTCCGTTGTAGATCTTTCTGTTTTTATCGGCCTTCCTGCCTATACACTTCTCCGCATCCTCATAGGATGTGATCATGTAAAGGGACCAGCTGTCAAGCTTTGCATACTGCTCTCCCAGCTCGCGGTATGCGCTCTTCAGGGAAGCATCATCTCCTATCCTCTCCCCGTAGGGCGGATTTGTTATGATGAATCCGTACTTTCCTGCGTGAGAAAGGTCCTTTACCGCTCTCTCCTGGAAATGTATATACTCCGAAACTCCGGCATTTTCCGCATTTTCCCTGGCGGCCTTTAGTACTCCCGGGTCTATGTCGTAACCCTGTATATCCCACTCCGCGGCGGGCTTTATCCTTTCCTCTGCTTCATCCACAGCTCTGTACCAGGACTTTCTGTCAATAAGGGAATCCCATTTCTCAGCCGTAAATTCCCTGTTCATTCCCGGTGCCATGTCCATGCCGATCATGGCTGCTTCTATTAAAATGGTACCGCTGCCGCAGAAGGGATCAAGGAGTATCCTGTCCATCTTCCAGGGCGAAAGAAGGATCAGCGCCGCTGCTAAGTTTTCAGCCATAGGAGCCTCACCCTGTTTTTTCCTGTAACCTCTTTTATGCAGGGATTCCCCTGTGGAATCAAGGCACACGGAAACATGGTCCTTATTTATAAATATTCTTACCGGGTACGCCTCGCCGTCCTCAGGGAATACAGTGATGCCGTACTTTTCGGAAAGCCTGTCCACCATGGCCTTTTTCGCTATTGACTGGATATCTGAAGTGCTGAAGAGCTTTGACTTTACAGAACCTGCCTTCTTCACCCAGAATTTACCGTTCTTCGGGATATATTCCTCCCAGGGAAGGGCTTTTATCCCCTGAAACAGCTCCTCAAAGGTCCGGGCTTCGAATTCCCCCACGGAGATCAGCACCCGTTCCGCCGTCCTCAGGAAAATATTTGCTCTGGCCACCGCATCTCTGTCACCGGAAAAAGACACCCTGCCGTCCTGGACATGGGTGATCTCATACCCTAAGCTGTTTATTTCCTTTTTAAGCACGCTTTCCAGTCCGAAGTGACAGGGTGCGGTTAATTCGAATTTTTCCATGGGAAATATTTTAATGAAATCCGTCTTTTTTGACAAGGACAAAGTAAAACCCGGCGGGGGTACCACCGGGTTTTGAGGGGAGTATAAATATTTATAAAGGGGTTGTCGTGAATAGAATTACTTCAATTCACATGTAGGATAATAGCACGGTCTATCGCATTTGGCAATACCCTTTTACTAAATTTATAAATTGTTTAAATTTTGTTCATATATTAGTACAATCAATACCGCTGACTATTACTTCCGGCTCCTTTTTCACTCGAATTTATTCGGATTCAGGATCCACCAGAGCACTGCAGCCACAAGCAGTGCAGGCCAAAACGCCGCTATAAACGATCCTATCAGAACAAGTGCTCCCACAAATACCACGATAAATATCAGCAGTATGCACACTATGACTAAAAGAGCCTTGCCACCGCTGACCTTTGTGATCCTCATGTTGCTGTCCCGGTAAACTCCGTCTCCCTGCTCCTCTTCCGGCTCTGCTTCCTCATAGACCGCTCCGGCTCCCCGGCGCACGCCTCTCTCCGCAGTATCGATAAGAGTTCTGGCAATGAGCCTCGGGTCTCCCAGCTCCTCCATGATATCTTCTTCGGATCTGCCCTTTCTTACCTCGGTCGCAATATATTCCTCGTAATACCTGACATTCTCATTCACAAAGGACGGGCTTACGCTCCCTTCCATCGCTTCTCTCAATTCACTCAAAAAAAGATCTGTATTCATATTCCCTCCATCCATGTCCATGATTATACCACAATCCCGCCCCTTCACGCATTTTCCTTTAACGTTTTCGAAAAACTTTCATGATACTTAATATTTTTTAATTTTTTTCTTGCAATTTCCACATAATAATTATATAATCGGGTAAAAAGTTGTGCAGGTTATGCCCTGACTCTTAAACGTTTTCGTTATTCCAGAAAGGAGACAGCATGAATTACGGCTCATTTGATGATAATTCACGGGAATATGTCATTAACACACCGAAGACTCCACTTCCCTGGATCAATTACCTGGGAAATAAGGATTTCTTCTCACTTGTATCAAATACCTGCGGAGGTTATTCCTTCTATAAGGATGCCAAGCTCCTCCGTCTTACCCGTTACCGTTATAATGCCTGCCCCATGGATACTAACGGAAAGTATTTCTATATAAAGGACGGCGATACTGTTTGGAATCCCGGATGGCAGCCTACGAAGACTGATCTGGATTCATATGAGTGCCGTCACGGAATGGGCTACAGCCGTTTCAATTCATCGAAGAACGGCGTTTCCGCTTCTCTTCTCACCTTTGTGCCCATGTCAGACACATGTGAGATACATAAGCTCAGCCTCACCAACGACAGCAGCAGCGACAAAGAGATCACTCTTTTCTCATATGTGGAGTTCTGTCTCTGGAACGCCATGGACGATATGACCAATTTCCAGAGGAACCTTTCCACCGGTGAAGTTGAGGTGATCGGCTCCGCCATCTACCATAAGACCGAGTACAGAGAGAGAAGAAATCACTACGCTCTCTGGTATGTAAATACTGATATTGAAAGCTTTGATACCAGCAGGGATGATTTCCTGGGCGTATATAACGGACCTGACTGTCCCGATGCTGTAAAGAACGGCCACTGCACCGGCTCCGTAGCCAGCGGATGGTATCCTGTGGGCTGTCATGAAGTTAAAGTTTCATTAAAGCCAGGCGAAACAAAGACCTGTATCTTTATCCTTGGATACTGTGAGAATCCCGATGATGATAAATGGGAAGAAAAGGGAGTGATAAACAAGACTCCTGCGAAAAAGCTCATTGAAAAGTTCTCCACCGAGGAAGGCGTGGATAAGGCCTTCAACGAATTGAAGGATTATTGGGCTACTCTTCTTTCACGTTTCCATGTTGACAGCGAGAATCCCCATGTTAACCGCATGGTAAATATATGGAATCAGTACCAGTGCATGGTGACATTCAATATGTCCCGCTCTGCTTCCTATTACGAATCCGGAATAGGCAGGGGAATGGGCTTCCGCGATTCCTGTCAGGATCTGCTTGGATTTGTACATCTTATTCCCGACAGGGCAAGGGAGAGGATAATCGATATCGCTTCCACCCAGTTCAAGGACGGCAGCGCCTATCATCAGTACCAGCCCCTTACAAAGAAGGGCAATTCCGACATAGGCTCCGGCTTCAATGATGATCCCCTGTGGCTCATTGCCGGAACAAGCGCCTATATCAGGGAGACCGGAGATACTTCCATCCTTGATGAGAACGTTCCTTACGACAATGACTGGTCTGTTGCCACAACATTATTTGAGCATCTTACCAGATCCTTTAACTATACCGTTACCCACAAGGGTCCCCACGGCCTTCCCCTTATCGGCAGGGCTGACTGGAATGACTGTCTGAACCTTAACTGCTTCTCAGAGCATCCCGGTGAATCCTTCCAGACCTTTGGTCCTTCAGAGGGACCTGTGGCTGAATCAATCTTCATCGGCGGTATGTTTGTAAAATACGGCAGGGAATACGCCGATCTCTGTGCTCTCTGCGGAAAGACCGATGAGCAGAAGAGGGCTGAAGATGAAGTTGCAACCATGGAAAAAGCAATACTTTCCCACGGCTGGGACGGAGAATGGTTCATCCGCGCCTATGACGCCAACGGAAACAAGGTGGGCAGCAACGAATGTGAAGAAGGAAAGATCTACATCGAGCCCCAGGGCTTCTGTGTATTATCCGGTGTCGGAAAAGAGACGGGCGAAGCAGAAAAGGCTCTCCGCTCCGTGGAGAAATATCTGGACAGCAAATACGGCATTATGATACTGCAGCCCGCTTATACAAGGTATCATGTGGAACTCGGGGAGATTTCCTCCTATCCCCCGGGATATAAGGAGAACGCAGGTATCTTCTGCCACAACAATCCCTGGGTTTCCATCGCGGAAACCGTTCTGGGCCACGGAAACAGAGCCTTTGAGATCTACAAGAAGACCTGTCCTTCATATCTTGAGGAGATAAGCGACATCCACAGGACCGAGCCCTATGTTTATTCACAGATGGTTGCCGGAAAGGATGCGAAATTCTTCGGACAGGGCAAGAACAGCTGGCTCACCGGAACTGCTGCATGGACCTTTACCGATATTTCCCAGTACATCCTTGGCGTATATCCCACACTTAAGGGTCTCAGCATCGATCCCTGCATCCCTTCCGATTTCGGTGACTTTAAGATCCACAGGGAATACAGGAATGCTTCTTACGACATAGAAGTGCATACCAACGGAAGCGAAAAGGGAGTAAAGAAACTGATCGTCAACGGTCAGGAGATAAGCGGAAGCACCGTGATCCCTTATGACGAAAACGTCAAAGAATACAAGGTTACCGTAGAAATGTAAATTAAAAACATTGGGCATTTTGTACGGGGCGCTGATGCGCTCGGCGCATCAATACGCGCCCGCAAAATGTCCACTGGACATTTTGAACGGGGCGCTGATGCGCTCGGCGCATCAATACGCGCCCGCAAAATGTCCACTGGACATTTTGCCATAATAATTTCTGAAAAAAGCTTCGGGGCGGCCTACTCCGGAGCTTTTTTCTGTCATAATACAAAACAAATTTATCTGATGTTTATCATAAAACTATTTCTCTTCTGAAATATCTTTCTTTTCAGACTCTTCTTTTTCTTCAGACTCCTTCAATTTAGCCTTGGCGGCTCTTTTCCTCTCCTTTTTTACCAGGTAGATAAGGAGAAGTATCAGGACTATGAGCACAGCGGCACCTGTTAAGATCTCCTTCTTTCTGTCGGGAGCGGCTTTCAGGATATAGAATTCCCCGCAGCCATTATCGGGAGTATAGGGGAATACCATATAGCGGCCGTCTCTTGTGGTGTTTAATACCTTAAAGCTGCCATCCTCCGCTCTTACCGCGGCGCTGTCCTCTTTATTGTGATCATCTGCCAGGAGCCTTAAATAAACCTCTTCATCAGGCCCCTTATAATCTGTCATTATCTTAAACTCATATTTTCCAAGGACAGAGGTAAAGCCCTCCGGAAGATCTTCCTTCCTGTTCTCTGTCTCTTCTTTCTCATAAGAAACCCAGGCATCCTTATGGAACATGCCTGTGATAAGGAGCACCGGGAAAGGCTCCTTTGACGCTATGGTGGTGGCATAGGAAACAAATACTGCATTGACTATGGTATTCTGCCTGATATCACTTAAGTCCTTTGTCTCCCATACGCCGAATTTATTATCCCTGCTCTGAAGAGGGGGATAATCTTCCTCCGGAACTGATCCCCCATAAGGAACCTTCAGGGTTTCCACAACTTCCCCTTCGGATATGAAGGTGACCTTCATCATCCCCGCTTCCACCGGAACGCCGGGAAGATCCTTAAACTCCTCATAGCTCACGGCCTTAGCTTCTTTCTCAAAGGTAAGGGCATTAACGGCTCCTACCGATTCGTCCACAAAGATATTCCCGGAAACCGTGGAATCTTCCGTATTCACATCTCCGGCTATGGCGCCGTATTTTTCCCTGACACCTTCAGATATGGTGGCCAGAGCCTTATTGTTTATCAGATTACTACCGTAGCCCGCTATGCCTCCCACATACCTGTTTCCGGACACGGGAGCCATGGAAAAGGAATCCCTGATGGTGAATGCACTGCTTCCCGCAACGCCTCCCGCATAGTCTCCGTCTATGGTGGTTACAGGGCCGAAATTCTCCGAGCTCTCTACCGCGCCTGTATCCATGCTGCCTACTATACCGCCGGCGCAATCATTCTTAACCGTCACAGCCCCGCTGTTTCTGCAGCCTGCTATGATGGCAGTTTTCGTCTTATTATGGATCAGGCTCACATCCCCGGAGGATTCCCTTTCAAGATCCGACTGGATATCGAAGTCGGAATCCGCCATGCCTGCTATGCCTCCGCCGTTGATATCGGAGATGATGTCACCTTCGTTAAAGCATACGGTAATCTTTCCCCGTCCGGGAGAAACATCATTCTTATCGGATGCATCATCATAGAGATCATTTATGCTCTTATTATTCCTTAAGGAATCTATCTCCTCCCTGGCTTCATCCAGACCGGAATTGATGCTGTCGCTGAGTTCAGTAATGGAAAAGGTGATGCCGTCCATCTGATCCCTTATGACCCCGTCCGCTTTTTTAAGGGAATCGCTTAATTCATCCATATTTGAAGCTATGGAATCTATCCTTGCGGTGAGATCGTCGTCAGTCCCTCTTATATCGCTTTTATAGCTGTCATAGGTACCCCTTAGAAAATCATCAAAAGCATTATTGCTGTTCCGTAAGGAAGAGGCGGAATTCTTAATGCCGTTATATTCCTTTCCGGCTTTCTGGGCGCTTTCAAGCAGGGTATCTATCTCCTGATCCATGCTGTGGGACAACTTTCTTACGGAGGAGAGATATTCGGTCATATCCACATCCACTCCGTTTGAGACCGCCCTTTCCGCTCCTTCCATCAGCTTGTCTATATCATCCAGGTCATTCTTAAGTCCCTTAAGGGCGTCATTGGCCTCCGTCGTATTCATGTTGACATCCATGCCGTTTAAGATGGAACGGATCTCTGAAGTATGAGTCCGCATCTTCTGCTCCATGTCGTCATCCTTCATACGGTAATAATCCCTGTAGCCGTAGATGGAGCCCCGGAGGGAATCCGCATCATTCCTTATCCTGTCAGTCTTATCCTGAATATCGTCGTCCTTATCCTTGACTGAATCCTGAAGGGCTGTGATCTTTCCCACCAGCTTATCCGCTTCATCCTGGGCTCTCTTAAAGGAATCTTCGCTGAAATCATCCTCTATCAGGGGCTCCAGCTGTCCGGCAATGCCTCCCACATTCTTTCTGCCGGAAACAGTGCCCGTATTTTTACAGCTGTCTATCAGGCCACGCTCATAGCCCACGATGCCGCCTGTCTTATATCCCAAATGGGGGTAACCCACTTTCGTGTAGTTCTCGCTTTTTCTGATCTCTCCGGAATTGACTCCCGCGATACCGCCGGTATAGTTCACTTCCAGATCGCTCTTCAGGGCATCCTTTAAGTCGTCATACATGATGTCCATGTTATCAGGGATAAGCTTTTCAATATTCTGCTCCTCCTCTTCTTCATCGGCATCCTGTTCCTTGATCCGTTTGTCCTTTATCTCCCAGACAGTGTCGGAGATAGCGTTGATCTCTCCCCGGTTCTCACATAAGACAATGCTGCCCTCGTTATATCCGGCAATTCCGCCGGTACGGCGCATGCCGTGGACCTCCGCTACATTAACGCAGGAATCTATGCTCCCGCTCTTCATATTTCTTCCGGCTATACCCCCTGCAGCCTCGATGCCCAGGATATAACCCTTCACCGTACAGTTTTTTATAAGGCCGTAGTTTATGCCGGCAATGCCTCCCACATTCTTCATGTCCTCCGTAGGCTGCATATTTACTTCAAGGCTTAGGTTCCTGACCTCCCCGCCCTTTATAACTGTGCGGAAAAGCCCTACCCCCGACTGCCTGCCGGAATAGGAAAAGCCCTTAATGGTATGTCCCTTTCCGTCAAACACTCCGCCAAACACCTGTACCGGAGCCATCTTCTTTCCGGAAAGGTCTATGTCATTCGTAAGTACATAGGTCTTTCCCAGAGTAAGGGAGTCGTCCCCGGATCCCTCCGAAAGTGCCATAA
>JAFSKT010000075.1 GCA_017448845.1 Lachnospiraceae bacterium
AAGGAACCGCAGTGATTGAACACGCCGTCGATTATGACCTTTATCTTCATGGAATGGGCGATCCTTACAAGCTCGGCAAAGAGCGCATTTCCCGCCTCAAGATTCCTTTTATCCGTAACTCTCTTTATATATTTAGTGGCATACCTGTTCTCTATGGAATCCACTAAACACTCTCCCCCATCCTCTACAATCACGCCGTAGTGAGGGTCTATATGATCATAATCCTGTATGTCGTATTTATGGTTTGAGGGTGAGACAAAGAGAGGGTTAAAATAGATGGCATCTATCCCCATCTCTTTTAAGTAGGGAAGCTTATCTATTACGCCCTTCAGATCCCCGCCGTAGAAACGCCTGACATCCATGCAGTTGGGGGTGGCGTTCCAGTCCGTAACTCTTTCAGAATAGGCATCCAGATAATAGTATTCATGATCCAGTACATCATTTCCCGGATCTCCGTTATAAAACCTGTCCGTAAAGATCTGATACATAACGGCGCCCCGGCTCCATTCGGGAGTCTTAAGCCCGGGGATCAGCCGGAATTCGTCCCTGCAGACAGCAGAGTCTTCCAGGCCGCTCCTTCCGTAAGAAACCCTTAAATTGCCGAGAACTATCTCAAAATGATAGAAGAAGGGCTGATCTTCCAGGCTTATCTGCCCCTCATAATAATCGAAATTTCCTTCCGAAGAGGTCTTTATCATTTTGATCATGGCGCCCCTTACGGAAATAAAAACATCATCCACGTTATTACGCCCGGTTCTGAAGCGCAGAGTGACCTGGCTGAATTTCTCCGGTTCCATGGGAGATACATAGTCCTCAGTCATATCCGCATAGACTGCCTTGTAGTTAAATACCGGCCGCATACCCAGGATATATATGATGTTTTTCCTGTTTCTCTCGCTGTTTGTCATGATCTTCTTAAATCAGGAACCTCTCCGCTATAAAAACAGCTATGCAGGCTCCCGCTGCAACTGTCAGGAGTCCCTTTCTCATAAAAGCAAGGATCAGAGCCACTATAAAACCCGCTGCGGCTGAATAAACGCTCCTCGTGGCATAAAAGATGGCAGGTACCGTCATTGCCGACAGGGTTACATAAGGAACATAGTATAAAAAAGACCTTATAAAGGGGCTTTTTATCTCTTTCCTGATAAGAGTCAGGGGAAGGGCCCTTATGGCAAAGGTTACAAGCGTCATGATGAGAATGTAGATATAGACATTATTCCCCATGTTCCGCCTCTTCTCCCTTTACCGGAAACAGTAACGCTGCCAATACCGAAACCGCCACGGTTATGATTATTATCCTGCTGCCGGAGGATATATCCCTTATAACAGGGGCATAGGTAAACAGGGCGGACATGCCTACCGCGATAAGGGCCGCAATGGCTATATTCCTGTCGTCCCTTGCAGGAGGCACGACAATGGCAATGAACATCCCGTATAAAGCTACTCCCAGGGCGCTTATCAGGGCCGCGGACAGTATTTCTCCGGAAAAGGCTCCGAGAAAAGTACCCAAAACCCAGCCGGCAACCGCTATTAAAATAGCCCCGGCAGAAAAAGCAGGAGAGAGGATCCCCGGTCTCACTATGCTCACCCCGAAGATCTCATCCGTTACGCCGAAGGCAATACCCAGTCTTTTATATGTGGGAAGATCCGGTGCCACCTTCTGGGAAAGAGCGGCACTCATCAGCATATATCTTAGGTTTATTACAAACTGCACCCCTGCCATTTCCAGATAGGAACCGGCGGCAGCTATAACGGAGATCCCCGCAAACTGCCCTGCGCTGGTGACATTCGTCAGGGAAATGAGGGTGGCCTGAAATACGGACAGCCCGGAGGAAACGGCCTGGATCCCGAAGGCAAAGGAAACCGCTAAATACCCTAAAGCAATGGGGATTCCGTCCTTTATTCCCTCCTTAAAATTTTCAAATGTATCAGAAGGTTTTGATGGCATCTTCTGAATCATCCTCGTTTTCTTCTATTTCAATTATCTTAACGTCATAGCTGACATCAGCGTTTACAACCACAGTACAGACATCTCCCACCTTATGGCCGAGAAGGGCCTTTCCTATGGGAGACTCTATGCTTATATAGTTCTTAAGGGAATTGCCCCGGATGCTGGTAACGATCTTAAACCTTTCCCGGCTTTTATCGTCTAAAAATTCAACCAATACGAAGTTATTGAGACCAACTTCGCCCTTCTTTGAGCTGTCATCGATTATGATAGCGGTCTTCAGCATGTTATCCAGATACCTTATCCGGCTTTCATTCTCGTTCTTCGCCTTCTTTGCGGCATAGTATTCAAAGTTTTCGCTCAGATCTCCCTGGGCTCTGGCTTCCTTTACCGCTTCGATGAGCTTAGGCCGCTCAACCAGCTTTCTCTCTTCTATTTCTCTTTCTATCTTTTCAACGTCGCTCTTCGTGAGCTCCGCTCTGCCTTTTATCATGATCCGTCCTCTGTAACACTATATCTTGTTTGCCCACGGCTTTGATTATACTGCATTTATGCCTTCTCTGTCCACTTTAGGGAACTGATAATGTGAAAAACAGCCAACCGGGGTAGGCTGGCTGTTTTCGGAGAAGGTATTTCTTATCTTTGGGGTATAGTTTGTAAAAAACTATATCATGTATTGGGGGGTACGCTGATAATATACCATTCACTTAATAAGTAAACAAGATGCAGGCTCAACAAATTTTACAAAAACGCATCCTATTTTTTGTGAATTATGCCCAAAGGGCCTCGAATTCCTCTCTGGTGAGCCTTTCCTTCTTTATCAGCTCCTCTGCGCATTTTATAAGCACTTCCCTGTTATCATGGATCAGTTCCTCTGCTCTCTGATAGCAGGCATCGATAATGGTCTTAACTTCCTGATCGATCTCGCCGGCAGTCTCCTCGGAATGACTCCTGGGATGGGCCATATCCCGTCCGATGAACACTTCCTCATCTCCGGTATCGTAGCTCACTACCCCAAGCTTATCGCTCATTCCGTACTTGGTGACCATGGCGCGGGCTTCCTTGGTAGCCTGCTTTAAGTCCTGGCTGGCGCCGGTGGTGATATCGCCGCAGAACATGGCTTCAGCAACCCTGCCGCCCATTTTGGCGATGATCTCATTTATCATGCGGGTCCTGGTCATGAATTCTTCGTCATGTTCCGGAAGAGGCATGGTATAACCCGCTGCACCTATGCCCGTGGGGATAATGGATATGGTATAAACAGGCCCTATCTCCGGGAGAATATGGAAGAGCACTGCGTGCCCTGCTTCGTGATAGGCGGTGATCTTCTTATCTCTGTCGCTTACTACCCGGCTCTTCTTCTCTTTTCCGATGCCTACCTTGATGAAGGACTGCTTGATATCATCCTGACGGATAAATTTGCGGTTTTCCTTTGCTGCAAGGATAGCTGCCTCATTTAAGAGGTTCTCTAAATCCGCTCCGGTAAAGCCGGTTGTAGACTGGGCTGTCACGTGAAGATCCACGTCATCCCCTAAGGGCTTCTTTTCCGCATGGACTTTAAGGATCTCTTCCCTGCCCTTCACATCGGGCCGTCCCACAGCTACCTTTCTGTCAAAACGTCCGGGTCTCATAATGGCAGGATCAAGGATATCCACTCTGTTGGTGGCCGCCATTACTATAATGCCCTCATTTTCACCGAAACCGTCCATCTCTACTAAGAGCTGGTTCAAGGTCTGTTCTCTTTCATCGTGGCCTCCGCCAAGGCCAGTGCCCCTGCGCCTTGCAACAGCATCTATCTCGTCTATGAATACGATACAGGGGGAATTCCTTTTGGCGTCCTCAAAGAGGTCTCTCACTCTGGAAGCACCTACGCCCACGAACATCTCCACGAAATCCGATCCGGAAATGGAGAAGAAAGGCACCCCTGCCTCACCGGAAACCGCTTTTGCAAGCATGGTCTTACCTGTTCCGGGAGGGCCTACAAGAAGGATACCCTTGGGGATCCTGGCTCCAAGCTCGATATATTTCGAAGGTTCCTTAAGGAAATCAACTATTTCCTCCAGATCCTCCTTTTCTTCATCAAGTCCCGCCACGTCCTTAAAGGTGATCTTCTGCTCTCCGGCCATTATCTTCGTAGCCCTGGACTTGCCGAAATTCAGCATCTTGGCATTTCCGCTGCCGTTCTGGGCATTCATGAAGGACATGAGGATGAAAAAGACCACTAATGACAGGATAACCGGCAGGGCAAAACTTACGACCCAGCTCTCCCTTGCCACATCCGCGGATTTATAAGAAGGATAAAGCTTTTTCAGCTCTTCCTCGGCAGCACCCACATCGGAAACGTACAGAGTTGCCGCTTTTCCGTCTTTCAGGGTTACTATCAGGGAACCGGTAGGCACCTCGGAATTGGGGTGTATCTCTATCCCTGTGACCTGATTTTCCTTGATATCCTTTAACAGGTCTTCGTGTGTATAACTGTTTACCTGCTTATTCCTGCCGGTAAAAGCCATAAAAATCATGACTATGGCAGCAATGATCAGGAAATATACCAATATGCTCCTTGTTCCGTTACTGTTCTTCAACTTTACTCCTCCGGGATGACCACGCCGATATATGGCAGGTTCCTGTATTTCTGGGCATAATCAAGGCCGTAGCCCACGACGAATTTGTCGGGGATATCAAAGCCGTTATAATCTATATCCACTTCTGTTACTCTTCTGTCGGGCTTGTTCAAAAGGGAGCAGAGCTTAAGGCTCGCCGGGCCTCTGGAACGAAGGATCTCAAAGAGATAGTGCATGCTCCTTCCGGAATCAATGATATCCTCAACCACGATCACGTTCTTACCTCTGATGGGTTCGTCCAGATCCTGTACGATCTTTACAACGCCGCTGGATTCCGTTTCATTTCCGTAGCTTGAAACCCGCATAAAATCGAAATATACCGGAACCGTGATCCTCTTTGCCAGTTCGCAGGCAAAGAAGCTGGCACCCTTGAGGATACAGATTATAGTGATCTCCTTGCCTTCAAAATCACGGCTTATCTCTTCTCCCAGCTCTCGTATTCTCTTTCCCAGTGTTTCCTCGTCGTATAAAACCTCTATTCTGTCAGCCATAATTCCTCCCCGGGGTCCCGGTCTTCTTTTTCTCTCAGCTCTGAGAGCCCTTTTCCAGCGACACCCTTAAAACCCTTTTTGTTTCCTCTGTGACCTTGTATTTATGTCCTATCCGCATTCCGGGGATCCAGACCGCTTCACTGCCATCCGCCAGGAAATATATACTATCCCGCTCCTCACGGGGGATCTTTTCTTCGATAAAGAGCTCCTTTACCTTTTTACTTCCCCCCTGAATGGATATCCGGTCTCCGGATCTTCTGGTCCGCCATAAAGCGCCGTCTTTGATTTTATCATAATCAAGCCATTTCGTATATGCAAGGTTCGGGATATTATCGGTTTTTTCTAAGAGCCGTACCTTAAATATCTGTCCATCCGGTAGAATCCCTGAAATTTCTTCTTCCTCATCCCCTATGAGTAAGGGGACTTCCGGATAAGCTTCTCCCCCCTCTTTATCTTCCCTTGAGAAAACCAGATCTCCGAAATTATTCCTCACAGTGATGCCGTAGGGCAGGGATATCTTCTTCCCGCTGGAAGAATCAAGGAGCATTTCCGTCTCTTTTACATGCAGGGATGTTATATCCTTTTCTCTCCCTGCGGAGCGCACTATGCATTTTTTCACCACGGAATCCTTAAGGATCCCGGGGCTCCCCTTCAGCTGTTCCCCTTTAAGTACCAGTCTTTTCGGCATCTCCGACAGGTCCGCCGCCCTTAAAAACAGCTCCTCCGCTGCATTTTCAACAAACTCCCGGGCTTCCCCTATCCTTTCCGACGCTTCCAGTATATGTTTCAGGGCTGAAGAATTGATCTTTTCAGCCTCCGGAATAATACTCCTTCTGATACGGTTTCTGGCGTAGGACAGATCCTCATTGGTCTCGTCCGTCCTGTATCTTATGCCCTTTTCCCTGCAATACTCCTCTATTTCCTCTCTGCTAAAGAAGATCAGCGGTCTTATTATCTTTCCGCTGACGGGCTGTATCCCTGCAAGCCCCTTTAATCCCGTTCCCCGGAAGAGATTAAAGAGCAGGGTCTCTGCCGAGTCCTCGGAATGGTGGGCAATGGCTATCTTATCCGGCTTTTCCTCTTCAAAGATACGGTATCTTAAGATCCTCCCTGCCTCTTCCTCCGACAGCCCCTCTTTTTCCGCAAAAGAAGGCACATCTACGTGAACGCTTTTAACGCTTATCTTCAGCCTTTCGCAGATCTCCTTAACATATCTCTCGTCCTCATCGGCGCTTTTACCCCTGATCCCGTGATGAACATGGATGACCTCGGGGCGAAAACCCATGCTTTCACTTATCTCGGACATCAAAAAAAGGAGGCACATGGAATCTGCTCCTCCCGAAACCCCTATTATTATCCTGTCTCCTCTATCGGCCATCCGGTGATCCGTCATCACCTTCATGACCTTTTCCGCTGTTATCATTGTTCCTTATCCGGCTTAAATATCACCTCTCCGTCGTGGACCAGGCCCAGCTTGCTCTCTGCCACCTCTTCCACATACTTCTTGGTCTTGGTATATTTCTCGTATTCCTTGAGCTCTTCTGCTCTTTCCTGCTCTTTTTCTATCTCCTTTGTGAGCTCCGCTTCCCTGGAAAGGAAGGTATTATACTTATCCTGCAGCCGCATTCCGTCTATGGAAACGACCGCAAGCAGCATACCAACTACTATAGCTATGCAGAAGCAGGCGAACTTATTATGTTTTTTTCTTCTGAAAGCCGGTGTTTTTGCCATGATTCCCCTTTGAAAACAGGTGTTTTTATTGACTTCATAATAATAACTGTTATTTTTAAATCTGTCAAGCAAGACCTGCATACTATTTCGCAGTTATCTTGTCATCATATGTACTCGTAGAGATCTTCCGCTTCTTCTTTTTTAACGACCTCTCTCACGTCCTTGACTCGTACCTTAATGTTGCGGTTACCGAAGGCCACCTCTATGATATCACCGGGTTTTACCTCTGCTCCGGCCTTTGCGCTCTTGTCGTTTAAGAGCACCCTGCCTGCATCACAGGCCTCGTTTGCAATGGTCCTTCTCTTTATTATCCTTGATACCTTGAGGAATTTATCTAATCTCATTTCCCTTCTCCTCCCTGATCTTTGGCGCCGCAGCGTGAAACAGCCGCGTGGCCTGTGAAAATAAAAGGGACATGCGCCTCAGCACATGTCCCGAAATGTCTCAGATCTTCGATGATTATTTCTTGTTTACGAGATCCTTAAGAGCCTTACCAGCCTTGAACTTAGGTGCCTTGGAAGCAGCTATCTTCATAACAGCGCCGGTCTGAGGATTTCTGCCTTCCCTTGCAGCCCTCTTGGAAACTTCGAAAGTACCGAAGCCAACGAGCTGAACCTTGTCACCCTTCTTAAGCTGTGCGGAAACAACGTCTGTAAAAGCCTTTACAGCTGCTTCAGCATCTTTCTTTGTCAGGCCTGCCTTCTCGGCAACAGCAGCAACTAATTCTGTTTTGTTCATTTTGAACTCCTCCTCTTACTCGAGTTTTATTTGATTTTATGTGGCCTCCTCAGACCACCAGATATACTTATATACGTTTTTTAGGGCTTTGTCAAGGAAAAAACCGTTTTTATAACTCATTCACCCTGCCGGTAAAGAGTATCACGCCGCTTTTACTGTCACGGATCATGAAAACAAAGGGTTTATCGGCAATGAAGTCCTCGGTTTTTTCTTCCATGGGCATCATGGAAGTTAGCTCCATAACGAGCTCCGTAACGGCAGCGGCCCTGCTGCCCTCTTCATCCACTTCCACCACCGCCCGGTGACAGATGTCCGAGATCTTCAGGTTTTTGGCTAAAAGGGAAAAGTCGGCTCCCTCAGAAAAAGCGGTCTGCATACCTGCGGCAATAAGCTTTTCCTTCAGACCGTCAAGTTCCAGATCCATCTTGAATTTCGGCAAAGCAAGCTTTGAAAGCTCGGTTTTTTCCGCATTATCCAGCTGGGAGAGCATATCCTTGCCGGAAATGATATCAAATATCCCTTCCGTTTCCTTTTTCTCCGGATCGGCATACATAAAAATGTCCATCTCATAGCTGCCGTCGTCATAGGGAAGCGCAACGGCTTTCACGCCGTCCACATCGGAAATATAGCGGAAGCTTTCATGGTCCATATGCATCATATCCACTTCCTTATCCCCGTCTGCAGTGCGGAAAGGGTCCTTCCAGGTGTCGTTTGCCGAGAACTTTTTCTGCCATTCGCCGTAGAAATATACTGCATTAAGGATATCTGCCACGGTGTCCGCACCGGCAGCACTGCTATAATCCGGTATCATTTCCTCAGTGGCGTCATTTACCCAGTCGGTGATCTCCTTTCTCACGGTCTCCGTATCCTTGAAATCAACGCTCCGGAACTCTCCCTTAAAGAATTCCTTAGCCGGATCCTCGAAATCCGCTTTATAATTGTCGCTTAATTCAAGGCTCTTATCGATAAAGAGGCCGTTCGCCGTCTTTAAGTAAGCTTTTTCGGACTGCTTTTTCCCGTTAAAAGCCTTTATCTCCTGCTTAAAGCTTTCAAAATCCGTGATATTCAGGACTTTTTCCATCTCCTCCTTTGTTTCTCCCACAGCGGCCAAGTCTGTCAGCGCCAGTGCCGAAACAATGCTGTAGGGTGAATAGAAGAGGTTCCCCTTTCCTTCACATTCCTTATAAAGCTTTAAGTTAAAGTCTTCTACCGAAGCCTTGATATTATCATAAGTCATGTCGCTATCCGCGCCTTCCCCCGTATCGGTCTGATCTGATCCCGTTTCTCCGGCATCCGGCTTTTCTGCCTCCTCTTCAACAGGCTCCGTCGGAGGGTTATCAACCTCGGGGATCTTTGACATAGCAGGTTCTTCCGGCTCGTCTGCCGGTATCGCAATCGCCACTTCTTCCTCACTACTGCATCCTGTCAGGATAAGTCCTGTCCACAGGGATAATACCAGTATCCCGATAATAGCCTTTTTCATATCTTTATTCCGCCTTTCTTTTTGAGAGCCACGGCATTTCAGGTCTCGCTCTCTCCGTCTTTCTTCTCCTGAAGCTCTTCTTCGGAAAGAAGCGCCTTGTATATATCTCTCTTTTGAACGCCTCTGTCCTTTGCCACAGCCTTCATGGCTTCTTTCCTGTCCATTCCCTGTTTTTCATAGGTCTCCAGGTGCTCCGCAATGCTCAGCTCCTCAAAACCCTTTATTTTCTCTGCTTTTTCGGCCTCCCTGTCCTTCCCTTCGATCACCAGCACGTATTCGCCTCTCGGCTTTTTGTCCTCTATGGACATAAGAGCCGCGCTGAGGGTGGTGTGGACCGCTTCCTCGTGGATCTTTGTGAGCTCCCGGCAGATGGATATCCTTCTGTCCCCAAGGGCGTCAAAAAGATCCTTAAGGGTTTTACTTAAATGATGGGGAGCTTCGTATAAAACCATGGTCCTGTACTCATTCTTAAGCTCCTCTAAGACTGCCCTTCTATCCTTATTTTCGGCCGGAAGAAAGCCCTCAAAGGAAAAGCGTCTGGCGCTTAATCCCGACAGAGTAAGGGCGGTTATGGCAGCACAGGCGCCGGGGAGGGAAGTGACCTTTATCCCCGCTTCAATGCACTTCTGCACCAGTACTTCCCCCGGGTCTGAAATGGCGGGGGTTCCCGCGTCCGTAATGAGGGCGATGTCCTGTCCGGACATAAGATGCCCTATAAGCTCCTCTGCCTTATCGTACTTATTGTATTCATGATAGCTTGTAAGGGGCACATGGATATCAAAATGGTTGAGGAGCTTCATGCTGTTCCTGGTGTCCTCAGCCGCAATAAGGCTTACACTCTTAAGGGTTTCTAACACCCTCTCCGTAATATCCTTTAAGTTCCCTATGGGAGTTGCACATAAGAAAAGCGTTCCCGGCATCTTTCAGTACCCGTATCTTTCGCGTATTTCTTCCGTATATTTGCCGTCTTCTCCGTAGATCACAAGGGGTTCTTCACAGACAAGCTCCGGATTTCCGCCCTTTCTTCCCTCGATCAGCACCATGGAAGGCTTTTTATCCACATAGGGGAAGACCAGCCGCATTCTCTTCGGCTCGATGTGATGGTCCCTCATTTCCCCGAAAATGTCCGGCAGTCTCGTGGGCCTGTGTACAAGAAACAGACTCCCGCCCTCTTTTAATAGCCAGGCTGCGGCCTTTATCACGTCGGAAAGGCTGCAGAGGATCTCATGTCTTGCTATGGCTTTCGGTGATTCCGGGTTCAGGATCCCGCTGCCCCCTGCCATATATGGAGGGTTGGAAACCACCGTATCAAAAGAGGCCGAACAAAAAAGCCTGTCAGCTTCCCTGATATCGCCCTCAATGATGTCTATCCTGTCCGTGAGACCGTTGTGTATGACGCTTCTTTTCGCCATATCAACGCTTTCCCTCTGTATCTCAAGCCCGGTGAAATGGCTGCCTTCGGTCTTGGCAGACAAAAGAATGGGGAGTATCCCCGTACCTGTGCCGAGATCGATAAGTTTTCCGCCCTTTTTAACTCCCGCAAAACCGGATAAAAGCACTGCATCCATCCCGAAGCAGAACTTGTCCTTATTCTGGATTATCTCATAGCCGTTTCGCTGAAGGTCGTCAAAGCGCTCACCCTCCTTCAGCTCCACGGGAAACAGCTCTGTCTCAGCCGTCTTTATGCTTCTTTCGTCTGTTCCTTTTCCGGTTTTCATTCTTTTCCTTCTGTTCCGGGTTGCCGCTGTCGGCTACGTTTCTTTCCCCTTCGGGGAAGTCCTCTTCCAGAAGCTCCTTCGGAAGGGGCTCGTCAGGCTCCTTGTCCTGCTTGCTCTTCTGCTGGTTCTGGCCCTTCTTTCTCTTGGCCTTAAAGGTGATCTCCTCTGCGGGATATTCCCTTATCTCCTTCTCATCTTCGGTCTCAAAAAGCACCTTGATCCTCTGGCGGAGCACGTTTACTTCCGTCACGGTTCCCTCTTCTCCCTGGGGATCCGCCACCAGATCTCCCACTCCGGGCAGCTTTTTATTTAAGTATTCGTATGTGTCCTCTTCATTTTTTAAGCAGCACATAAGACGGCCGCATACTCCGGATATCTTCGTGGGGTTAAGGGACAGGTCCTGTTCCTTGGCCATACGGATGGATACGGGAACGAAGTCCGATAAGTAGCTGTGACAGCAGAGTTCCCTGCCGCAGGGACCGTAACCCCCGAGGATCTTGGTCTCATCCCGGACGCCTATCTGCCTTAATTCTATCCTGGTGCGGAATACGGCAGCCAGATCCTTCACCAGCTCCCTGAAATCAATCCTTCCGTCTGCGGTGAAATAAAAGAGAAGCTTACTGTTATCGAAGGTATATTCCGCGTCTATGAGCTTCATTTCCAGCTCATGCTTCCTTATCTTCTCCTTGCAGACCTTTATCGCTTCCTTTTCCTTTTCCCTGTTCTTCTGGTCATTTTCCCTGTCTTCTTCAGTGGCGATACGGATAATGTTCCTTAAAGGGGAATTGGGATTAAGGGTCTTTTCGTCCTTCTCCGCAGGGTCGGATACCACTTTCCCCATTTCCTTGCCCCGCACGGTTTCCACTATGCAGTAATCGCCTTTTTTTACCTCCAGATCCCCTGTGGAAAAAGTATAAACCTTACCTGCGGATCTGAATCTTACATTAACTACCTTAACCAATTCTTTTACCTCATTGCTGTAAACAGCATTTCATAAGTATATTCGGGATTCACGTTTGACTTCATTCTGGATCCCGCTGTCTTTATTGCTTCGATTATACACCCAAGCTGCTCGTAAGAATATCGCTCTGCCGATAATTCCGTCTCATGGAGCCTGTTCAAAAAGACCACCTTTTCCCGGTCTCCGCCTGATTTCAGGTAGAGCACATCCCTGAACCACAGCATAAGGATTCCGAGATACTCGTCTTTCTTTTCCTTAAATCCGGCAGCCGCCGAAGCCGCCTCGTAAATCATCACATCCGTCATCTCCCTGACTCCGGACAGGACTTTCATCACTTCTTCAAAGAGCTCGCCGAAATCCTCATCCTCGGCAAGGAGCATGGCCTTTCCTAAATTTCCCCTGGCAAAATAAGCCGCTGTCTCCGTTTCATAAGGTGAAAGCCCCTTTTCTCTTTGTAGGTAAGAAATAATATCCTCTGTCTTAAGCGCTCTCATGGAAAGGCATACCGCCCTTGAAACAATGGTGGGAAGCAGCATTTCCCTGTTATCCGCCAGAAGGAAGATGGTAATATATGACGGCGGCTCTTCCAAGGTCTTTAGCAGGGCATTCTGGGCTTCCGCAGTCATAAGACAGGCATCGGGAATGATATAGATCTTTCTCGCACTGCTGTACGGCTTTATCAGAACATCATTCACCACCTGTATTCTGATCTCATCAACGGAAATGCTCCCCTGTTTTTCGTGGGTTACATAGATGAGGTCCGGGTGATTCCCGCTCTCTGCCATGATACAGGAATGGCAGACTCCGCAGGGCTCTCCGTCCTCCCTTTCCTCTGCGGGTTTTTCACACAGCAGGGCTTTTGCGAAGGCTGCGGAAAGCATCTTTTTCCCCATGCCTTTCTCCCCGTCTATGATATAGGCGTGGGCTGCCCGGCCGGTCCTCACCGCATCCCCAATATGCTTTATGGACATTTCCTGTCCGATTATATCACGAAATCCATTCATCTACGTCAGTATATCTATGAGCAGGCCCTCTATCTCTCCTATTTTATTAAGGATAGTGAGATTGTCGCTTTCTTCCTTTAATAATTCTTCTGCCAGATTGTCCAGGTTTTCATTGATAAGCTTGATGATACCGTAAACCCGGTGGCGTCCTCTTCTGTCTAAGAAATTCTCTCTGGAAAACTTATGGGATCTGTTAAGTATCTCATTCATGAAGCTTTTGATAAGGCTCCGGTACTTACGCATATCCCCTATGTCCTTCTTTTTCTTGATACGCTCTCCCTGCATGGTGATCTCATTCATCATGCCGGTGAGCCTTTCCTTAAGGTCCGCTTCCTCAATATTACTCATGAGGGCAAACTTAAAGGCCTCCGAAGGCTGTTCCACAGGTTTTGACGCTTCGGTCTGAGTTATCTGCTGGCTTTGGTGTACTTTAATATCCATAAACCGTCACCTCTG
>JAFSKT010000076.1 GCA_017448845.1 Lachnospiraceae bacterium
ACATGATGGAACTGTAGGACATGAAGATGATCACGGCCTGCAGCAGATCTCTGGTGAGATTTACCGCAATGGCACAGATTATCAGCAATATAAGCAGGATAACCCTGAATATCAGTTTCATTTCCATGATGTATCTCCCTCAAATTATGTGTTGGTTGACATAACTCAGATATCCTCTTTTTCAACTTCCCTTTTTTCAGGGAGCCTGTCCGTATGCCTGTAAAGGTGTTCATTGGTATAGTACTCCACCTGGCTCAGGAAGTGGGACGAGGCAGGGGATGAGAACCACATAAACACTATAAGTAGCATCATTTTCAGCGAATCAGTCTTAAGTCCGGTGGCAATGACCACGGCTGCGATCGCTGTGAACAGCCCGAGGGAATCCCCGATACCGGCGGAATGCATGCGGTTAAGGATAAATCCAAAACGATACACGCCGATGACCGCAGTTGTAAAACAGATAAGGGCAGTCAAAAGGAGGATTGCCGTGATGAATAATACTATCCATTCAGCCGTCACAGGCTCTCACCTCCCCTTCCTTTTTCCGCGGAAAGCTCCTCTTCCGCCTGTTTCCCGAATTTTGCCCGGTGGTTCCGGTTTGGGATATAGACAGTAGCTAATATCAAAACGGAAATAAAGCTGATCATGGCATAGATCAGGGCCACGTCATTTAAGTAGCTTTCATTCAGCAGTCGGGATAATATGGTGATGCAGCAGATGACCATGGTTCCGATCATGTTGATGGACAGGATCCGGTCAGTGATCCGGGGCCCTATGATGGAGCGGATAAGCATGGCTAAGATCAGGATCGCAAACCAGATCAGGGCAGCCGAGAAAATTATCTGATAAGCTGTTTCAATACTCACTTTATTTTCCTCAATAATCTTACAAAAGAAGAGTCTTCTATACCCCGGGCGTACTCCGGCCTCAGACAGTGGACAACAAAACGATCCCCCTCCTGGAACACCGTAATGGTCCCGGGAGTCAGGGTGATGGAATTAGCCAGCAAAACATTCTGCAGCCTGGAATCAAAGCCGGAATGAAACTCCACGATAACGGGATCCGGATTCTTAGCGCTCCAGACCATCCCCATGACAGAGGTGGCAGCGACAACGATCTCCCGGATAAGATTCAGGATATATAGCGACAGAATGGGTAGATTCCTAAGTATTTTCAAGTCATTACGGAGGGGATAACCTAAGACGCGACAGGCAAAGGGGGTAACAGCTGCCGTCACCGGAAGACCTATCAAAACGATCTCCGCCGTGATCTTTCCGTTAAAGATGATCCACAAAACAAAGAAAAAAACCGGCATTACCTGCTCACCTCTCCTACAAGTCATCTTATTTTTGTATCACGGAATTGTCAAGACAAATGCGCTTTCGGCTTTTCCTCTCTAAAGAGTCACACTTTTTCTGCTTTCCCGGCATGTTTTCTCGTGGATTTGTGGTTCAATCCCTAATTTTCTCCTTCCGAGCCACACGTTCCTTTGTTTCCACGGCTTGTTTTCTTGTGGAAATGTGGCTCAATCCCCGCTTTTCTCCTTCCGAGCCACACGTTCCTTTGTTTCCACGGCTCGTTTTCTAGCGGATTTGTGGCTCAATCCCACATTTCACCACTTTTAAGTCACACGTTCCTCCGTGTCACCTGCTCTTTCTCCTTCGAAAGTGTGGCTTAATCCCCCATTTCCTCCTCATGGGTCACATGTGCCCCATTTCTCTAGGTAGTATTGATCCATTAATCCTGTGGATTTTCTTGCAAAGATACCTTCAGAGTTGTATCATTTTATATGTTGATCATTGATCGTTTTGAGGGGGAATAAAGATGAAAGAAAGAGCAATCGGTGCATTAAAAAAATATATCCTTGTATTATCATTTGTCTTTATTTCGTTGGCCGGAATTTGTTCTACGGGGAACAGAGCCTATGCAGCCACAGGATCAACAGTTGTATATATTACAAAAACCGGCAAATGCTATCATTCCGGGAATTGTAGTTCTTTAAGCAAAAGTAAAATAGAAACAACTGTTGATAATGCCGTAAAAAAGGGATTACGTCCTTGCAGCAAATGCAATCCCCCGCAAGTAAGCAAAGATTCTTCCTCATCAACAGATGATTCCATCAGCAAGTCAAACAGTACGACCGGTTCTCTTGTATGGCAATCAGCCACCGGTTCCTGTTATCACAGCAAAAACAACTGCGGAAATATGAATCCTCAAAAAGCAACGCAGATTACTGAAGCTGAAGCAAAGCAAAAAGGGTTATCCAAGTGTTCCAAGTGCTGGTGATATGACTACAATACACCCTATTCCTCCGGTATATGACGAAAACTCTAAAATACTGATACTTGGCAGTTTCCCTTCCGTTAAGTCCAGGGAAACAGGTTTTTTCTATGGTCATCCACAGAACAGATTCTGGAAGGTAACCGCTGCCATTATGTCTGAAGCAGTTCCGAAGACTATTGAAGAAAAGCGGGACTTTTTACTGAGAAATCATATTGCAGTCTGGGATGTAATCCATTCGTGCGAAATAGAGGGATCGGCGGATTCTTCTATCAGGAATGTGAAGGCTAACGATCTGAAGATGATAATAGATTCTGCCGATATCCGGGCTATCTATGTTAACGGGAAAACGGCTGAAAAATACTATATCAAATACATAGAGCCGGAGCTCGGAATAAAAGCGCATTGTCTGCCTTCCACAAGCCCTGCCAATGCTGCATGGGATCTGGAACGGCTGGTGGAAGCATGGAGAGTTATCAGTTATGAGTAATGTTTTAATCGATAATATAGACAAAGTACATACTACGGAAATGGGTGTGGACCGGATCAGGAAAAATCTTGGTCTGGATAATGTTGATGTTGTAGAGTGGTGCAAGACGAAGATCCTGGACCGGAATGCCGATATCACAAGGCAGGGAAAGAACTGGTATGTCCGTATAGATGGCTGCGTGATCACAGTCAACGCCAGCAGCTATACCATCATAACGGCACATAAAGAGTGATTGTGTAAAAGGAGAGCGTATTGGATTACAGGATCACCGGAGCAGAGGTTTTTGATAAAGATCACGTCTTCAGAAAACATGACGTTTTTATCAGAGATGGTTTCTTTATTGAAGAACCGGACGATCCTTCCGGCTTTGAAGTGGTAGATGCGTCAGGCTTAAAGCTGATCCCGGGTCTTACAGACATCCATCTTCACGGCTGTATGGGACATGATTTCTGTGAGGGCAGCAGGGAAACGATAGAGCTCATGGCCCGATATGAGGAAGCAAACGGCATTACGAATTTCTGTCCCGCCACCATGACACTGCCTAAGGACAGGCTTATATCCATCGCGAAAGCCGCTTTTTCCTATAAAAGCGAAGGCGGAGCAGGCCTGGCCGGTATCAATATGGAAGGGCCTTTTATCTCCCATGAGAAAAGGGGAGCCCAGAATCCGGAATATATACGGGATCCGGATACGGACTTTTTTGATGCTGTCATGGAAGCATCCGGGGGACTAATAAAGCTTGTAGATATAGCTCCGGAACTGCCCGGAGCCATGGATTTTATTGATAAGAATAAAGAGCGGGTAAAGATCTCCTTTGCCCATTCCGCTGCGGATTATGATACCGCAAAAGAGGCATTTGACAGGGGTGTCCATCACATGACCCATATTTACAATGCCATGAATTCAATTAACCACAGGTACCCCGGCCCTGTTCCGGCGGCGGTTGATAACGGGAATGTAGAAGTTGAGATCATCTGTGACGGGATACATGTGCATCCGTCTATGGTGAGAAATACCCTTAAGCTCTTTGGCAGTGACAGGGTTATTTTCATTTCTGACAGCATGGAGGCTGCCGGTATGCCTGACGGAGACTATGAGCTGGGAGGCCTTGCCGTTAAAAAGCAGGGTAACCGGGCTGTTCTGCCGGACGGGACCATAGCGGGAAGCGTTGTGAACCTTATGGATTGTCTGCGGAACGCTGTCCTTAAAATGGGAATATCTCTTGAAACTGCGGTAAAGTGTGCAGCGGTGAATCCCGCCAGATCCATTGACATCTATGACAGGACCGGCAGTATCGAACCGGGAAAATCAGCTGATCTGGTTGCATTGGATAATAACCTTGAGGTCAGAATGGTATTTAACAGAGGTAAGCAAGTGGCTAATCCCGCACAGGCTATACTTGAAGGAGTGGTGTAAGAGATGCATTTCGTAAACGCAAAAGGCATATTGAACGGTCACAACGGCCAGTTCGGAATGAATATTTACCGGGGCTGCAGCCACGGCTGTATTTACTGTGACAGCAGGAGCGACTGCTATCAGTTTACTCATCCCTTTGAAGACATAGAGGTAAAGCAGAATGCGCCGGAGCTCCTGGAAAAGGCCTTGCGGTCAAAAAGGAAGAAAGGGATGATCGGAACCGGAGCCATGTCTGACCCTTATATGCACTGTGAAGAGGAGTTGAAGCTCACAAGGAAATGCTTAGAGATTATCCTGAGAAACGGTTTTGGAGCCACAGTACAGACAAAATCCGACCGTATCCTCAGGGATATCGACCTTTTAGAAGAGATAAACAGTTGTACCAAATGTGTGGTACAGATGACACTCACCACCTATGATGATGAGCTCTGCAACATCATTGAACCAAATGTATGCAATACAAAAAGACGGATCGAAGTCCTTGAAGAAATGGGAAAGCGAGGGATACCCACCGTTGTGTGGCTAACTCCCATACTGCCCTTTATCAACGATACTGAGGAGAATATCACAGCTATCCTGAAAGAGTGTGTCAGAGTTGGAGTAAAGGGCATTATAGACTTCGGAATGGGACTGACACTGAGGGAAGGTGACAGGGAATATTTTTATGCGGCGTTGGATAAGCACTTTCCCGGAATGAAAGAACGGTACGTGAAAGAATACGGAAATGCATACGAACTTCAGAGTCCAAATGCAGCTGAACTAAAGGATCTGTTCCGCCGCATCTGTGAAGAAAACGGAATCCTGTACAAACCCGACGACTGTTTCAGATATATGTTTGAGTTACCGGAAAAGTATCACCAGATGAGCCTTTTTGATATGTAACAAAAACCTTTATTTATGTGTCATTACTTTATGCTGAGAGATATTTCCTCCCTGTATTTTTCAAACAGCTCATGGGAATATTCTTTCTTCATATCCGACTCCCTGACGATCTTCCATAACTCCACAGCCGCCTTCAGACGGTTATCAAACACCTTCGTCGCCGCATCTTTGCAGAAATCCTTTACAAACCTGTTCCATTGAAGAGCCGACCTGTCATAAACAGCATAGGTCTTTTTGCCATAATAGATGTCGAGGAGATCCCCTAAGGTAAAACTCTCGTCGCCCTTTTCCTTAACTGTCTTTACGGTAGCCACCATATCGACGTTGAATTTGAAATGCTCTTCCCCTGTCTGTTCGGAAAAGAACTCCCTGAACCGGTTCCCAAAAGTAAAACCGCACTCTATGAGTCCGGTCTCAAGCGTAAGCTCAGTCACAACAGGCTTCTTTTTCCGGCTTACCGCCTTTTTCTCCGGCAGTATCCTTTCCCCGGCGAAATATGCTTCAATAACCCGGTTCAGCTCTATCTTGCCGCTGGAGGCTTTTAAGCCGTGTGCCTTGCATATTTTTATCAGTTCATCCCTGTACCAATAGTATTTGCTGAACTCTTCGTAATCCTTTATATCGTCAAATTCAGGCCTGTCCATTTACAACGATCCGTCCTGTTCTCCCAGTCTATCTGTAATCCTTTGAAACATCTGAAAAAGACCGCCTGCCCTGAATATAATCATCATAGGCTCTTTCGGGATCTTTTCCGTGAAACACCTTACACATCCCGCACATATCGCAATCGGCTATGCAGGGAAATCTGCTTTTTATATATTCTCTTCTCTCTTCAACCGTTGACTCATCAATTTCAAGGGGCGTGTTCATATCTCTGCCTTTCAGAGGATCTTCCTGTCCTGCCGGTATTGATCCATATATTCTGCGTTTATTTCCCTTATCTCGCGTTTTCCGTCAATATAATCCTGATAGATATCCCAGGGACTTCCGCCCCCAAGCCAGCATGAGGAACAGTTTTCGCATCCGCCTCCGCAATCCAGCGAAGACTTTATGATCTGCTCCCTTTCTTCTCTTGTCGTGTCTTTGATAAGAATTGACTTCATGGGCAGCCTCCCGTTCCGGCAGCGCTTTAATGATACCCTGTTAAACCTCTGTTTGACTATAACCCGTCATTCGAATACAAACCTGTTTAATTCGAAGGGGGTTTTCTGATAAACATAATAATTAAGCCAGTTTGAAAACAGTGCATTAGCGTGGCTTCTCCACTGATACGAAGACTTTTCATCAGGATCCTGTTCCGGATGGCCGAGGCAGAAAACACGGCTCCCGTCTCTGTTCATTATGAGATAAGGCCCTGCTTCTTCCGATGACGCTAAAACGCTGAGGTTTTCTATTTCAGATAATTCCGCTTCCTTCACTGACATCTTACCTGAATGGGGAACAAAAAACAAATCATCAAATCCCCTTAAAAGAGGGACATTTTTCCTGAGGAGCCTATGGGAATAAATACCGGAAATACTTTCTTCCGACTCTTCTGTTTTCACTTTATAAAAATGATAAAGAGCAGCTTTTGCGCTGAAACCAAGGCACATTATACTTGTCACATGAGAATCCACCCATTCAAGAAGCTCGCTTACTTCTTTATTGTCTTCCCTGATCATACCACAGGAAGCATCAGTGATGATCAATCCGTCAAAGCATTTTTTCCTGACATCATCAAATAAAAGATAGGGTGTATCAAGACAGCTGTTAAGCTTATCTCCGCTTTCGTTTCCGCAGAGTCTGATAAACGAAATATTCACATGCAGAAGGGTATTTGAAAGCAGCTTAAGGATTGCCCTTTCCTTATCAGCATCTCCGGGCATCAGATTCATGACGGCTATATCCACCGGACGGATATCCTGATGCTCTGCCCTTCTTTCATCCATATAGAAAATGTCTTCCTCTTCCAGCTTGTTTTTTACCTGAAGATCATTCCGCACCATTATAGGCATATGAGGCCCTCCCTTCTTATCAGATGTAATATTCAATAGGCTGTGTATTATGCCTTTTCCATTCTCCCGAATTGATAACACTTACGAAGAATTCAAATACCTTTATACCGTCAACCGTATCAGGTCTTTTATTCTTGAGGCACATCCTCTCCGGATGCCACTGGACTCCGAAAACAGGAAGTTCGGAATGGAATGCCGCCTCGATAAGTCCGTCATCACTGTACTGTGCTACATTCATGCCTTCCCCAAGCCGCATTACCGCCTGATGATGAGCGCTGTTTGTAACTATGCTGTCTTCCTTAAAAATATCATATATAAAAGTGTCTCTTAACACAACATTTCCGTGTACCCGGTCCGACTTATCTTCCTTATAGTCATGTTTTTCACAGTGCTCCACGTTCTGGATAAGGCTTCCGCCGAAGAAAACATTTATGATCTGATGTCCCCTGCATATACCTAGGACAGGCTTCTTAAATTTGACCGCTTCGGATAAGACCGCCAACTCATACCAGTCCAGTCTTCTGTTTAATTCCCTGCTGGCAGTGTTGCCTTCATGATAAAGAGCAGGATCCACATCAGCTCCTCCGGGAAGGATTATACCGTCAAGCTCAAATACCCTGCCGGTCCCCTCATACACATCAAGAGTCTCGGTTCCTGCCCCGCAAGCCTCCACTGCGGCGTAATAATTTTCATTCCGGAAGGTTTGCCGGTCTCCGACTATTCCTATTGTTTTCATCTGTTCTTCCATTCTGTCAGTTTTTGATCGATTCAAGAAAATCCCTGGCTCTGTCCGTACCGGGCTCCGAAAAGAATTTCTCGGGAGTGTTGATCTCAAGTATCCTGCCGTCATCCATAAATACGACCCGGTCGGATACCTGTTTTGCAAAATTCATCTCATGGGTCACTATCATCATGGTCATTCCGTCATCAGCCAGTTCCGTCATGACATCAAGCACCTCATTTATCATTTCGGGATCCAGCGCACTTGTCGGCTCATCAAAAAGCATGACCTTGGGGTTCATTGCAAGTGACCTCGCAATGGCAACTCTTTGCTGCTGTCCGCCCGATAATTGTATCGGATACTTGTCCGCCTGGGAATCCACACCCACCCGTTTTAACAGTCTCATGGCTTCTTCCTTTGCTTCGGCATGGGATTTATGCAGCACTTCCACCGGCGCAAGAGTAACATTTTCCAGTATTGTTTTATGGGCAAAAAGGTTAAAGGATTGGAACACCATGCCTATCTTTGATCTTATGGCCGCAAGGTCTTTACCGTCCTCGGGAAGGGGCTCACCCTCGATCAGTATCTCTCCCGAATCAATGGTTTCAAGCCTGTTCACCGTTCTGCACAGGGTTGATTTTCCGGAACCGGAGGGCCCGATGATCACCACAACCTCTCCTTTATCGACTGAGAGATCAATATCCTTTAATACATGATGATCCCCGTAGTATTTATTCAGCTTTTTTATTTCTATCATAATAGGCTTCTCTCTTTCCTGTGCCCGGCATAATATGCAGCCGCTTTGTTCAATAGGTAATTTATTATGATGTAGATCACTGCAGCAAGAAGATATACTGAAAGCATGGCATCATAATTTGATATCAGCACGCTTGCATTTTGCATAAGATCCGGAAAATTCACCACATATGCGAAAGTAGTATCCTTAACAACGATCACAAGCTCCGAAAGAAGAGCGGGTATAACATAACGAAACGCCTGGGGAAATACGATCTTTAAGAACACCTTTCGCTCGACCATTCCGAGAGACAGTGCCGCTTCCCTCTGTCCCTTCGGAACAGCATTTACTCCGGAGCGGAGAACCTCGGCAACAACTCCGCAGGCCGACAGAGCAACCGGCAGCGTGATCTTCCAGAAGGATGCCAGCTTCAACCCGAACTGTGGTGCCACCAAAAAGAAGAAATAAACAAAAAGCAGGGTGGGAACGCCCCTTGTAAACTCTATTAAAGCCGTACATATCTTAACCGCTGCTTTTTTACCGCTTATCCTTCCGGTCATCAGGATAAAGCCCAGGATAAATGCCAGAACTCCCGATGTAAGCGCCACTTCGACGGTTCCTATAAGTCCCCGGAACAAAAATCTCCAGGTACTGAGTCTCCCAAAGAAAAACCAGTATTTACCGTCCAACTGTCCGGTAATATAAAACCTGTGCACCATAAGAGCAAACAGTAAGATAATAAGCACTGTGCTCATAGCGGTGACAGCTTTGATCCGCTTTTTAAGCTTTGGTCCGGGCTCTTCATACAGCACATCTTTTATTGAAACATGACCGGCATTCATCGCATGAGCCTCACTTTCCGGTCGATCAGATTACCTGCAAAACCTATTACGAGCGCAGTCATACAGTATAAAAAAGCAGAGATCATGAATGCTGTGATCCCTCCTACGGCATGTGTATTGATATGGCTTACGATTCCCGTAAGATCCGTGGGATTAAGCGGAACCTGTGAAGCCAGGGCCGTTGTCAGCATGATGGCCACGAGAAGATTTGTAAGAGGCAGTACACTGAAACGGAGCGCCTGCGGAATGACGACCTTCCTTATGATCTGGGAAAAGGTCATACCTAATGACCTGGCAGCTTCTATCTGTCCCGGATCAATGGTATTTATACCCGCCATCAGATACTCTGAGCAGAATGCGGAGGGTATCAGGGAAGCAGCTATCAGCACACAGGCAAAATAAGACAGCACCACATCAAGATACGGAAGGGCATAAACCAAAAGTATCAGTAATGAAGCGCCGGGTATGTTTCTGAATATCTGTACATAAAGCTCGGAAACTGCTCTTAACGGCTTAATGGGGCTTACCCTCATTACAGTGACCACGATCCCTATAACAAAGGATATGATCGCCGCAAAGAAAGTAAGCTCCCATGTTGTTAATAGTGCAAGAACGTACCGGCTTCCGTACTCTGAAAGAAGCTCGTAAACGCTCATTTATTATTCTCCCACCGTTGGTGCCGCCGGTGCGGTCTTAATCCCGGTACGGTCGCCCAGGCTTATCTTCCAGAGCTTTTCCCAGGTGCCGTTTTCTATTGTCTTCCTTAAAAACTCATTTACGAATTCCACTCCGTCAGATCCGAGAGGAAGTCCGATCCCGTAACTGTCGTCCGGTCCGAATACATCTCCGGCAATTTCATATGCGTCCGGGTTTTTAGCGATGGCATTTAAGAGCAGGGTGTAATCCGTAACATAGGCATCTACTCTCTTCTGCTCCACTGCTGTACGGGCTTCCAGGTCATTTGTAAACTCCTGTACCACTGCTTCCGGCGCATATTCAGCGAGGATATCGGGTCCGGTGGAGCCTGACTGGGTGGCAACAGTCTTTCCCTTAAGGCTGTCAACTCCCGTGATATCGCTGTTTCCCTTCTTTACAAGGACTGCCTGCCTCGATGAATAATAAGGTCCCGCAAAGGAAATGACTTCTTTTCTCTGATCCGTGATCGAATAAGTAGCAAATTCTGCATCCACCTGTCCGCTCTGAAGTACGGATTCACGGGTACTTGAATCAACCTGTGTGATCTCATACTTTGATTCATCTCCTAAAATATAACGGGCAAGGAGCTGGTAAAGACCGGCGTCAAATCCTCTTATTCCGTTATCCGTCTCATCCAGCTGGCTGAAAAGATAGGAAGTACGGGTTCCACCGACTCTGAGCACTCCCGCTTTCTTTACCGCCGACGCCCAGCTGTTCCCTTCGATATCAGCATCATCGGCTGTTATTCCCGATGCTATCAGGGAATCAAAAGCGTTTTTATCAATGGCGGTACCCTCCGGTTCTTCCGCGCTCTTTTCCGGCGCACTGCCGGCACCTGTACCGCAGGCCGTCAGACCTGTTACAAGTGCAGCTGAAAGTGAGATCATTATTAATTTTCTGATCAGTTTCTTCATGTTCATAATCTCCTCCTTTAAAATAAAGGGAGGCCTTTTATGACCTCCCGTTCGCGATACCGGCCGGACTTGAACCGGCAACTTCAGCTTATGAAACCTATGCCATTCCTGCGGCTACGGTATCAAGTGATGCTGCAAGTATGACATATATGATCTGTTTTGTATAATACTTATTATCTGTCGTCAGTTATAGTTTTTCTCTATATCACTATATCTGCTCTGATCCCCTCCACATCTCCGAAATCCTGCTATTCCTTTACTACAACACCGGCTTATTCTTCTTTGCCTCTTTCTTATAGTTGTCCATGGCCCTGGATGCGGCTTTTCTCTTCTTGTCCCTTGAATTATTCATAAGTGCCTTCCCCTTTTCTATCAATTGGGAGGTAGCGTTCTCTACGTCGGTAAGTAAAGGGTTCTTCTGAGAGGAACCAACAATATCTTTTGAGTAGTTTAAGTTATCCTCTATAATTTGGGTAAGTTTAGTAATTGTTTCATATGGGAATCCAGCCATTTTGTTTCCTCTCTTTCCTGTTCAGAGATAAAGTGTCTTATGACTATATATACAAACGTATCAGAAAAAGACGCCTGATTTGTGTATTATAACATCTTTGAGGTCTTGTCTGAAAATGACTGCTGCAACTGTTCAAGAAATCTTTCGGCAATCGGTGTGAAAGTCTGATAACGGTTCCAGGCAATATAAAGTTTCGTTTCCGCTGTTGGTGTGAGCGGACGAAACACAAGACCACTGCCTTCAGAAGTATCGATAAGGTGGTTAAATGTCAGCAGATATCCGAGACCTTCTTTTGCAAAGATGGAACCGTTATAGGAAAGACGGAAGGATCCCTCCAGCTTCATTTCAGGAAATGATGCTCCGGCCCACTCTTTGATCTCATTATTCCATGCCTGTTCGGAACAAAAGAGAGACAGTCCGACCAGATCTTTTGCACGGATCGTCTTCTTCTTTGCGAGAGGATCATCTTCAGGTATCACAAGCCCCCACTTATCACTTTCCGGGAATTCAATATATTCATATTTACGACTGTCAGGATATTCAGCCAAAACAAGAAAATCCAGCAGTCCTTTGTCGAGTTTGTCTGCAATCTGTTCTGTATCGCCGCTTGTGATGTGGTAATGAAGGTTCGGATAGCGTGTCTTGAATTCTTTTATAACTCTCGCAAGATATTTAATCTGATAGGATTCCGCAAGACCGAGGTATAGTTCGCCTCCGGTGATGTCATCAAGGGATACGAATTCCTGCTCGATCTTATCAGCCATACTGATCAGGTCTTCTGCACGGTTCCGAAGAAGGATGCCTTCATCCGTCAGACGGATGCTGAAACTGTGACGGGTAAAGAGCTTCTTTCTCAGTTCATCCTCAAGGGCTTTCAATTGCTTTGAAAGCGTGGGCTGTGTGACATGCAGAAGATCCGCAGCGCGTGTCATATTTTCTTCCCTTGCAACGGCAAGGAAGTATCTAAGGGTTCTTATTTCCATGAGGATCATCCTTTCATACTATCGTTGATATTCCAAAAAGGCATATCACGATATTCATTATAACCATTAGCGAGGATTCGTTCAAGCGTTTATGATAGGAACTGTAAAGAAAAGAATCTATGCAGGATGCGAGGAATACCATGGATCTGAAACGATTGAAGCAAAACCTGTCCGATGCGGGTTGCTGCAAAAAAACAACTGAGGACGTCATAAGGATGTGTGAATCCGGAAACATGGCAGGTGCCCTGCAAATGATGAGGAAAGACCGGTGCAGGCTGATGGATGAGCTGCACGAGAGCGGAAGGAAGGTCGATTGCCTGGATTTTCTGATCCGTACCACGGAAAAGGAAATGAAGCAGGCAGACCGGTAGAATTGGAGGTAATCACGATGATAAAGAAAGAGGAACTGAATCTTACACAGGAATGGGATAAGACTTTCCCGAAGAGCGATAAGGCAGATCACAGCAAGGTGACTTTTGTGAATCGTTACGGAATCACGCTGGCAGCTGACATGTATGTTCCCAAGAATGCTGAAGGAAAACTTCCTGCAATAGCCGTAAGCGGACCTTTTGGAGCAGTAAAGGAACAGAGTTCCGGCCTGTACGCACAGACTATGGCTGAGAGGGGATTTCTGACGATAGCTTTTGATCCTTCCTTTACGGGCGAGAGCGGAGGATATCCAAGATATATGGCTTCACCTGATATCAATACGGAGGATTTTATGGCGGCGGTAGATTTTCTCTCCCTGAATGAAAAGGTGGATTCGGACAGGATCGGCATTCTGGGAATCTGCGGATGGGGTGGAATGGCGATCAATACCGCGGCACTTGATACCAGGATCAAGGCTACCGTAGCATCTACCATGTATGACATGACCAGAGTAGGGGCAAAGGGCTACTTTGATTCTGAAGACAGTGAAGAAGCCCGTTATAAACAGAGAGCAGCCATTTGCGCACAGAGACTTGAAGACTTAAAAGCCGGTGAATACAAGCGTGCAGGCGGCGTTGTGGATCCTCTTCCTGAAGCTGCTCCGTTTTTTGTGAAGGATTACTATGACTATTACAAGACAGACCGCGGATATCACGTAAGAAGCCTTAATTCCAATGATGGCTGGAACGTGATCGGATGCGAGTCATTCATAAATCAGCCAATCCTTAAATACAGTAACGAGATCAGAAGTGCAGTTTTGCTGATACATGGAGAGAAGGCGCATTCCTGCTATTTTTCAAAGGATGCATATTCTGATATGGTGAAGGACAGTAAGTATGCGGACAACAAGGAACTTCTTATCATTCCTGACGCAGTACATACAGATCTTTATGATGGCGGCGATAAAGACTATATTCCTTTTGACAAGCTCCAGAGTTTTTATGAGCAGTATCTGCAGTAAGGGAGGTCATTATGAGTAAGGTGATTGTTATTTCAACCAGCCTGCGGGCAAAGAGCAATTCGGATATCTTGACGGAGCAGCTGATCGCAGGTGCTAAGGATGCCGGACATGAGGTGGAGCATATCAGCCTTAAGGGTAAGAAGATCGGTTTTTGTATCGGCTGTCTTGCCTGCCAGAAGACGCAGCAGTGCGTTCTGAAGGACGATGCCATAGAGATTGCAGAGAAGGTAAAAAATGCAGATACGCTTGTTTTTGCCACACCGATCTATTACTACGAGATGAGCGGGCAGATGAAGACACTGCTTGACAGGCTGAATCCGCTTTATCCTTCTGATTATAGATTCCGTAAGGTATATATGCTTTCCGTGGCTTATGAGGATGAAGAGTATGTACCTGAGAAAGCGGTAAGCGGGCTTCAGGGCTGGGTGGACTGCTTTGAAAAGGCAGAGTTTGCCGGATCACTGTTCTGCGGCGGAATCTCAGATCCGGGAGAGGCAGACGGAAAGGATACAGAGAAAGATGAAGCATATCAGTTTGGAAGGGCTCTGGAATAAGGGAAGAAAAATAGGCATCATCTTATTCGTATTTGTGATGCTGGTGTCTGTGACTGCGTGCGGACAAACCGGGAATGTGAAAGAATCACCGGCTGGATCACAGGAAACAGAACCTGTTACAATAACTGCCTCAGAGGATGCGGAAACTGTATATGAAGCCGGCGAAGTGACGACAGAATCTGAGGTCAGTGAAAAAGAGATAATTCAAGACAATGAACCGGAGCAGGAGTCAGATACGATGGTTATGGCAATAAATGGAAAAAAAGTTTCCGTAGAGTGGGAAGATAATGAATCGGTGGAAGCACTTATGGATCTTGTTTCGAAAGAACCGCTATCTATCAAGATGTCCATGTACGGAGGTTTTGAACAGGTCGGCTCCATAGGAACGAGCCTTCCGCGAAACGATGTACAGACCACGACAGAAGCCGGAGACATAGTCCTGTATTCGGGTGACCAGATCGTTATTTTCTATGGTTCTAATTCCTGGGCGTATACTCGTCTTGGACGTATAACAGATAAGAATGAAGATGAACTTGCTAAAATGCTTGGAAAAGAAGATGTGACGATTTCAATCGATAGTGAATAATATCGCAAGATATATCAAACTTCTCCGCCATTAATCTTGACCGGTAATATCTTAACTATCATAAATCCCCTTTATTTCATCTTTTTCCAGTTAAATTATAAAACGATATGCCTATTATACACCGTATTTAACGACTTCCTCCTCTTTTCTTTATTTTGGTTAAATCTGAGACTTCTTCTTTTTAAGCCACATGTTCCCAATTATCGGTGCCTTGAAATATTGCATCTCTGTGGCTCAATCCGGGCTTTCTCTCTTTTAAGCCACACATTCCCATTTCTCGACGCTTTGAAACCCCGTATCTCTGTGGCTCAATCCGGGCTTTCTCTCTTTTAAGCCACACATTCCCATTTCTCGACGCTTTGAAATCCCGTATCTCTGTGGCTCAATCCGGGCTTTCTCTCTTTTAAGCCACACATTCCCATTTCTCGACGCTTTGAAACCCCGTATCTCTGTGGCTTAATCCAAGAGAATTGCTCTTCTAAGTCACAAATTGCGCATATTCAGGAAACCGCCCGGCAATCGCCAGGCAGTCTCTATTCATATCTCACTTTGTTTTCAGGTTCTTTTCAACTTTTTCGAGATACTTTGTCAGTACCTCTGCCTCTTTATCTGAAAAACCGGCAAATGCCCTTTTTTTTGCCTCATCAAATGCCTTTTCGACAGCTTCAAATACGGGTCGTGCCTCATCTTTTATATATATCGAGTATGCCCGCTTGTTACCTTCAGGACTTTTTCTTTCTATCAGGCCTTTTTTTTCCATATTTGAAAGTACCGACGAAAGCGTAGCCGATCGGATATAACAGTTCTCCGCTATATCCTTTTGCTTGCATCCCTCATGTAACGCAATATAATACATGACCTTTGGCTGTCCTGTCTTCAGACCGTATTCCTTAAGTTTGGTAAGAATGTATCTTTTGAACGCCAGATGCGTAGCTAATAACTGTTTCATAAATCCCCCGGTTGATAAACTCTGCAATATCATATAATTGTATCCTCATTTTACCACAGGAGCGGCTGATTGACAGGCATTTCCAAAAAGAATAAAATAATAGTTTGATATCTAACTGTTTCAGAAAGGGATATAAATATGCATAAACCTAAAAAGGGAAAACTACTTGTCAAATTTATTTCTATTGCGCTTGGAGCGATTATCGTTGTCTCGGCTCTTATCACAATAATCGGCTCAAATATCATCCGTTCCACCTATAACAGTCTCATTATTGAAGAATTAAAGGCAACCTGCGAACAGCTGGAAAGTGCCATTTCCTCCCTGAATGATGAGGGCGACTGGTATCTGGATGGTGACGTCCTTATGAAAGGCGACGGCATCATCATGGATGAACTAGAAGCCATGATAGATGATCTCAAAAAGGAAACCGGAATAGATTACACCATCTTCTATGGAGATACCCGCTATCTTACAACTATATATAAATCCGGAACCACAGAAAAACTCGTCGGAACAAAGGCATCTGACGCAGTTATTGCTGCAACATTGAAGGGCGGTCAGGAATTCCATTCTACAACATTGAATATTGAGGGGATGCCCTACTTCGGATACTATTGTCCCCTGAAAAATGCTGACGGTTCCGTTGTTGGAATGGTATTTACCGGAAGAGAGACATCTGATGTCTCCAAGTCTATTATAAGAAGCGTGCTGACTATGGCCGGTATTGCCATAATCTCTGTTATTATCGTAGCCGTTATCGGCATATGGCTCGCTCTTAAGATCTCAAAACAGATGAATAGTATCGCCGAGTACATCAATACCCTTGCAGGTGGAAAACTCAACAACGACATGGACTCTGCACTTCTTGCGAGGACAGACGAAATCGGTGTGATCGCTGAAAGCGCTTTGACCCTTGATGAAAGACTTTCCGAGATAGTTGGAAATATCCGGCAGGCGGCAGGCAAAGTATTAAAATCCAGTACAGATCTTGCAGATACTGCTCAGCAGATGTCCGGAACCGCTGATGGTGTTTCGGAAGCTGTACAGGAAATGGCGAGGGGTGCAACAGACCAGGCTGACAACGTACAGAAATCCACGGAGAATATTGGTATGCTTTCAGACGCTATCCAGAACGTTTCTGATAATGCCGAAAACCTTGCAGGTAATGCAGCCCATATGAATGACGCTTCCATGCAGAGTGCAGAAGCTTTAAGGAAACTTCAGGATAATATGAACCGCATGGAAGAGGCCGTCAGCGTTATATCCGACACAATGAAGGAAACAAATTCAGCCGTTACAAAGGTTAATGAAAAGGTTGACGGTATAACCGGAATAGCTTCACAGACAAATCTGCTTGCTCTTAACGCTTCTATTGAAGCCGCAAGAGCCGGCGAGCAGGGCCGGGGTTTTGCGGTTGTTGCAGAGGAGATCGGAAAACTGGCCGCAGAAAGCGGCGGCACAGCCGGAGAGATCCGTGATGAAATGAGTCAGCTTCTTGCACATTCGAATGATGCCATGGAAAAGACAACAGAAATATCGGATATCGGCAACGAAGTAATATCTGTTCTCGGGGAAACAGTAGAAATAATTAACGGCCTTATCGATAACGTATCCGGTACCGTTGATGGTGTTAATACCATTTCAGGCCTTACTGAGGAATGTAACGCAAACAAAGAGCAGATCGTGGATGCCATGAGTTCCCTGTCTGCAATTTCCGAAGAAAACGCTGCATCCACTGAAGAAACCAGCGCATCCATGCAGGAGCTTAATGCTACAGTAAACATGCTTGCCGGTTCTGCTGAGGATCTGAATGGTATCTCCAAACAGCTGGAGCAGGAACTCTCCTTCTTTCAGCTATAGTAAATAAAAAGCTGTAAAAATATATACTATCTTCTAAACAGGGGACCCTGTTCTCGCGACGGGATCCCCTGTTTTTTGTTATTCCAGGAACATCTGCTCATGATTACCTTTAAGCGCAATGACCTTTTTATCTCCATACACCTCTATTCACACGAGTAAGTTTATTCTTAAAGACCTCGGATAATACTTAAATAATCCTGTCTCTGGTCTACAACAGCATATACTGTCACAACCTTTTTGTCATCATCAACCTTGTAAAATACAAGATCCTTTTCCAATATAAGTACTAAGTATCCTTGGCGCTTTAATACATTGTATCTTGGTTGCACACCGATGTATGGATCATCTCCCGGATTCATAATTGACTCTTCCAAATAATCCAATTTCTCAAGGGCAACATCGTTTCCGAAGTTTTCTGCTATATAAAGAACAATCTTACGAATAAGGGAATCGGCTGTATCCGTTCTTTCAACTTTATACTTCAAGCCTGGTCCTCCTTAAGCATCCTTCGTAAATCATCGAATGTATCCTTAATCGGAGCGACTCTTCCACACTTAACATCCTCATCAGCTTCCGCCAAAATCTCTAAAAGTTCTATTCTGGCCTTCATTCTCTTGTATTCTTCATATCCAAGAGATACTGTATCACCTCTGCCATTTACAGTGATAATTACGGCCTCATTATTTTCACGACATTGTTTAGATACTTCGTTATAATGATTTCTAAGATCCGCTGATGGACGAATTGTTTCTTGCAGTGCATACATCGAAATCACCTCCATTCTTTATAGACGTATTATATCATAGTATGTCTATAACCTCAACGAACTTTCGGATATTAAATCGTTACCACCTCATCATAGAGGCAGAAAAACATATCCTCCACCTCTGTATCCTCATGAAAATGACCGAAATACCATGCAGTAAACTCTGTATTATCCGCAACACGCTGAAGATATTGTCTTAATTCCACCTCATCATCCGACATTTCACCATATCCTATAGCCGCAACAACCTCTCGCGGACCGGAACAGGAATGCTCCTTTATGTTTCTCATTAGTTATGTGGGACATATTTTTCCTAATCCGAAAGCCACTTTAAAAAAATTTGAATTTTTTACTCGTAATACATTTGAAATGCTTTCCGCCGTTACGAAATTACGGTAAAAAACTCCTACTTTCTTCATAAGTCATATGGCATATGATCCTTGGAATCCGAAATATATGTAGTTTTATATATGTGAAAAATTACTCGAATGAGTGAATGATGCCGGTCATGATTTCCGGCTATTGATTTTCCTAATTAGAGTGAATGCAAAATATTTGCAACCATTTTGCAACCACAAAAAATGGGAACCCACTGTTTAAGCGGATTCCCACGTTTTTTCGTCTACTCCATCTCTATCGTGCCGGGGGGCTTGGAGGTGAGATCGTAGAGGACTCGGTTTACGCCTTTGACCTCGTTGATAATGCGGTTCATGCAGGTCTGAAGGACGGTCCAGGGGATCTCAGCTGCTTCTGCAGTCATGAAGTCTGTTGTGATCACTCCCCGGAGGACAACTGCGTAGTCATAGGTGCGGAAGTCGCCCATTACGCCTACGGAGCGCATATTTGAAAGGGCTGCGAAAAACTGCCCCTTGCCTGTGTCTATACCCGCCTGGGTGAGCTCTTCACGGTAGATGGCGTCTGCTTCCTGGACCATGGCCACCTTCTCGGGTGTCACTTCTCCAACCACACGGATTCCGAGACCGGGGCCGGGGAAGGGCTGACGGTTTACCAGCTCGCTGGGGATGCCAAGTTCCAATCCGGTCTTACGCACTTCATCCTTGAATAAAGCCCGGAGCGGTTCCACAGGCTCTTCGTCAAAGCCAAGCTCAACAACTAAATCCCGGGGAAGGCCGCCCACGTTGTGATGGGACTTGATGACAGCGCCGTCCTTGCCGGTGCCGCTCTCCACCACATCAGGATAAATAGTGCCCTGGGCCATGTATTTAAATCCTCCGGTTCCGGCAAGCCGCTTGGCCTCCTTACCGAAGATCTCCACAAACTTATTACCGATGAGCTTCCGCTTTTCTTCCGGTTCTTCCACGCCTTTAAGCATTTCAAAATACTCGTCAGCCGCATTGACACGGATAAAGTTTAAGTCCTCAAATCTGCCGCCGGGGCCGAATACGGCTTCCACTTCGTCCCCTTCGTTTTTACGCATGAGACCGTGATCCACAAATACACAGTACAGCTGCTTTCCGATGGCTTTAGAGAGAAGTACCGCCGTCACGGTGGAATCCACTCCGCCGGAAAGTCCCAGAAGGACCCTGTCGGATCCTATCTTCTCCCGCAGTTCCTTTATGGTCTTCTCCGCAAAGGACGCCATCTTCCAGCTGCCGCTGCAGCCACAGACATCTATGACGAAACGCCTTATCATCCCGGCGCCGTATTCCGTATGCATGACCTCGGGATGGAACTGCACGGCGTACAGCTTTTTCTCCGGAGCTTCCATTCCGGCCACCGGACAGTTTGACGTATGGGCAGTGACCTCAAAACCCGCAGGGGCTTTGGCTATGTAATCCGTATGGCTCATCCAGCTCGTGATCTTTGAGGATCCGCCGGATGAGGGAATATCCTTGAAAATCAGGGAATCCGGTTTATCAATACACACTTCCGTATGGCCGTATTCGCTGACAGGTGCCGATTTCACCTCTCCCCCAAGGAGATAGGCCATCAGCTGGGAACCGTAGCAGATGCCTAAAACCGGTATCCCCAAATTAAAAATCCCAGGGTCAAAGCGTGGTGACTCCGGGGCGTATACACTGTTTGGACCTCCTGTGAGGATGATCCCCTGAGGAGATAACTCCTTCAGCTTTTCAATTCCGATCTCAGACGGAAATATCTCGCAGTAAACATTCTGCTCCCTTACACGTCTTGCGATCAGCTGCTTGTACTGTCCTCCGAAATCGAGGACCACTATCCTTTCATTTTCCATAACGGATCACTCCTTATATGTTTCCTTCAGTCTTGTAAGGGCTCTGGCAAGGGAAGCCTTTGACATCTTGTATTCCTCAATGGAATGCTTCTGACGGAGCTGCTCCTTTGCCCTCTCCAATGCAGCCTTTGCTCTGTTTCTGTCGATCTCCTCCGGCTTTTCGCAGGTATCTACAAGCACAGTGCAGCGGTTGTTAGCCACCTGCGCAGTCCCTATTCCCACTATATAACGGTGCCACTCGAAATCGGGCGTCTGAAACTTAAGGGACCCCAGATCCACCGCGATAACCATCTCCTCATGATGGGCCTGCAATTCCAGCTGCCCGTCTATGGTGTTAAAGATGACTGTTCTGATTTTTCCTTCAAAAATAATGCCGTTACTGGCAATTATCCTGAAAAAGTAAAAATTGCCCATCAGAGTTTTTTCGCCTTCTCTGCTACATCATCAATGGTTCCCACATTGAAGAACGCTTCCTCGGGATAATGATCCACATCGCCGTTGATAATAGCCTGGAAACCCTTTATGGAATCCTCTAACCTTACGTATTTACCCGGTGTACCGGTGAAGTTCTCCGCCACATGGAAGGGCTGGGACAGGAATTTCTGTATCTTCCTGGCGCGGAACACCGTCTGCTTGTCTTCCTCGGAAAGCTCTTCCATACCCAGTATTGCAATGATATCCTGGAGTTCCTTATATTTCTGAAGTGTCTGCTGAACCATGAGGGCGGTATTGTAGTGGTCGTCTCCCACAACCTCAGGTTCCAGTATCCTGGAGCTGGATTCCAGAGGATCCACCGCAGGATAAATACCCTGTTCCACGATCTTTCTGGAAAGCACCGTGGTGGCGTCCAGATGTGCAAAGGTGGTGGCAGGTGCGGGGTCCGTAAGGTCGTCAGCCGGCACATATACTGCCTGTATACTTGTGACTGAGCCCTTGGTGGTGGAGGCTATCCTCTCCTGCAATTCACCCATGTCGTTTGCAAGGGTGGGCTGATAACCCACGGCTGAGGGCATTCTTCCAAGCAGTGCGGAAACTTCGCTTCCCGCCTGGACAAAACGGAATATATTATCTATGAAAAGCAGCACATCCCTGTTTTCCACATCCCTGAAATACTCGGCCATTGTAAGCCCGGTTTCGGCAACCCTCATTCTTGCCCCCGGGGGCTCGTTCATCTGTCCGAAAACGAGGGCGGTCTTTTCAAGAACTCCAGATTCCTTCATCTCTGACCAAAGGTCGTTACCTTCACGGGATCTCTCTCCCACTCCGGTAAAGATGGAATATCCTCCGTGTTCCGTAGCTATATTCGTAATAAGCTCCTGTATGAGCACGGTCTTACCCACGCCGGCTCCGCCGAAAAGTCCGATCTTTCCGCCCTTTGCGTAAGGTGCCAGAAGGTCTATTACTTTAATTCCCGTTTCAAGTATCTCCTGAACCGGGGACTGGTCTTCAAATCTCGGGGGCTCACGGTGGATAACCCACTGCTCTCCCTCGCTGATATCTTCTCCATGGTCGATGGTGTCGCCGAAAACATTGAAAAGCCTGCCAAGAGTCCTCTTGCCCACAGGCACCTGGATCGGCCCGCCGTTGTCCTTTACCGGCATATCTTTATGAAGCCCCTCGCTTTCGGTAAGCATGATGCAGCGCACCACCCCGTCACCGATATGCTGGGACACTTCCATAACGCCCTTTGTGCCGTTATTATCTACGCTGAGGGCATCCCTGATATAGGGCAGGCTCTTTCTGTCCGGGAACTGTACGTCCACCACCGGCCCCATTACCTGTATTATCTTTCCTTCTTTATTCCTGCTTTCCATTCTTATGATCCTGAAGCTTTTGCTTTTTTCTTCCTTCTTTGTTTCTGGGCTTTGGCCCCGCTGCAGACCTCTGTTATCTCCTGGGTAATGGCCGCCTGCCGTACCCTGTTGAATTCAAGGTTCAGTGTGTGCAGGATGCTGTTGGCACTGTCATTCGCCGACTGCATGGCTGTCATCCTGGCGTGCTGTTCGCAGCAGAAGGATTCCACCAGCGCACTGAAGATATATCCGTTGATACAGTTTGGAACAACCGCTTTTATAACATCCTCCGGGGAAGGTATCAGCTGGAACTCTTCCTGATAAACATCCGCCGGAATGCTCATGATCGTTGCTTCCTTCAGGGGAAGGAGCCTGTGGATCATGGATTCCATTTCCGTGCTGTTCACCATAATGGTATAAACAATGAATAATTCCTGTATCTGCTCCGTTTCATAAAGCTCTAAGAGCCTCAGAGTTATTACCCTTGAACGGTGCAGGGTTGGGTTCTGAGCCGTATAGAGGAATTCTTCGTCTATGGGAATATGCTTATTTTCAAAATGCTTTCTTCCCAGCTCTCCCACCACAAAAAGCTTAGTGTTTTTGTGTTTGGCCATTTCCTCTTCGGTAAGCTTTAATACATTGTGGTTATAGGCTCCCGCAAGGCCCTTATCCGCCGTTATTACCAGAAAGGCCACCGTCCGGTCCTTATCCTTTTCTTCATCAATGGGACGGAAGAAAGGACTGTTTATTCCCGATACATGACGGGCCAACCGCTCCGTCATAGCCTGCATGCCGTAGAAATAGGGCTCTGTCTGCTCCAATTCCTTCTTGGCCTTCCTGAGCTTTGTAGAAGAGATCAGATACATGGCATTGGTGATCTTCTGGGTTTCCTTTATGCTGTTTATCCTGTTCTTAATCTCTTTCGTACTGGCCATAGGACAGAACCTGCCTTATGCTTCTTTCCACTCGTTTTCCTTAAATTCGATAACACCGGACAAGATCTTTTCGGTCAGCTCCTCATCTAAGATCTGGCGCTGCTCCAAAGTCTTGAAAATATCTCCGTGAACCTTCTCCATATAGGATAAAAGACCTTTCCGGAATTCCTTTATCCTCTTTATTTCGATACCGTCCATCTGCTTATTATTTGCCGCGATAAGCAGTATGACCTGTTCCGCCATGGTAAAGGGATGCTCCAGGGGCTGCTTTAAGAGCTCCATCAGGGTTTCGCCATGGACCAGCATCTGCTTTGTAGCAAAGTCCAGATCGGATGAAAACTGGGTAAATACAGCCATTTCCCTGTACTGGGCCAGATCGATACGAAGTGAACCCACCGCTTTTTTCATGGCTTTGTTCTGGGCTGCGCCTCCGACTCTGGATACGGAAAGTCCCACATTCACCGCCGGTCTCTGTCCCTCGAAGAACAGGTCTCCCTCTAAGAATATCTGTCCGTCGGTAATGGAGATGACATTCGTAGGGATATAATCGGACACGTCTCCGGCCTGAGTCTCTATAACGGGAAGCGCCGTCATGGATCCTCCTCCCAGCTCATCTGACAGGCGGCTGGATCTCTCAAGAAGCCTGGAATGAAGATAGAATACATCTCCGGGATAGGCTTCCCGCCCGGGCGGACGCCCTAAAAGCAGGGATATGGACCTGTATGCCACTGCGTGCTTTGAAAGGTCATCATATACTATCAGTACATCATCGCCCTTGTACATGAACTGCTCAGCCAAAGCCGTTGCGGAATAAGGCGCTATGTACTGAAGAGGTGCCGGGTCGCTGGCAGTTGCGGAAACAACTGTGGTATATTCCATGGATCCGGTCTTCTTAAGGGTGGATACTATCTTCGCAACCGTCGACGCCTTCTGGCCGATAGCTACGTAGATACACTTTACTCCCTTACCCTTCTGATTGATTATGGTATCTATGGCAATGGAAGTCTTTCCGGTCTGTCTGTCCCCGATGATCAGCTCTCTCTGTCCTCTTCCTATGGGAAACATGGAGTCGATGGCCAGGATTCCTGTTTCCATGGGCACTCCCACCGGTTTTCTATCCACTATTCCGGGGGCCGGGAACTCTATGGGCCTGTGGCTCACGGCTTTGATCTTTCCTTTACCGTCTATGGGATCTCCCAGGGCATTTATAACCCTGCCAAGAAAAGCATCTCCCACGGGGATACTGGCTCTCTTACTTGTACGGACAGCCCGCATGCCCTCTCTGATATTCTGGTCTCTTCCGAAAAGGATACAGCCCACCTGATCGACTTCGATATTCTGGACCATTCCTCTGGTGCCGTCATCAAATACCACCACTTCTCCGTAAACCGCGTGTTCCACGCCCTGGAGAAAGGCGATACCGTCACCAACGAACTCCACTGTACCGACTTCGTTTGATTCGGCGTGAAGCTCAAAATCATTGACTTCGGCCTTTAATATGTCCAGCAGATCCTTCTCGTCGTATTGGGTCTCGACAAGCACCGCTTCAATGAGTTTCTCAAACTGACCGGTCCTGCCTGCCGTACTCCAGTCATAGACAAGGCTTCCTGCGGTAAGGATGAAACCTCCGCCGATAGACTTATCCTCGATAAGTTCCAGGGAAACCTCTTCCGCCCCAAGCTTCTTCTTAACGAATTCCTTCAAGCGGAAAATCTGGCTGTCGGAAGGCTTTGTCACATATTTAAGCTCGGCATTCACGGCTTTTTTTCTTTCCACGGCATCAGTTGCCATCTTCTTCCCCCGCCTTGCTCAAAAAATCCTCTAAGAGGCTGTTATCTGTTTCAGCGTTATTGCTGCCCGCTGCGATCTTCTTTGCGGCTGCGGAAACTATCTCCGCGATCTTTCTCTCCTGCTCGGCATCCCTTACAGCAGCTTCCATCTCGGCTTTCCTGCCCGCATCCTCTATGATCTGTTCAGCCCGCTTATTTGCGTCGTTGATAATCCGGTCGTACTCTTCAACCGCTTTCCTGTTTGCCTCAGAAAGCCTGGTTTTCTCGGCTTCCTCGATCTCAGCCACTTTTTCACTGTATTTCTTTTTCAGTTCCTCGGCTTCTTCAGCGGCTTTTTCCGCATTTTCCTTGTTCTCCACTATGCGGTTTGCCCGTTCCTGCAGTATCTTATCAACAGGCGCAAATAAAAAGCGCTTGAGGATAAAGAACAATATAAGGACATTGGCAATAGTAAAAGCTATTGATGCCGGATGTATGGAAACGATCCCCATGGATCAACCTCCTTTATAAGTATCACTTTCCAAGTACAAATATGATAAGTATGGCCGTAACAAGTGAATATATAGCGGTAGCCTCTGCAAGGGCCGCTCCCAGGATAAGGGTGGTACGGATCTTTCCTTCTGCCTCCGGCTGCCTAGCTACTGCGTCTGTAGCCTTAGCGGTGGCGATACCGATACCCACACCTGCTCCGATACATCCAAGTGCTGCGATTCCTGCTCCCAAAGCTGTTAAACTCATTTTTATCCCTCCTGTTCTACTGCTTCGCTAATGTATATGGACGTAAGAAAAACAAAAACATATGCCTGTAACAGCGCATCAAATATCTCAAAATAGCAACTGAACGGAACGGGGATCGCAAGAGGAACAAGGATCTTTAAGAGCTCCATGATGATGAATCCACCGAAAATGTTACCGAAAAGTCGCATACAAAGTGAGAGCGGCTTGATTATGATCTCGAGAATATTGATGGGTGTGATTATAGCGATAGGTTTTGTGAAAGACTTAAGCCATCCCCCCACGCCTTTCCTGTGGATGCCTGCGATCTCAACAATGACTATGCTCATAAGAGCCAGTGCTATGGTCACGTTTAAGTCCTTTGTGGGCGGCTTCATGAAAGTATATTCATCAGAAACGGCAGTCTCAATGAGTGCCGAAAGATTTGTCAGTCCGATAAAAAAGAGCATGGTGATGGTAAACCAGGAATAGCCCACGGCCTCATCTCCAAGCATGCTGTGCGTCAGATCCCTTACCCAGGTCACGAACGCTTCAACAGCCAGCTGTCTTTTCCCGGGATTTTCAACGGTGAAACCCCTGGTAAGGAGAATACAGGCTATTAGTACGATCACCAATAAGATCCAAGTATTTACTATCGACTCCGTAATGACTACGGGGCCAATGGAAAACAGGGGCTTGACCCCAAGTTCTTCTACAAGTTTTTCCCCCAGACCCAACTTACAGTTCCTCCCCGGATGTCCGTATCAATGCAAAAACACTACATATCTGTTCAAGACCCTCTGGTTTTGAACAGATATGACGCATTCGGTCAATTAAATCGTGCTTCGCACGATGGACCGAATGCCAAAATGCCAGGATCTTCGCACGTCACTTGCGGTTCCGCAAGTGACTGTTCTGAATAGTTAAAACACTATATCAGTGCATTATACTCCTTTAAGGGGAAAAGGTAAATGATAATTCGGGCAACTGCTCAAAACAGTTCAAATACCGCATATGCGGATGTTCCGTAAACCTCCGGCGTTTTCCCGATAAGCTTTTCGGTTATGGAAAGGGCCATGGGATTGATCGCCTGAAAAACTAAGGGGTTCAAACCGTATCCGTTGTTTTCAACAGCATCAAAAAATGACCGGATCAAAAGCAACAGCTGTTTATAAGCATTGTCCCTGCTATGAAGAAAGTCGATGATGATCCTGTCCCCCGCACCGGAACACAGAACTGTAGCCGCAACTTCTCCGTGCTTATCAAACACCGAAAGGCTGAGATCCCGTAACAACACATTATTCTTTAACGTATTTACAGGATATTCTCCCTCTTCAAGGAATTTCAGTACGGCATTTGTTTCCTTCCGATCCATTTCCGAAAGGGACCTCACTGTTCCGGAGTATTCCTTTCCATAGATCCACTCTGTGGTAAAATCACTTTTTTTGGCCTCTTCCAGAGTAAAAGTGTATACAGAGGGTTCATTAATAACAATGAACCCAAGGGACAGAAGGAGTTCCTCCAGATCATCACTCTGTTTTAAGTAATTCGCTGTAATGAACCTGCCGCCGGCAGCCCTGGAAAACATGATAATATTATTAAGCAGCTCCCTTCCCAGGCCCCTTCTTCTGAAAGAAGGCGGGATAAAAATGGAATGAAGCACTGCCTCTTCGCCAGAGATACTGAAAATCGCAGTCCCCGCAGCAGTATCATCCTCGAAAAGCCCCAGATCTATCCTCTCTCCCTCTATAGGATATCCGGGTTCAAAAAGGATATTCTGAAACAAAGGCAGACTGGTATGATCGATCCCTATGATTTCCATATGATCACTCCTTCGGTACTATCTCTCCGTCCTTTATCTCCAGTTCTCCCAGCTCTGCCAGGACTTCGCTGCGGAAATTCAGTTCTTCCTCATCCTGGAATCCTACGAAAAACACCTTTTCGATACCATCCCTGTTGAAGAAGTAATTGTTGTCATCACCTGTCATACCCAGAGGATATATGCAGCCTACGTAGTCATATATCTCCTCCATTTTTTCATCCGACAGGATCCTTCCCATGATCATGAGCTTTGTCTTTGCGCCCTTTAACAAAACAACTGAGCCTATGGGTAATAAGTTTTCGTACATGATTCTTCCGCCTTTCATAATAGTATTTGTTATAGAGTACTATGTTTCCGGTTCAATATTGGTCATTTTTTACTTTGATGATAGTAATGGCGATAAAGTGGTTGCCTTGGTTTCCGCCGCAGGAACCAAAAACATCCCGCCCTTCTCTTATAATATGTCAAACTATCAAAATCTTCTTCTTCGTCAAAAACCATCCCTGTCTCCTTCTCTTTATGTTCAAGAACAGCCGCTTCTTCTAACGGCGTCTTCTCATCTGTTGATTCTGCTTCAGATTCCCCGTCTTTCTTTTGGGGTCCGCTGACAGTCACTGCTTTTGCCGAATCTACCGTTTCCCCGTCTTCAGATTCCCCGTCTTTCTTTTGGGGTCCACTGACAGTCACTACTTTTGCCGAATCTACCGTTTCCCCGTCTTCGTCTTTCTTGTCTTCTACCCCCACACTGTCGGATCCGGCCTTTTGATCTTTTTCTTCAGTCTGTTTGGTCTTACGCTTACTGTACCACGAAAGGCCTTGTTTTATTATGGCTTCCTTAATCTGACTTACCCAGTAGCTGGCATCTATATCTATGTCCATATTCAGCCCAAGTCCCAATGCCGCGCCTACGCTGAATCCTACCTTGCCCTCAACAGCAGCATATCCTCCGATAGAACCGGCCACAGATCCTGCCTGCCCTGAAATACCAACGCCAACCTTTATACCCAAAAAAGTAATGGACGCTTTAACCTTTCCGGTCACCACAGAGGCCTGGCCTCCGATCATTCCTACAACACCGTGATACCTTTGACCATCCTTTTCGAACGATCCGACTTTGGCTGCAACCTCTCCGGATGCCGATCCTATTTCCCCCTCAAATGACAGTTCTGCCCCAAACAATCCCTTCTTTTTAGCAGACAAAACCTTTCCTTTATCCTTCTCCTCTTCCTTTTTAGCGGGAGAATAGGCAGACACTCCCACTCTTGTCCTCAGGAAACTGGCTGATACCTTACCGGCAATGCCGGCTTCCATCTCAATTTTATCAGTACTTGCAGAAAAAGACGCTCCCACGCTGCCCGATGCTTTAATCTCACCGACAACAACCTCGGCTGACGCTTTTACCACTCCGTCCTTGCTTTGATAGTAATCACCTACTTCCACGCCCCTTAAGGTTGCGCTGGCGCCTATGGAAGTACCAACCTTCAGTCCCTTTTCCTCTACATCCGCTGTGTGCAAGCTGTTATTATGCTTTTCGCTTGAAAAACCGCTTAATCCGGGAGAAACCGTAAGGCTCGTTCTCTTTGTACCCACTGCCACATATGCCCCTACCCGTCCCGGGTCCGGACCGGCCTCTTTTCTATACAGTCCTTTTCCTTCGCTAACGCGCTTTACTCCCTGCTTTTCCAGCACCTTTATGCGACGGATGGCATCCAGGTAATCCGCCAGATCGTCTCTTCCGTCAGACCTGCATTCCGCAATCTTCTTTGCCAGGCCTTCAGTGGTCATCCATTTGGTATCAGACTGTCTCATTACCATATAGAAAGGACTGCTGATTATATCCATTTTCGCCCGGTAAAAATCAAGCTGTCCGGCAAACTTTTTGGATTTGGCAGTGATCTCATCCGCGTTGGCCAGTGAAGCCAGGCTGGGAAGACTCATAAGCGAAGCGATCCTCGCGTATCTTTCCAGTGTCTTATACCTCTCTTCGAAGGTCTTGACGAATTCCTTATCATCGGAATAATCGACAAAGTCCCTGCTGCAGCCCATCATCTCATCAATGTCTGCAAGAACTTCAGAAAGCTTAACAGCTGTTTTTCCGCTAGTTACTTCTGCCTGCGCTCTGGAGACAGTTGAAGCATCTCTCTCTTTTGAACGAGCCTCAATAATAACCCTTCTGTAAATCCGTTCTAATTCTTCTTTCAGAATCGGCAGCTGATCGGTAGTTGTTGTGGTAGTTGTTGTGGTGGTGGTAGAGGTCTTGGACGGATGCTCCAATGCATAAATCTGAGCCCTGAGAGTAGATATTTCATCCAGAACCTCATCGCTTATATGCGCCATTAAGGGAATAAGGGCCTCCTGATTGTCCCCCTCCATAAGATCCTCAACCATAGTCTCTTCTTCAGCCGATAACTTATGTTTCTTGGACACTGTCGATCCGGCATTCGAATCATCCGAATCATCCGAATCATCTGAATCATCTGAATCATCTGAATCATCTATTTCACGATTTTTGTCTATAGCACTACTTAAGACAATTCTGCTTATGACCTTTCTTAAGTCTTCTTTTAAACCGGACAAGGTGTCCGACGAACCTCCTCCGGATTCCTTCAGCTCTCTTATTCTGTTACGGATTTCTGTTATATCCGCTAAGTTCGCCTCGCTTATGTATTTTTTATAGGGTTCAAGTTTCGCATCAAGATCACCCTCCATGATACTGTCAATCAGGGTTCTTTCTTTATCCGTCAACAGCTCTTCAGGTGTCAATTCTACTAATTTGGGCAGCGGACCTATCCCGCGACTCAGAACCTGCCCCTCCCCTGTCTCCTGAAATCTGCCCATCTCAGCTCTCCAGGTCTGGGCGCCCAGCTCTTTTTCGGTCCTCCATTCCTGGCAGGCCTTCAGGTCATAAAAGTCCCTTTTCTTTTCATAACCCTGTCTTCTGAGGTAATGAGATTTTTTGCTGACATTTTTGCCGGAATTAAACTCCTGCAAAACATCCAGTGAAGCCTCCTCTGCGACTTTTTTAGCAGCTTCAAGCTCAGGATTTTTTCTTAAAAAAACCTTCCTCATACTTGCGATCCGTTTGCTGATTTTAAGCGTTCCCACCCAGCTTTGGGATGCTGAAACGGTGCCTGCCTGTGCTGAAGACGCCGCAGACGCCGATGAAGTCTTAGTGGCTGAAACTGAACCACTTAAGCTATCGCTCCTTTTGCGTTTTTCCTGTTCGCTCTCCGTTAATTGACCCATACCTTCTCACCTCACACATAACTACTGCTCCTGCAGCTTAATACCCCGTCGTACATAGGATTATACGTTCAGGCGCTTACCCCTGGCACCCTTAAAAGTGTATTTATAACTGCACATTAAACAGGTTTCTTAACTGGTTTACTATATCATCCGAGCTGGCGTTGATAAGTGCTGCTTCGTTTACGGAAGACAGAGTCCTCAGCTGGTCCTCAGCGTCACCGCCGCTCAGATTATAGCCTATGGAATATACGGGAACATCCAGACCTCCCACGATCCTTGACGCTCTCTTAAGATCCACGCCCCTGTTGGCATCCCCGTCTGAAAGAACGAAGAGCATGGGTTTGGCATCAGGTACCTCTTCCATCTTCTCTTCGATCATCTTTAAGCCCACCAGAACTGCGTTATATGTAGCTGTTCCCCCGGAGGCTGTAAGGGATTTGACCGCACCGGAGAAATATGCCCTCTGGGTGGCGTCAAACTGTTCAACCGGCAGGTTTATATATACATCTTCATTATAGGATATCAGTCCTATATAGTGATCATCGCTTATATATTTGGAAGAAGCCAGCAGGGATTCCTTCAGGGAGTTGATGGGCATTCCGTCCATGGATCCGGAAATATCGGACACAAAGACTGCTATGACCGGTCTTCCTCCGTCCTTAGACGCTTTCCAGACCTTCTGAGCTGCTATATAACCTGATCCGTCTAAGCCCGATTCCTGGGAAACATACTCATCATGCTGGTTAAAGCCCTTATCGGAAGCCAGTCTCTGCATCTTGTCGGAAAGACAGAATTCGGTAAAAAGCCTTGCCGCAGCCTGCTTTTCCTCGGAAACATAATCAAAGGTATACACCGGATGATCATGTCTTATACCCGCCGGAGTGTAGACATACTTCCTGAGCTCAGGGGTATTCCTGTATGCCTGCTCCTCCATGACCATGGCCTTGATGATACCTTTTTCAGCCTGTTCCCTCAGCACTGCCGTTGTATATGCTACAGGGGGAGATTGCTTCTGATAGTCGAGAAGCTTCTCCGAAGCTGTGTCTGACAGAGGATCCGAAGGATCAAAGGCCTTCAGCATAGCGGTAAGGATATTCAAACCGGTTGACGAGGTATAGGGATTTGTGTAGGCAAAGGTCAGGTCTCCAGCAAGGGAAGCCTCCAGCACCTTATCCACTGTAACGTCACCGTACTTTGAAACAAAGCCGTCGTAGGTATTCTTTTCCATAAGAATGCCCGCAGTATTTCCGGCGATACGGTCTTCCAGCTCTATAACCTTGAATCCACTGGCCTTCAGCATTTCTCCCCAGGCGTTGTTGGAAGGAACGAAGACATCCGGGCGGTAATTTCCGTCGTTCATATAGGTAACCACTTCACCGGAGGTGATCTTCCTCACGGATACAGATACTTTCCTGCCGTCTATGGTCTGATTTGACCTGTTAAAGTTCTCCGCCACCTCTATCATCCAGTCATCCGGCGCTTTGGAACTCATTTCCGTAGCAGCGGCGATCTCAATATCTATATCTCCCCGTCCTTCAGCAACTATAGGGAAGGTATCAATACTTGCAAGGCTGGTTACCGTATCCTCAGTATTATAGATATCAAGCGGCGCACTGATGGAGACCGGCGCGATCTTTTCGTAGTAGACATCCAGCTCCTTCATACTTTCTTCCTTTGAATATCTGGAAGAATCATCCGAAATATTCACAGAGCAGGCCGTAAATGCAAAAACCATGCTTACTGTCAAAAGTAAAGATATTATCTTTTTCAAAGCTGTTCCCCTCCGTTTATGGTGTTCCTTATGGTCCTGATCCAGCTGTCCAGGAGACTTCTGTCCGGATTCTCCTGCTCATTATAGCTGTCGATCCAATCGGCAGAAACCTTGCGAAGCTCTTTGGACTGATCGAGAAGTTCCCGGTTCTTGCTTAAGGATCTCTCTATCTTATCCATGTCAAATTTGCTCTCATCCGCTGTAGGCCCGGAAACAATACACTGATTTACTATCCCTCTGTAATTAAGGCAGATCTCATGCTCCACCTGCTCCAGAGTATTCACCGTATCTTTTAAGTATGCGGCGTCATTGCTCTCAAGCAGCATCTGCTGGCGTTTCTGCAGCTCATCCATGCGGTCAAGCTGGGACAGGCATCTGTCCATCAGGTTCACCGCCCCAGGCGTAGATTCCTTTATCTGTTCCAGCCTCTTTCTGGTATTCACCGGATTTCCCGCATCCAGTCTGTACTGCTCAGCGATATCATTATGGATATCTAAGGATTTGAGCCTTTTTTCCTCAAGCATCTCCTGCCTGTGTATCTTAGCAGCACTGGAAATAAGCCTGACAGACGAAACTGCAAAACCCGCCCCGAAAATAATGGGGACTGCCCTTGAAATGGCGGTTGCCGTCCGTATGCCAAGAGATATTATCATTGCAGGGGAAAGCAGCTTCATAAGAAAAAATGAACCTGCTGCAAGCCCTGCAAAAATAATTGTCCGTATCAACTTTTCCCTTAAAATGTCTCTCATTTCCTATATATCAGGCGTGTCCCACCAGATTTTCCTTCAGCTCGTTCTCGATATTCTGAAGCTCTATCTCCGCATTCCTGCGCTTCTCCCGGCCTTCTTCCTGTATCTTCATAACTTCATTTATCATGGAGATGATATAAGTGTTGGCCTGTTTCAGGGTTTCAATATCGACTATGCCTCTCTCCGCTTCCTTTGCGGATTCTATGGCATTTACCTTTAACGCCGCAGACTGCTCCTTAAGCATCTTATTTGTGAGGTCGCTTACGGAACGCTGCATTTCTATGGCCTGCCTGCTGTTTTCCATGGCAAGGGCCAGGCTCACTCTCCTCTTCCAGAGGGAAATGGTATCGGTTGAGCTGGTGTAGAGGCTGCGGGCCATTTCCTGGTCGTTCTGCTGTACCATCCTGATCTGGGGAGCAAGCTGCATGCAGGTTGTACGGGTGAGCTCCATATCATAGATCTGCTTTTCAAACTGGTTGATCCGCTCGTTTAAGTCCCTGTAAGCCCAGGCGTCTTCCTGGGTTCCGCTTTCCTCAGCCTTCTGCTTAAGCTCTACAAGTTCTCCTGCCTTAACCTCTTCCAGTTTCTTCTTTCCCGCCAGGATGTACATGGTGAGTTCCTTGTAATACTCCAGGTTCTCATCATACATCTTGTCCAGCTTGTCTATATCCACAAGGAGCTTCATCCTCTGTCCTTCCAGCTCCTTTGCAATGCCGTCCACGGTGCTGCTTACCTTTCCGTAGCGAACCTTCAGCTCCTCGCCCTTTTTCTTGATGTTATTGAAAAGCTTGAATCCTCCCTGGGAATCGGGATCACAGTTCTTAACCTGAACCGTAAGCTCCGTAAGGAGTTTTCCTATCTCTCCCACGTCCTTGCCGGAAACGCCCTTCAGTGCATCATCCGCAAAGCCCGTGGCCTTTTTTCTTGCGGTTTCGCCATATCTGGAAATAAGGGCGCTGTTATGCAGATCGATCTTCTCCGCAAATTCATCAACCGTCTTCTGCTCCTCGGGAGTAAGTGCTTCTACTTCACTCTTTATCTGCTCGATCTGAGCTCCAAGATCAGCAGCCACGATCTCATTTTCAGCCTTTGGTGTAGTGTCTATTACCGGTTCATCAACCCCATCTAAGATAAGCTCTGCCATTTTATCTGTCTCCTTTCATAAATGCAGTATTACCATTATACTATAATTTCCTCCGGACTTGAATAAAAACCCCATAGGATTTAGGAATCAGCTGTCATTACCAGAGGGCGATCTCCGTACCGAAAATGGTGTCTGTGCCTTTTCCGGTATTTCTGTTTATCTCATACCATGCAGAAGTGGAAATATGATCTCCCATATCGTCGAAGAGCTGTATCGTTACCATATCTCCGTTTTCACTGTCTATTCCGGCATAAGAAGGTCTGTACCCGGTCTCTTTTTCATAATAATCCAGAGCCAGATCACAGATCTGATCGTCTGTGTAAGGTCCTCCGGCATTACCCACCGGTGACATATCGGACTTTGACGGCATATCGGACTTTGATGGTGTATCGTCTTCAGATGATGTATCATCCTTCTTTATTTCCACCGAAGAAAACGGGGTATAATCGATCCAGACATAGGATTCCTCAGCCTTCTTTTCATAATCATCATACTCTTTCTCGCTGATCTGCTCGGCATTTTCCGTATTCCAGAAGTCATTTTTGGAATAATACCAGGGACCTTTGCCGGAATCTGAAAAGTCATTATCATAGATGATACCGTCTATGGGTGTCAGGAACTTATAGGAGCCCTCTATGCCATAGTTTATAAGCACATAGTTGGAAGCAGAGGATGAACCTTCGTTATAGAAGGTATTGTCCTTTGAAAGATAGTATCTGTCCCTTTCCCCGGCACTGACGATCCTTATCCAGTCTCCTCCCCTGATGCCATATACTTCAAATATGGTTTCCGGATAATCCCCGTTGGAATCCGCTCCTATAAAGAGTTCGTCAATACCGTCATTATCCAGATCCCGGTAGTAATATCCCATCTTTTCCATGGGATCATAATCCTCTCCCCTGGTATTGCTGAAAAGACCGGGAAGATAGTTGAGATTGCTTTCCGAAAGCTTTTCCATATCCCAGCCTTCAGACACAGCACGGGCGTACTTCCGGATTATCCCGTCATATATCTCCTTAACGGCGGCTTCCCTTCCCCCCGGCGGGTTCCAGAGATTGGAAACAAATACATATCCGTCCGGACCTTCGTTCATAACAAGGCGGTAAACAGGCCCATCCGGAATCTCTTCATTCTCAGCAAAATAACCCAGTATGTAATCTACGTTCAGCTCATCACCCTTTCTCGTCCCCGAGATCACTTTTGCCTGAACATAATTGGTATCGCCATGCTCAAATACATAGACGTCCTGATCCTTTAAGTAAAGCCAGTTCAGTGGATGGGCCATCTCGCCATAGGTCATTCCCGTTGTCTTTTTTACGAAATCCTCTGTTTCCTTCTTTCCCACAAATGTAAGGGATGCATAGACCTCTTCATCCCCTGTTTCCTTTAAGAAAGCCTTCTCGATCTGATCTTCATCGTATTTTGAAATATCCGTATCGGCGCCGTTGTAGAACACTTCATCCCAGAAGATATCCTTTGGTGAAGCAAATTCAGCCACTATAAAGCCGTTATATTTCGTTTCACCAAGATCTTTTTCTATTTTTTCCAACTCTTCCTTTGTCAGGGCTCTTTCCTCAGGCTCGGTCTCCTCGGAAGCTTCTGCAACCGTTTCTTCGGAAGGCGCCTCTTCTTTCTGCTCCTCCTTTTTTTCTTCGGAAGGGCTCTCCACCGCAGCAACAGTGCTCTCCTCCGGGGCTTTACCGCTCTCTTTTTTCCCGCATCCGAAAGAAAATGATACGATCATTAAAAATATCACTGCCAATATTGCACTCTTATACGTATTATTAATCAACATATACTTTTTCTCCTTTTTTCAATATAAATATAATAGCATTTTCAAGGCAAAAAAATAAGTCCCGCAATCCCTGGATCCCGGAGCTTATTTTTTTGTCTGACATAAGAACCGTTCCCCAATCTATGACATAAGAACCGTTCCCCAATCTATGTCAAGAACCGTTCCCCAATCTATTGACAAAATGCTCTGTTAGCTGTAAAAATGGTTTTTCAGAGCACAAGGTTTAGATGGGGAACGGACATGCCGTATTTAAGCTTCTCAAATAAAAAAAGGATTGCGGCCGGCATCATGGCTTTTATGATGCTTTTTGTGGTGCTGTTCTCTGCCTTTTTTATAGCTGTTGAAGCTAATCACCACTGTGAAGGCGATGACTGTCCAATATGTGCCTGCATTGCCATGTGCGAAAACACTCTCCGACAGACAGGAGCCGGAACCGCCCATCTGATCGCTGTGGTATTTCCCATTTCTTTTATTCTGATCGCTGCGTTTCTGCAGGAAACCGGTCTTAAACAGGAAACTCTTATCTCAAGAAAGGTCAGATTAAATAATTAAATACCTCCGCCGGGGGTGATCTGTGCCTGTTTTCAGGCAGAACATGATCTCCCGGATTTTGTATCTGAAAACGCAAATACGGAGGTTTAATTTATGAAAAAATACCTTTCTGTTCTTCTTGCCGCCATTTTTGTGGCTGGCTGCTTTTCTGCGTGCAGTCCCGTAAATCAAGCGTCTGCCGCAAACAATGACAATATCCGGATAGTGACAACCATTTTCCCGGAATACGACTGGGTGATGAACGTTCTTGGTAAAAACCCTGCCGGAGCTGATGTAACCATGCTTCTCGACAACAGCGTAGATCTGCACAGTTATCAACCTACAGCAGATGACATCTTAAAGATATCCACCTGCGACCTGTTTATCTATGTTGGAGGAGAATCTGACGAATGGGTGGATGACGCTCTTAAAGAAGCGACAAACAAAAACATGGTGGTCATCAACCTCCTCAATGTACTCGGCGATTCCGTTAAGGAAGAGGAAGTGGTTGAAGGTATGCAGGGCGAAGAGGACGAGCATGACCACGAAGAAGGTGCGGAAACTGAGTCAGAGGAGCATGAGGAAATCGAGTACGATGAACATGCCTGGCTGTCGCTTGGAAATGCATCCGTTTTAGTTCAGGAGATTTCCGACGCCGTACAAAAGATCGATCCGGAACATGCGGACACCTATAAAAACAACACTTCGGCATATATAGAAAAGCTTAATTCTCTCGATAAGGAATATAAGGCTGCGGTAGACAGTGCTGCCTTCCATACTCTCCTATTCGGAGATCGCTTCCCCTTCCGGTATCTTGTGGATGATTACGGCCTTGATTATTATGCAGCATTTGTAGGATGCTCTGCAGAAACTGAGGCCAGCTTTGAAACCATTACCTTCCTTTCGCAAAAAGCAGATGAGCTTTCTCTCCCCGCTGTATTGACCATAGAGGGAACAGACCATCGGATCGCGGAAACAATAGTCCAGAACACAACTTCAAAGGATCAGCAGATCATCACAATGGATTCCATGCAGTCTACTACAGCGGAAGATGTTAAAAAGGGCGTGTCCTATCTCTCCGTCATGGAAAATAATCTGTCTGTCCTGAAGAATGCCTTAAACTAAGGAGATTGATCATGGCTCTGCTTACCTTAAAGAATCTGTCACTTGGCTATGACTCACACGTCATAGTAGAAAACCTGAATTTAACCGTGAATACCGGCCAGTATCTATGTATTGTTGGAGAAAACGGTTCAGGTAAGACCACCCTTATGAAAACTCTGCTCCATTTACAGGAACCGGTCAGCGGTCAGATTCTTATGGGGGATGGGCTAAAGAAAAATGAAATAGGCTATTTGCCGCAGCAGACCATCATACAAAAGGATTTTCCTGCATCCGTGAGAGAGGTTGTTCTCTCCGGATGCCAGGGACGCTGCGGGCTCAGGCCTTTCTACAATAAAGCTGAAAAACAGCTTGCCGAAGACAACATGTCCCGAATGGGAATATCCAGACTCAGGAACAGCTGCTACCGGGAGCTGTCAGGCGGTCAGCAGCAGAGAGTGCTTCTTGCAAGAGCGCTGTGCGCTACCCGGAAAATACTGCTCCTTGATGAACCGGTATCGGGACTTGATCCCATAGTAACTGCGGAAATGTACTCCCTGATCTCCGACCTGAATCGTGAAGGGATCACCATCATAATGATCTCCCACGATATACCTGCAGCTGTGCAATTCGCCAGCCATATCCTTCACATCGGCGAAACTACATTTTACGGAACGAAGAATGAATATCTGAATAGCGATACCGGAAAGTTCTTTTTGATGCAGCAGTCACATGATGCCAGCCGGACATCAGCTTTGCGCCGTACTGAATGGAACTGGAAAGGTGGTGAGTGTTATGTTTGATAAACTCGGGCTATATCTTCAATATCCGTTTGTACAGTACGCCCTCATAGTCGGTGTGCTGATCGCACTTTGCTCTTCACTTCTTGGCGTCACCCTTGTGTTGAAAAGATTCTCCTTTATCGGAGACGGATTATCCCATGTAGCATTTGGAGTGATGTCGGTCGCCGCGGTCTTAAATCTGACAAATCAAATGATGCTGGTACTTCCGGTTACGGTCATCTGCGCTGTTCTGCTTATGAAAACGGGAAAGAACGCAAAGATCAAGGGAGATGCCGCCATTGCCATGATCTCTGTTGGCGCGCTGGCCTTCGGATATCTCCTCATGAATATCTTTTCTACATCCTCAAACCTGTCCGGTGACGTGTGCAGTACACTGTTTGGTTCAACTTCAATTTTAACGCTCACACAAAAAGAAGTGTGGCTATGCACAGTGTTATCGATAGCTGTCGTCATTATCTTCGTCCTGTTCTACAACAGGATATTTGCTGTGACCTTTGATGAGAACTTTGCCAGAGCCACGGGAACTAACGTGAACGCATATAATCTTCTGATAGCGGTCATCATTGCAGTGATCATTGTCCTTGCCATGAATCTTGTGGGCTCGCTTCTGATCTCTGCGCTGGTTATTTTCCCGGCGCTGTCTGCCATGCGTCTGTTCAGGAACTTCAGGTCCGTTACTGTATGCTCCGCCGTATTGTCCGTGATCTGCGCTTTTTCCGGGATCATCATTTCCATATTGGCGGGAACGCCTGTAGGTTCAACCATCGTGGCTGTGGATGTCGCAGCGTTTGCAGTATGCTATGTGACCGGAATGGTAACGGGAGGTGCTGCTATATGAGAAAACTGATAATTCCGCTTTTATGCATTGTTATAATACTTAGCTTTACAGGGTGCGGAAACAGTAATTCATCCGGCAGGACGGAAAACAAGCCCGCCGGTGTAGTCGATGTAATAGAAGCCGGTATGGCTGAAGAAGACAGCAAAAAATCCGATACAGAAAACCAAATCTCTAAATCAATACCCGGCAATAGCACAGACGGCATTGATGTGGATCTCACTGCACTTTCCAGTACAATGGTGTATTCCGAAGTTTATAATATGCTGCTGTCTCCAGACGACTATATAGGAAAGACCGTGAAAATGGACGGCACATTCGCTTATTATCACGATGACTCTTCAGACAAGGATTATTTTGCCTGTATCATTTCAGATGCCACGGCCTGCTGCTCACAGGGTATAGAATTTATGCTGACCGACGACTATTCCTATCCGGATGATTATCCCGAAGAAGGCGGGAATATCTGTGTTGTGGGCGTATTCGATACCTACAGGGAAGGAGACTACACGTACTTCACTTTAAGAGATGCGACACTTGTATGAAAAACAACTGAAGAATTAAAACAAGTCCCGGGATCTTCAGATCTCGGGACTTGTTTTTGTAAGGCGACAACCAGAATCGAACTGGTGATACGGGTGTTGCAGACCCTTGCCTTACCGCTTGGCTATGTCGCCTCGTCACAATGGACTCCGCTTCCCAAAAGCGTTACGCTTTCAAGGATTGCGTTCTGTAAACCCTTCGGGCTTACTTAGCGCCGCATCAGAGATGCGGCACATTTACTCCCCGAGTTGGGCTCGAACCAACAACCCCGCGGTTAACAGCCGCGTGCTCTACCATTGAGCTATCGAGGAATGGACGTTTCCGCAGGAAACGGTCCTGCGGAGCAGGATTTGCTGACGCGCAGCGTCTGCAAACCGTGTGTAAAGCGATGATTCACGTTCTGACCCGCCTAGCGGGGCAGTGCCCGTGCGCTTTAGCGCACATTTAATGGCGCGAACTTCCTATTTGGAAGCACCCTGAAAACCGAACATCGAACAGATCTAAGTGTCAAGACGTTCCGCGCTTGCACACTCTTTCAGTGTTTTTGGAAAAGCAATCGGCCTATTAGTAATGGTCAGCTCCATACATTACTGCACTTCCACCTCCATCCTATCTACCCCGTACTCTCCGGGGGGCCTCTCGGATCGCTCCGTGGATATCTCATCTCAGGGCCGGCTTCACGCTTAGATGCCTTCAGCGTTTATCCGTTCCGGATTTGGCTACCCTGTTATGGCATTGGCTGCCAGCAGGTGCACCAGTGATCCGTCCATCCCGGTC
>JAFSKT010000077.1 GCA_017448845.1 Lachnospiraceae bacterium
CAAGAACCTGGATAACGTAGTAGAGAACACCACAGCAGCTGAAAGCGAGATCCGTGATACCGATATGGCATCCGAAATGGTTCAGTACTCGAAGAATAACATTCTTCAGCAGGCCGGCCAGTCGATGCTCGCACAGGCTAATCAGTCTAACCAGGGTGTACTTTCACTCCTCCAGTAAGATTAAAAGCCAAAATATACATACCCATACATTGGACCCGTCCCGAAAGGGGCGGGTCCTTCCCTGTTTAAAAATCGTAAGCTAAAAGGTATAATAGACGGTGATGTCTGACAGGGTTGAAAAACTGAAGAGTACCATCATCGTCCTTATTCTGATCGCTTTAGCGGCCTGCCTTACCGCTGCAGGGATCTTTCTTCAGAGCGGAGAGAAGGCAGCGGATGGGGAAACGCCGGTATTCTCAAAGAATTCCGGTTTTTATGACGAACCCTTCATGTTGGAGATATACGGTAATAAGGACAGTGAGATCCGGTATACCCTGGATTCATCCGAGCCCACAAAAGACTCGCCTCTCTATACAGATCCCATAAATATATATGACAGAAGCCCGGAAGAAAACCTCTACGCAGGAAATATCTTTACCAGCGTGGATTATTTTGATTATGCCGACAGAAAGGGCTTTGTGCTGCCGGAAAAACCGGTGGAAAAGTGCACCGTGGTAAAGGCGGCGTCCTTTGACAGCGAGGGAAATAAAAGCGATACCGTCACGGCCTCTTATTTTATCGGATATAAGGACAGGCCTTCCTTTAAGGGAACACCTGTTATTTCACTGTCCCTGGATCCGGAGGATCTCTTCGGATATGAAAAGGGGATATATGTCATAGGAAAAAAGGGGACTGAGGATTTCCAAAGGAGGGTTGAAAAAAGCGAGGAAGCACAGGCTTTCCTTAAGGAGAATCCGGACACTCCCCTGGACGGTACCGTAAAGATCGGGAATGTCTATATGCACGAAGCCTATGTATATAATTATTCCCAGAGCGGCATGGACTGGGAAAGACCGGCGGATATAGTGTTTTTTGACAGCTGGGGCACGGATCTGGTATCCGGAAAGCTGGGTGTCAGGATAAGAGGGCATAATTCCCGGAATTTTCCCCAGAAAAGCCTTTCTTTCTTCCAGAGAAAAGATTATATGCGGAAAAGCTTTTATTATCCCTATCTGGAGAATCCCATCGATACCAATGCAGCCCTTTCCGGGGGTGCGGATGACCAGTATTCCTTTGTCCGGGATCCTTTTTTAAGCGAGCTTTTTAAGAAAGGCGGCCTGTCCTTTGGAGTACAGGAGTTTTCGGAGCCTGTATTCTTATTTTTGAACGGAGAATTCTGGGGTACCTATCTTCTCCATGAAAAAGAGGATAAGCAGTATCTTCACAGGCATTACGGAGTGGATGAGGACAATACCCTTATCGTAAAGAACGGGATCCTTGACTCCGGAATGGAAGATAAATACAGGGAATTATACGGGGAACTCCTGGGATACGTATTGGAGCATGATCTGTCTAAAGACAGGGATTATGAAGGTCTTTCGGAACTTGTGGATATGGACAGCCTGATAGATTATTATGCCGCAAGGATCTATGTAGACGATACCTCAGACTGGCCGAAGACCAATACGGCTTTATGGAGGAGTGTTCGTAAGACAGAGAGACCTTATGAGGACGGGAAGTGGCGGTTCTTAAACTTCGACAATAATATAGAATTACTTAAAAACAAGGTAGATTTCGACTCCATTGGGGCTATTCTTACACAGGGGGAGGAGGATTACGAGGACCTTAAGGAAAAACTGGAGCAGTTAAAAAAGGAGGGCGGAGGCCCGGAGGATCTGACGGGAAAGAATATCCATTTTGAAAGGATGCTGCTCTATCCTCTCTTTAAGAACGCATCCTTCAGGGAGAGGTTCTATAAAAGATTCCTCGCCATAGAAGACAGTGTTTATGATACGGGTACTGCGGAGGCATTACTTGACAGGACGGCTGACAGGATGAGGCTTCCGGTGGTCACCGGGTACTCCCGCTGGTTCGGGGACAGGTGCAGTTTTAAGGATTTTGATGAAAAGGTAGAGGAGATAAGGGAGTTTTTAAGGACAAGACGGGGATATATAGAGCCTTTTGTTAAAGAGGCCTGTGGATTTTGAGTAAGAAAAAAGGCAAACGCCGTTTCCGGCATCTGCCCCGCCAACACTTTTATTTTACCTTCACTCAATCTTTAACGATATAGGGATCAAGAACCTTTAATACCTCATCAACGCTGTCTTCTGCATGTATGTTGAGATCTATGGGCTTTGAAAGATCAAGGCTAAAGATACCCATGATAGACTTAGCATCGATTACGTATCTGCCGGATACAAGATCAAAGTCATAATCAAATTTAGTGATCTCGTTTACAAATGTCTTTACTTTGTCGATCGTGTTCAGTAAAATCTTAACTGTTTTCATGAAATAAAACCTCCTATATGATTTACAAAGCATTACCTTTGCTTTCAATATGGTAATTTGATATCCTGTAAAAGTCAACATACAAACTTACGAAAAAATGAACGATTTTACGGGACTATATACTAAAGTACAACGCAAGAATGGCAAAAATGGACAAAAAAAGGGCGGCTCTCCACAATTTAGGTTGTAAAGTTAATGCATATGAGATGGAAAAAATGGCCGGGAAACTGATTTCCGACGGTTTTACCATAGTTCCCTTTGAAGATGAAGCGGATTATTATATTGTAAATACCTGCTCCGTGACCAATATAGCTGACAGGAAGTCAAGACAGATGCTGCACAGGGCGAAGGCCTGTAACCCGAATGCCGTGGTAATCGCTGCCGGATGCTATGTTGATACCCGGGGAAAAGAAGAACTCTACGCGGACAATGTAGATATAGCAGTCCCGAATTCGGAAAAAGAGCATATCACAGATATTATAAGGGCCTGGGAAGAGGCCCATGCTCCCTCCGGGGAGACGGCTGCAGTAACCGCCGGGAATGTGGGAAACACTGACAGTTTTTCACAGGAGATGAGGTTCAGTGAGCACAAGCCCGGTGAAGGGGGTTACAGCAGAAAATTCCTGAAGGTTCAGGATGGGTGCAATATGTTCTGTTCATATTGTATAATACCTTATGCCAGAGGCAGGATAAAAAGCCGGCGTATCGATGAGGTATTAGAGGAAACGGAAGCTTTTGCCGCCCGGGGCTTTAAGGAGTTTGTCCTCACCGGCATTCATCTTTCATCCTACGGTAAGGACAGGCCGGATGATAAAGAGGATCTGCTGGGGCTTATCTCGGCATTGGATAAGATTCCTGAGGTAAAGAGGATAAGGCTGGGTTCACTGGAACCGGGAATAATAACAGATGATTTTGCGGCGGGATTAAAGGAAATACCTTCTCTCTGCCCCCACTTCCATCTGTCTCTCCAGAGCGGATCGGACACTGTGCTGAAACGGATGAACCGGCACTATACCGCTGATTCCTATGCGGAAAGTGTGGAGAGGCTGAGAACATATTTTGACGA
>JAFSKT010000006.1 GCA_017448845.1 Lachnospiraceae bacterium
CCGGCAAGGGCTGACACGGCGTCCTTCGGTATGTTGTTCTTTATGGTGACAACAGAGGAGAAATACCATACCTCCGCCTCTCCCTCAAAGGGGATAAAGGAAAACTCCGCCAGAACATCTATGAGTCCCGGGCCGTAATCCGTGACCAGCATCCTCAGAACGTCCATAGGGGCATTAAGCTCCTCTTTCGTAAAGAGGGAGACCTCTTCTATATCCGGATCATCCTCAAAGCTCTTTTCAAGTTTCTTTAACAGCTCAAGTTTTCTGTCTTCCATATCATCAATTTCCTTTCCTTTTAAGAGCCGCGTAATTACAGTCCAACAGGATAAAGCTTAAAGCCGAGCTCATGGAAAACTGTAAGCAAAGTCTTCAGCTTTACATTGTCAGCATTACCGTTTCCCATGTTCTGTATCGTCGTGGGTGAAACACCCTGTTTAACCCGCTTAATATATCGCAATCATATGCTTTATATCCTTTCATACGCACATTGTACCGCTGCGCTGGTACAGGCGCAAGCCAAATAAGGCAATTCTTATAAAAGAGAAGCCTGCACATTCATCTCTCCCGCTATAGCCTCCTCCCCCTTCTTCCCGGGGAAGAGCTTGTTTACAAGGGCAAAAGCAACTTCGTTGTGGCGCCTTAAGAGCACCCTGTCCCCGGGCTGTCCCAGATCCACTGCTGCGCGTATGGCATAGGTGATCATGTTGAGAAGATGGATATTCGCGTCAGGCTGCAGCGCAAAGAGCAGCTCCACCCTGAAGCCCTCCGTTCCCCTCCCGGAAACGAGCAGCAGGGCGTTAACTCTGTCATCGGTCAAAACCGAGCAGGAGATATCCGGATCGAACCGGGTTATGGGAAGAAAGGGCAGATCCTCCAAAAGCCCGTATCTGCCATGGAAGACACTGCTCATGACCGCTGCCTTAAACTGGCGGGAGGTGATCTCAGACAGAGGCTTCACATATTCGGGCGGCGTCTTTTTGGAAAGAGAAAGAGAAGCAAGATCCCTGACCGATACCAGGACATCCCTGCTCTCTTTTCTTTTAAGGGAGAAACCCGCAAGAGAGAAGGCCTCCTCTTCAGCAGGGCTTAGATCTTTCATTTCAAAAAATATCCTGCCAATGCCCCCGGACTCCGGGGAAAGAGGAAGAGCCCTTAATACCTCTTCGCCGGAGGAAGGGTCAGAAGCAAAGAACCACACTATCTCAGCTTCCGCCGGTGTATCCTCTTCCCCATTCCTAAGCTCAAAAATAACTGCCGCCTTAAGCTTATTCTTTTCATCTTCTCCGGAGAGTCCCTTTACGCATTCCCGCCTGATCTCATTTACAAATTCAGCGGGAACCGGGTCAATGAAGCCCTCTATATTCTGTTCCGTAATCTCCCTGATGATCATAAGGCCGCTCCGTTCCGAGCGACATCACCGGCTCCATCCGGACCGCCCTCGCAGGCTCCGCCGAAGTCTGACAGTCTCTTAAAAAACATCCCGGCCGATTCATCCTTTTTCCGGGAAACAGAGGTTATTACAGGAGTATAGGGGTTTTCCGAGTTTTCCGTTTCCCCGGTAATGATCATAACGGCCATCTTCACGGCAGAATCCTTCAGTGACTCACTTAAAAGAAGGAAGCGGTCATTATCCAGGATAAACACATCACTGTCAGCCGGTTTGAGCTCATTGAGAAGGGCTGCCATTTCCTCCCTGTGCCCGGTGGCTTCTATCAGTATCCCGTTTCCGCCGTCATATTTCTTTCTGTCCCGGTATCTGCCAAGGAAGTCCAGATAGTCCCTGTTAAAGAATCCGGTCTCAGGATCCAGATAGCGGTCTCTTTTTATAACGGCAAGGTAAGTAAGTATGATCCCCAGTACCATCAGGGGAACGGAATAGTAACGGAAAAAACATCCCAGTACAAAGGGGATGATAAAGGCGTCAAGCCTCAAAAATGCAGGCTCCCGGCTCTCTTTTTCATGTATGGTCACAAGCCGTACAGCGGTGATGATGTACAAAAGCTCCACAAAAAACCTGCAATAATACAGAACACCGATGAATACCAGCATGGTATCCATCGCACCGTTCATTCCGTAGGCCGTAAAGCTCTGGATGGCATCCGCAGCCTCCACTATAAGGATGGGGATCACGGCATGCTTATACCTCCGCCTGATATGATCCCTGCTGCGGTACAGGCAGTAATCCACAAACACCATCCATTGCATTATGGTCAGCATATAAAACAGCTCTACCACGGTAGGCATTGTAAATACGAGATAATCCGCCCATCTTTGATGAATGTACCAGCTCCTGTTGTACAGGATATTTAATAACAGTGAGCAGAGCATAAGAATGCACTCCGCGAAAATATACCTGTCCTCAGTCCTCTCATGTTTTCTGAGGTTCTTATTAAGGAGAACAAATATAAGCAGTCCGAAAAAAGCCACATACAGAAGTGCATTCGAGCTCTGTTCGATAAACTTATCCAGCCACTCATATCCAGTTTCTGACATGGATATCAGATCAAATAAGGTATCTGCCACATTCAGAAAAAACTCTGCCATACCTTACTCCCTTACTGCTTTAACCCGTTAAATATCTTAATGGCAGTGTCAGAATCCGTCTTTCCGATCTCATCCTCAAATCCAAGAACCGTAAGAGTGCACTCCGCAAGGATCCTCGAAGCCTTCATGGGATTATACTTACTGGAGGAGAACAGGAGTGAATAAACCATATTAAGCTTAAGGTAATCCGAAAGCTCTTCGTTTCTTTCAAACCCCTGGGCAGTTCTCAGCATATTAAATGCCCTGCTGTTTACCACATAGTTCCCTTTTTCATCCGTTTCAAGCTTTGTTCCCTTATTGAGCCATCCTCCGTGAGGTCCCTGCTTTGTAACAGAGATACCGTTATCCAGCTTCCTTAGCTCTGCATTTCCTGCCCCTGTATAGTAATCCTTAATAGACTTGTTGTCAGCCATGCACTTCCAGAAGAAGTCCGCAAGATGTACAGCGGTATCCAGGATCTCGTCGATCCCCTTTACATCCGCGTAGCTCGCAGCCTTCTTTGCGAGCTCCCCGGCACTTGCAAGGATCTTCCTTCCTTCAATGCTCTTGGTGATGGTCTTTCCGCCCTTCACAAAGGCGAGATTATTATCCGCTGCCTGCCTTATAAGCTTCACATCAAATTTCGTTTCGGAAACCGCATCTATGGCAGCATCATCATCTGCCTTTGCTTCCTTCGCTTCGGTATTGGCCTTATTCAGTTTAATGATATTCTTTGACGCTCCCACTATATCCCTGAAGTGTCCGAGGATCTCAACACCGTCTGATACATAGGAGGATATATTCTTGACGAAGTCCTCACTCTTCATGACGAAGTCCAGACTGTCGTCGATAAAGTCCTTAAGCTCCTGAGGCATGGCCAGATTCTGGAATTCCACCATCTTGTCCTCATACCAGAGCTCTGCCTTATCGTAGAACTCCCCTACGGCCTGGGCTCCGATGGACCCGCCGAATACGGCCTGGGCGTAGCTGTCCACCTTTTCCAGCATTTCCGGCTTTCCGATCAGATAGTTATCCAGCTTTTCCTTTATATCAGGAGTCATCTTTACGACACCAAGGATCTTGTCAAGCTTGGGGTTTCCGGTAAGGCTCTTCTGTCTCTCCTCCACCTTCACATCCTTTGTCTTCTTTTCAAGCTCGTCCAAAACCTCCTCCGGCTCATCTTCTTCCTTCTTGAAGCCGAACATCTCCTTAATGGTGTCATAGCCTTCCTTAGCCTGTTTAGCGGTTTCCTTTATGATCTCTTCCTGTTCCTTAATGCTTGAAACCATATCCTGGAGCTTTGCTACCCTGTTGTTCTCCTGAATGGTCTCACGGCTTATGGCACGGTCGATCCTGTCTCTCTTTCTCAGTAACTGGTTATGCTCATGCTCTAATATACCCTCATCGGATTTAGCCTCTTCCAGTTCCTTTTCGGCCTTCTTAATGGCATCGTCAATGGCTGCAGCCCTTTCTGCATTATCCTTTTCAACACCCTTATGGATATTTAAGTCCTTTAGTTTAAGCTCCAGCTCAACGACCTTGCCCTTTGCTTCCTGAACCTTTCCGGCCGCTTCCTTAATCTCATCCACAGTATCCTGAAGATCCTTCTGAAGATCCACCTGCTCATCATTTTCTTCTTCTTCCTGTTTCTCGATAACATCCTTATTAATGGCCTGGTTCAGCTTCCCGTATATATAGTTGCTGGTCTTTGCAGAGATCACATAATCCGTATAGGCTGCAGCGGTGTCAAAGAGGCCTATGACAGTGGATGCCTGGTTTACCGCCTTCCCGTAACCCTCTTTTGCAAGGAATCTCATAAATCTGGAGCCGGTATGGTGAAGATTCGTCCTCATAAAGGAGGTATCTATCTTCATCTCCCCGTTCTTCTCTTTATCCCCGAGAGCCCTGTAGAGCTCGGAATTGCCTGCTGTTATCTGCTTTTCATTGGTGGCGCGTGTCACAAACTGCAGCGCTCTCTGGAAGAGCTTCCAGTCAAAGGCTGTTCTCCCAAGCCAGGTCCCTCTGTCGGAAACGAACCACTGGTTGGTAACGGTAAAGTTTTCTCCAACCATATTGAGTCCGTTCATCTTAAGGAAATCCATATCATCGTTGATCTGGGTGGAGCAGAGGGAAAGAAGGGCCCTGTCATAGGTGTAGATATTGGTATCCACATCATCTCCCTTTTCAAGGAATTCATCTATAAGGGTGTCCCTCCCCTTAGGATCCACGAAGTCACGCTCCGCTAACCCAAATATGTTCCGGTACAGGTTCTTCTGGGACACATCCAGTATCTCCCTGTGTTCAAGCGCTCTGAAGAAGAGCCTCTTCTGAGCCGGTGTCAGGGCGTTATAGCCTGTCATCAGGTCATCCAGGGTATCCCCGTTATCAAAGGTAGAGCCCGTAATAAGATCCTTATCCTGCTTAAACGCCGCCCCGATAGCGAGATCCATCTGGACTGACTGGGATACTTCGTTGTTCCTTATGAACTTCTTCCTGTAGATATGATAGAATTTCGCTGCCGGATTGTCGCTCAGTTCGTTATCATTCCGGACAAGCTCACCTGCCTGCCTTACGGCCACAAGCCTTATCCTCTCATTTTCAATCTCGTGAACAAAGTCCACGGCCCTGTCCAGGAGCTGCCAGTCTACGGCATACATCCGGTCAAGCGCCCCGTCTGCAAAATCTTCCTTTGAGAGCCTTGTCTTAAACTCCCGGTCGTCCTTAAGCTGGAAGGATAAAAGGCTCTTAAAGGACTTCTCTAAAAGCTCTGGATCCCCGGTCTTTTTAAGAACCTCAAGCCTCCCTTCCTCCGTCAGCATCCTCTCATACATATCGAATCTCTTCTCTTCATTCACATAGGGAACAATATTATTATCGTTCTTTCCCCTTGTGGAATAATCCAGAACGGTACGGTCCTGAAGCACATAGATGAGGAGAGACTGCTGGCTAACGGTGAGATCTGCAACCCTTCCCATGACCTTTCCTATGGTCTTGCTTTCCTTACCCTTCCGGTTCTGGTCAGAAAGTGAGAAGTTTTCAAGGGTGGAAAGGAATGCATTCTTATCCACGATCTCAAGGTTGTTGATCTCTGACGTCTGAGTCTTATAATTTGCGATCTTCTTTGAGATCTGCCTTCTGAAGAGATCTGCGGCTTTAGCGGTCGCTTCACTGTCTGAGAGCCTGTCGTAGTCCTTTGGCATCAGCTCATACTTCTGCTTCTCCACCTGCTTTACAAAGGTAATGGCCTGGTCAAAAAGCTTCTCATCAGCTACCACCTTATAGTTTTCGCCCCTTGCGGTAAGGGCTCTCATGGCTCTGGTGTAGTCAACCCTGAAGGACACTTTTTCACCCTTCATGTAGGAGAGGATAAGGTTCCTTTCAGCCTTGATGTCATCCGGCTTCTTCCCGTATACGGCCCTTAAGGTCCCTCTTTCCTCCTTATTCACCACATAGAGTGACATGGCAAAGAGCTTCTTCTGTTCGTCATCAAGCTTATTGTATTCCGCCAGGTCATCCCTGGACATATGGTCTATCATGCGCTTCTCGAAATCAGCCTGGCTTACGGTGCCGGGGATAATGTTCTTTTCCTGCATATCAAGGTAGGAAACGCTGTCCTTTTCAAGGAATACTTCCCTTGCGGCGCTGCTTCCGATGCGCTCCTTAACCTTCTCCTCAAAGGCCTTTCTGTCAAACTCCTTTTCCCCGTTAACTGCCTTGATGCCGTCCTCCGTGATCTCCCCAAGGAAGTATTCATAGAGTCCGTTTACGTATCTGTTTTGGTATGCCTTATCAAGCTTCCCAAGGTACTCATCCTTTGCAACGACCCTCTCGATGATGGGGAAGCATACACCGGCCTGGGCAAAGAAGGAGAGCTGGTTATCGATAAGGTCTGTGTATTCCTTTAGATCCCCGGAGGTCTTGTTTTCATGGATAAAGAAATATGCCTTCATCTTTTCCACCGCATCCTCATGGGCTGCCTTAAGCACAGGATGCTTAGGTGGATTGACTTCAAGCTTCCTTAATTTTTCGTAGTAATCCACGAATTCCTTTGTAACATATTTAAGCCCAGCCTCCGTCAGGTCCTTTTTATCCGCAAACCTGGCGGCATAGGTGACATAGAGATCAACAGCCGTATCCGGGATCCCGGCCTTTTCTTTCCCGTAGTTATAGATCATCTTCAGCCTGTCGGCTTCTCTCTTTACATCCGTATCCTCCCTTGCGATCCAGGATACAAACTTATCAAGCTTTGTATATGCGCTGTTTTGCATGCGCACATACTCATCCAGACAGTCCGCCAGGATATCGGGATACTCGGGATCCGTATCCTTTTCCTTTTTGAAGAATTTTTTAGCTTCTTCAAAGAGCTTCTTATCATCCTCGCTCCCGAGACTCACGATCTTTCCGCGGCGGGACTTTTCTTCCGTATATACGATAGGCTGCCTTACATCCCCGAAGGTCTTAAGTTCAGATAACTTCCCTCCAAAGAGGAGCTTATCGTAGGTGGCCTTTCCGGTATTCTTTGTGATCCTCACATCCAGAGCGGCCTTCTTCCTCTCTTCGTATCTCTTTTTAGCCCCTTCCCTGTATTCTTCGGTGAAGGAAATGTCGGCGGCGAGAGCCTTATCCGTCTCTTCCACGAAGTTCTTCGCCCACTCTTCAACCTTTGCGCTGAAATCCTCTGTATTATTGGAAATAGCAGGGCCATTTATATGGGAAACGAACATATCCGTGCGGTTCTTTAAGGATATCCTGTCGGCCTCATCCATCCCCGAGATTCTTTCTTTAAGGCCCTTATCATCCAGGCCGGAAACATCCATCCCCTTTTCCGTGGTCAGAATAAACCTTACAAAGGCTTTTTCCGCATTCTCTATGTTTTCAACATAGTGGGAGGCTATGTCCCTGTAGAGCTTCTTTAAGGTTTCCGGGTCATAGGCCTGTTCTATCAATTCCCCGTCTGTCATGACATAGGTCTCGATGTTATCAAGGATAGCATCGGCTCTTCTCCGGGCAAGCTGCGTGAGAGTCTGCTTATGATCCTTAGCCAGCTTCTGAAGATTTTCCGCATCGGCAAAGAGACCGGTCTTCATGACCTCATTCTGTCTCTCCACCTCTTCCTTAAAGTCTGGTCTCTCATAGAGGAAGTGCTTTGTGAGATAGTCCCTTAAGCTTCCGTGGGCCTTCCTCATATTCTCCTGTACGGAGCCTGCACCCTTCTTTGTCTTCGTAAGCATTTCTTCGTGGAATTCAAGAAGCTTTCCGGACCAGTATTTCTGCTTCTCCTCAAAGCTCTTCTCCTTAAGCTCAGAAACGATCTTCTTTGTATCGGGACGGCTCTTATCGAGAAGCTTTTGAATATTATCTGAAATAAAGAATTCACTTACATAGGAATACTGTTCAAAGGTGGCTGCTCCGAGGGGTGCGAAGAACTCATGGAGCTCCTTTATCCGCTGCTCCGCAACAGTATCTGCAGGATCGATCAGGTCCTTAAAGACTTCGTCATTCTTTATAAGCTCTTCCCAGAGGGGCGCAAGCTCTCCGTTTCCGTATTCGGAAGCGAGCTTCTTCCTCGATTCATAGAGGGCCACATTGTCGCAGAGCTCGTTTGAAAGCTCCCCGTTTTCCCTGACGTGGCCGATAAGCATACGCTCGATACCCGCAAAGTTATCGATACCAAGGATCCCCTGGTTTTCATTCATTTCATCGATGAAACCGGTTGTGACAGTGGTGGCGGAGCTAAGAAGCTCTGAAAGCTCCTTTTCCGCTGCATCTCTTTCCTTTCTGGTATCTTCAGCCGCTTCCCTTAAGGCTGTGGCCCTGTCCTGCGTTTCCTTTCCGCCGGGGATCTTTTCTATCTCCTTCTGAACGTCGTGGTAATCTAATTTCTTCTTTTTTGATACCTTTCTCACAGCCTCCTGGGCCTGTATCTTTATCTCGGTATATGCCTTCTCCGCTTCCTCATATTGCTTTAAATATGCATTACAGGTTTCAAGAGTGTCACGAAGCTCCGAGATCCTCTCGTCATTTGCGGTCTTCTTTGCGTACTCGCTTCCCGCCATGGAAAGAACGATGGGAGAGAGCTTGTCCTTAAGCATCTTATGAAGGTCCTTATTATTCTCATACTTAATAAGGGCCTTATCCAGCATATCCACTTTTTCAATGGAATCCTTTGCCTGATTGAGAAGGGCCTTCCTGTAAGCCGCACTGGACTTTGCTCCCTTATCAGCCCAGAGTATGCTCTGTCCTCTGCCGCCGTGGCTTAGAACTACCCCCTGGGTATCAAACATGGTCATCTCCAGGATGAATTTCTTTATGTCTATGGGCTTTTCCTTACCCTTTTCCGAAATCCCCTGGCCCTTTGTGAATATATCCCTGATCTCCTTCAAGAGATCCTTTCCGCCGTTATGGACGCGGAAGCGACCTGAAAGCTCCAGATCTGCCTTAAATGCAAAATCAGGATCCTTCGGGGCTTTCTTTCCCTTTGCCTCCAGCTCTGCTTTTTTCTTATCCGCTGTCTCATAGTCATATTGAAGCATTTCAGCAAGCTCGTTTAAGCGCTTTTCCTTATCCACGGATTCATCGGCTTCAACGATACTCCTTAACCAGAGCTTCACCTGTTTCACTGCATAGGGAGAGAGCTCCTCAAGCTTCTGCCATACATTGTGGGCCCGGTCAAAATGATCCAGTCTCTCCACGAACCAGCCGTTATTCTTCCAGAAGGACTTCTCCTGATCCGGCAGATCCTCAAAACGGTAATGTATCCTTCCGTCCCGCTCCTCTGCCTTTCTGCCGAGAGCTATCTGGGCTCTCTTAAGCCTCACTCCCTCCAAGGAATGATAATCCTCCTGTATCCTCTTTATGATCTGTGAAACATCCTTGGGATTCGTCCTGTGCTTCATCATTTCAAGAAGGGTATACTTCCTGATATGAACCTGTTCAGTGGTCTCATTTTCTTTAGCCGTATCGAAAAGGAGCCGTTTAACGGTGGTGCCAAGCTCTCCCTCCGTAATGTTATTTACGAGATAGGTAAGAACCTGCCTGAATTCGATAACGGAGAGCTTTTCCATCTCATCAAGGCTCCGGATATCCTTAAGATAGGGAAAGACATCCTTAAGCTCCGGATTAAGGATAATGACGCTCCGCACATTGTCAGCCAGGAACTCCCTTATGGCGGGATCCGGTATATGCTTTATTACCAGCGGATTGTTGACAAGACCCCGTCCCCGAAGGAGCCCTGCAAAGGTATAATCGTCCTTATGTATGACGGTGAATTTCTTAACGCCCTTCTGCTGCTTCTTCTTTTCCTGAGGGGGCTTCACATCAAGGAAGGTATCCCTGTTTATCAGCACTTCGTCTTTTATGTGGGCCGCATCCTGGCTTTTAACGGTCTCCAGGGTTGTGGTGATATAGTGCTCCATATCCTCCTTAAGCTTCTTTGATTCCTCTTTGTTCTCAGGTGTCAATTCCCTGGAGAGGGCATTTTCAACGATAAAATCGCAATAGTACATGAGCCTGTCCCAGCCCCAGCCGGTAAGCTTAAGATCCTTTGTATTTTCAGCAAGGATACCGTCAAAGGTCCTTATTACAGTAAGCCTCTTCTTAAACCGGCCTACCCTGCCCTTTTCGTTGTTCTGGGGGCCTCTTCCCCGCCTGTCCATATTTTTGCTTCTCGCGAGGAAGGTAGCACTGATCTTTTTAAGCTTCGAAGAGAAGACTCCCTTTTTCATAACGGAGGAATAGGCATATTGATAATCCTTCTCCGCCTTTGTATCTGCCATATTTAAGAGGGAAGCGGAACGAAGGTATCTCTCCGCCAGATCCCTGATGGTCCGGTAATCCCCGAAGAGGTACTTTTCGCCCATAAACTTCCGCATACCGTAGAGTATCCCGTATCCGGCATAGTCGTACTTTTCCGAGATCATCTCGTTTAAGAAGGCCTCATTATCCTTCATTCTGGTCTTTATTATCTGGTAATCCTTATTGTCAAAGGCCACCTCCCCGAGAATAAGGGCCTGTATGGTCTTACTCTGATAAATGCTCTCATCCATAAAGGATGTGAGATTGAGCTCCTTTTCAAGCACAGCCAGGTTATTTGCCCATCTGACTATGGGTTCAAGCTCATCGCTCTGCTCCTGATTCTCCGCAAGATTCCTTAAGGACAGGAATACCTGTCCGTCATCGGTGGAAACAGCGATCTTATCCACGCACCAGCGGTTCCCCTTCATCCTTCTCTTATAGATATTCCTTATGAAGTCATCTACGGGCTTAAGCCTTAATTTCACAAGGCTTGAGACCCTGGCGCAGATAGCGGTCCCGTGGATCTCATAATCCCTTTTATCGGCGGCCAGAGCTTCCGGATCATCCGGCGGGGCCTTATGGGCATCCCAGAAGCCGCTCACAAACGCTTCCCTTATCTGCCGTGCTTCCATCTTGTCTATCTTTTCCAGATTCTTTACGATAGTGTCGTTAAGCTCGGTGACACCCTTTACAAAGGCTTCATCATTCACAAAGTCAATGCCGTAGATCTCATTTTCACTGTCCGGCAGATATTCGCTTAAGAGCCACTTTTTATCGGTCTTCTCCGCTTTTTCCGCGTCCTCCTTTGTGACATTATTCTTCCAGACACCGGTCTTGAAGAAATATTTCCTTCTGGGGTCAACCCTTCTTACCCGCTTGTTTTTATCGAACTGTTCCTTAAGCTTGATATCCTCTGCCGTGACATCGATGGTGCGCTTACGCTTGCTGGCATCATCAAAGACACGCTTTTCACGGTATGCAGCGGAGAGAAGGTTCTTCTGTTCCTTCCTGCTGTTAAGCGCCTTCTTAAGATCCTTATATATTCCATCCTTGTTTGAATCGTGAAATGACGGCTCCTTGAATTTACGAAGCTTTTTCTTATCCGCGCCGTTAAGCTTCATCATGGTATTACCGAGTATCTGGGACTTAATAAGGAGCTCACCGATCTCTCTTCTCTCATCATCCTTGTCCCAGATGAAATCCATGGCCATCTCATCATTGTAATGGGTCATGTAATAACTGTTGGAAAGGATCTCCTTCCGGATATTGTAATAATTAGCGATGGATCTCAGAGAATCCAGCTTACTGTTCACCCTCTGCCTTGTTCCTTCATCGAGGGTTGAATAGTAGTCATGCTTTTCCGCCATCCGGTCAAAGGCCCCCAGCTGGTTTGAAAGGCGCTCCAGTGAAGCTGAGCACTTCATCATTGAGGAATCCGATTCAAAGTTGAATTCCGTAAGATCAGTGGTAAAGATCTGGCGGAGCATCTTATCGAGAGCTGTCTGCACATCCTGTCCTTCGAACCCTCCTTCTCCTTCCTTTCTCTGGTCCTTTCCGAGATAGAGGTCCAGAAGAGCCTTATTTACACCCTTTTCACCGGGGATCATAAAATGCGAAAGATCCGTATAATCCTCATCATCACACATCCTGTGCTCCATGAGATCATTTATGGCAGAATAGCACTCTGCCTTATATGAACTAACGGCATTTGCCACCTGATCGTAAAGCAGCCCCTTCTGGTACAGCCTGGATCTCTTGTTTTTCCTCTTCTTATCACGAACCTTGGAACTGATCCTCTCCTTAAACTTCGTGCTGTACTCATTGTTAAGAAGACTGTCCGTCGGCATGTAGGCGATCTTATTCTGTTTCTTCCTGAGGAGCGAGTTCATTGCGTTGTCCGCATTGTCTAAAAATCCGGAAAGCCGCCTTGAATGAGCTTCGGTGTTATGAGCCCTGTCAAATTCCTCCTGCCTTTCCACCTTCAGTTTTTCAAGGGCCCTTTCCTCTGCCCTGACCTCATCCTTCTTCCTCTTGTCAGCCCGGGCCTCCATTTCTTTCATCTGTCCCCGGATCCACCCTTTTTCCATCTGGATGTCCTCGGACATGATATGCTCCCGCCCCAGGTCCCTGATGGTAAGGTCTAATGATGTATGGTCAAGTCCTCCCTCAAGCCTGTTTCTGCTGCGGCGGGACAGCTCCTGTCTCGCTATGGGATTTATGAATTCATCGGTCTTTACCTTTTTCCCTGTCTTCTTTCCCTTCTTCGGAGCGTTCTCCTCCATGAAGGGAGAATTCTTTACGGTAAGTATATCCTCCGCTTCGTATACATAATTGGTTACTTCCTGTGACTGCTTCTCAATAATAGACTGGGTTTTCTTTATGTTCTTATAGTTTGGCATTGTCTTCTCCCTGAATGATTATCTGCTTTCTCTGTAATTCTTATGGTCATAAAAAAACTACTGCTTCAAACATCCATAAAGTATGACAGAAGGGCTGTCTCTCCTGTCTGAACTCCTTTTCCGCCGGTTACCTTATCAAGGAGAAACAGCACCTCCTTATTATCGTAGGAAACGGAAATGACGGGATCCTTTACAGTTTTCCCGGCTTTTGAAACAAGGCTCTTAAGCATCCCATAAGCGGTTATGCCGGGATCATCTCCCCCCGCAAATATATCCTCCAGATAGATATTCCGGCCGTCTGTACCGGTAACCAGGATCCCCGTAAAATTTCCCCTGCCGTCTATGGCGGCAAAGCTTAGGTTTTTATCGAAGAACTCCCTGTTCTGTATGATATCCATAAGGCGTTCATCATAGGCCTTCAGATCTTTCCAGGCATCCTCCATTTCAGCCCAGTCCTTTACACTGAGCTCATTCAGAGGCATTATCTGATCCGTTTCTTTCTTCATGTCTTTAAGAGAAATATCGGAAATATTATATGAGTAGACCGGCGAAGGAGAGAATTCATCCTGAACGAAGCCGCAGGACAGAAGAAAATCCGTCACATCATCCTTACCCAAAGGCTTGCTTCTGGAGCACACAATAAGCTCTGCCTCAATCTCTGAAGCCACTTCCTGAAGGGTATTTATGAGTTCTCTTCCCGCCCCCTTCTTTCTCCTGCTCTCATCCACATAGATCCACCTGATCGCAAGAGTTCTGTCCCCTACAGCCTCTGCAGATAATACCCCGCAGGCCGTATCCGTTTCTTCATCCACAACGCCGATAAACACATCGCTGTTCACAAGCGCGTTTGTACCCACCGCAGGCATAAAAAAATCCGCATTATCTTCGGTTATCAATGTTCCTGTCATCATTCTTTCCGCCTCTCTCTTTCGTTATTGAGTCTTTAATCATTCTTCTTTTTCAGGATATCCTGCCTGGCTGTTCAGCCTTAAATGAGCCTTAGTTTTTTATCAAAGACCGACAGCCTTACGAAATCCGTTTTGCTGTCGGACTCACCGTCATGATGTATATGGCAGGGATGCTTCACGGATAATTCGACGCTCTCCGCCCGGAATATGCTTATCTCCTTATATTTCACGTGCTTTCC
>JAFSKT010000078.1 GCA_017448845.1 Lachnospiraceae bacterium
TTATGCGGGGCTGCATAAGGGGCTGCCGCTTCTGTCAGGCAGGGCAGATCTACAGGCCGGTCCGGGAGAGAAGTGTTGATTTCCTTAAGGACAAAGCAAGGAAGATGCTGGATACCACGGGACAGGACGAGATCACCTTAAGCTCCCTAAGCACTTCGGATTACAGCGGCTTAAAGGGGATCGTGGATTTCCTTATAGATGAGTACAGGGAAAAATGCGTCAATATTTCCCTTCCAAGTCTCCGTATCGACGAGTTTTCCTTAGACATAATGAGCAGGGTACAGGATGTGAAAAAGAGCAGCCTGACCTTTGCTCCGGAAGCCGGTTCCCAGCGGATGCGGAATGTTATAAATAAGGGCATTACAGAAGAGAACATAATGCAGGGCAGCGCCGAGGCCTTTAAGGGAGGCTGGAACAAGGTAAAGCTCTATTTCATGCTGGGACTTCCCTTTGAAAAAGATGATGACGTGATGGAGATCGCTCATCTTTCAAACAGGGTGGCCATGAACTGGTTTGATACCATACCGAAGGAAGAGAGAAAGGGACAGAGGGTAATGGTTACCGCTTCCGCCTCCTTCTTTATCCCGAAGCCCTTCACACCCTTCCAGTGGGCTCCCATGAACCCTCCCGAGGAATTTTTAAGAAAGGCCCATCTGGTGAAGGATACCTTTAAGACGGAACTCAACCATAAATCCTTAAAGTTCCAGTACCATGAGCACGACCTTTCGGAGCTTGAAGGGGTGCTGGCAAGAGGAGACAGAAAGATCTCAAAGGTCATTATGAAGGCCTATGAAAACGGAGCGGTCTTTGACAGCTGGCAGGAGATCTTTGACAGGGATAAATGGGACAGGGCTTTTGAGGAATGCAATATAGACAGGCACTTTTACACCGAGAGGGAGAGGGAAGTAACGGAGATATTGCCCTGGGACTTCATAGATACGGGGGTATCAAAGGACTTCCTTAAGTCCGAGTGGGAAAAGGCAAAGATGGAAACAGTGACGCCAAACTGCCGCGCCTCATGCTCAGGTTGCGGTGCCGCGTCCTTCGGAACAGGAGTATGCTTTGAAAGAAGGTAACAGCGTAATCCGGATAAAATTCGCTAAATACGGCATGATGCGCTACATCGGCCATCTGGATACCATGCGCTTTTTCCAGAGGCTTATCCGCCGTGCCGGAATTGACGCTGCCTATTCAGAGGGCTTTTCTCCCCATCAGATCATGTCCTTTGCCCAGCCTCTGGGAGTGGGAGTTGAGAGCAGGGGAGAATACATGGATCTGGAGGTCAGGTCCCTAAGCACTGCCGCTGATATGAAGGAGCGGATGAATGCGGAGTGCGCCGAGGGAATAGAGATAAGGGACATGAGCATCCTTCCCGAAAAACACGAGAAGGCCATGGCTTCCGTACATGCAGCGGATTACAGTGTGGTATTCCGTCCGGGACACGAACCGGAATGGGATATATATTCCGCTGTGGAAAAGTTTAATTCGGCCCCCTCTGTTAAGGTGATGAAAAAGAGCAAGAAATCCATGAGGGAAGTGGAATTAAAGGAATTGGTCTATTCCCTTTCCGTATCTCCGGAACCAATAGGAAAGCTCTTTCCCGATGGACCCTTAAGCGGGGACGTGATAGAGGATAATGAAAAAAAGGTGCCTTTTTTAACAATGAGGCTCTCTGCATCTTCGGGAGACAATGTAAAGCCGGAGCTTCTGATAAACGCTTTGAGGTCCCTTACAGGCTCTTATGAGAACGATATCGAAAGGACGGAGCTTTTCATTACCAGGGAGGAGATCTTTGATAAAGATATGAAAGCCCTTATCGAGGCGGGTGAGAAGTTTTGAGCGACAGGGTTGTTATAACAAGATATGATGATTCCGTACTTACCTTTCTGATAAAGGACGACAGAGTCTGGGACATAATGGGCTATGAGCCCTCGGGAAATGAAGGCTTTCAGACCGGGGACATCTTAAAGGCAAAGGTGATCAGCATCCAGAAAAATATAAATGCGGCCTTTCTCTATCTGATCCCCGGGGTCAAGGCCTTTATGGATATGGGAAACAGGGATGATATAAAGCCGGAGCAGGAGATCATAGTCCAGATCACAAAGGAAGCCTTCGGTGAGAAAGAGATTGTGGTAACCCCAAATTATTCCCTGGCCGGACGGTATATGGCACTGTCCTTTGGAAAGAATGGAGTGGGAGTCAGCAGGAAGATATCGGGAGAGAAAAGGGAAGAACTGAAGGAGCTTATCTCCCGTAAAATGGAGAATATTGAGGGACTGGGAGCGGTGATCCGCACCAATGCGGAAAACGCGCCGGCGGAAGCGATAGATGAGGAATTCGATTCCCTTTATGAAAGAATGAGGGAAATAGAGCGGAAGGCCGGGTACTCCGTGCCCTATATAAGGATATATTCCGCCATGAGGCCGGAGAGCGAATATATCCGGGACCTTAAGGAACCAACGGAAAAGATAGTGACGGACGACCCTGATATATACGAGGCCATAAGGGAGGATTTCAGGACAGACCCCGGGATATATGAAAAAATAAGCCTTTATAAGGATCCTGAATTTCCCATGACAAAGCTCTACCGTATAGAGCCGGCCCTGGATGAGATCCGGAAACGCACAATATACTTAAAGAGCAGCGGCACCCTGATCATAGACAGGACAGAAGCCTGTCACGTAATGGACGTGAACACCGGGAAAAATACGGAAAAGCTTTCAAAGGACGAGCTGGTACTGAAAACAAACCTTGAAGCCGTAAAAGAAGCCGCGAGACAGATGAGGATCAGGAATTTAAGCGGCATGATTTTAATAGATCTCATCAACATGACCTCATTTTCCATGCGGAAAAAGGTGATAAACGCCCTTAAGGAAGAACTGAAAAAAGACAGACTGAAAGCGGACTTTATTGATCTTACGGGCCTGGGCATAGCAGAGGTCACCAGGGAAAAA
>JAFSKT010000079.1 GCA_017448845.1 Lachnospiraceae bacterium
GCATCTACAATTGGAACTATTGTGGCACTTTTGTGGTACCTAAGTTCCTTTTACCACTTGAAACCCTTGATTTTACTGGGGTTTACTTGCTTGTTGACTTCAGTGTCGGGAATGCGATAACCTCTTTTATGTTAGGTGAGTTGGTGAGCAGCATGCAGAGACGGTCTATGCCGTAGCCGATACCGCCCGTGGGAGGCATGCCGAGCTCCATGGCGTGGAGGAAATCCTCGTCGGTGTGCTGGGCTTCTTCATCTCCGGCCTCGGCCAGAGCGTCCTGTGCAGCAAATCTCTCACGCTGATCGATGGGGTCGTTCAGCTCGGAGTATGCGTTGCACATCTCCCATCCGTTGATATAAAGTTCAAACCTTTCAACTTTTGAGGGATCGTCGGGCTTCTTCTTCGTAAGAGGACTGATCTCAATAGGATGATCCATGATAAAGGTAGGCTGGATCATCTTTTCCTCACAGAATTCGTCAAAGAAGAGATTTACTATATCTCCCTTCTTATGATGCTTTTCGTATTCAATATGCTTCTCGTCAGCAAGCTTCTTTGCCTCTTCATCGGAAGTAATGGTATCAAAGTCTATACCGGTCTCTTCCTTTATGGCATCCACCATGGTGAGGCGCCTGAAGGGCTTGCCGAGATCAATGGTGACTCCGTCCTGGGCTTCCTCGTCACCGTAGTAAACGGTAGTGGTGCCGCATACTTTCTCAGCCACATGACGGAACATCCTTTCAGTAAGGTCCATCATGCCGTTATAATCCGTGTAAGCCTGATAGAGCTCCATCAGGGTAAACTCCGGATTGTGCTTTGTATCAAGGCCTTCGTTCCTGAATACACGGCCTATCTCATATACTCTTTCAAGTCCGCCGATAATGAGACGCTTTAAGTAGAGCTCCAGGGAAATGCGGAGCTTCCTGTCTTCATCCAGTGCGTTATAGTGCGTAAGGAAAGGTCTTGCTGCGGCTCCGCCGGCGTTTTCCACCAACATGGGAGTCTCAACTTCCATAAAGCCCTGATCATCTAAAAAATGCCTGATGGCGCTGATGATCTTAGATCTCTTTACAAAGGTGTCCTTTACCTTCTCATTCATAATGAGATCCAGATACCTCTGCCTGTATCTCATATCCGTATCGGTAAGGCCGTGGAACTTCTCCGGCAGCGGCTGCAGTGCCTTGCTTAAAAGAGTGATCTCTTTAGCTTCTACCGATATCTCTCCTGCCTTTGTCCTGAATACATTGCCCTTTACGCCTATGATATCGCCCACATCATAGAGTTTCTTGAAATCGCCGTAAGGCTCTTCACCAAGATTGTCCCTTGATGCATAGACCTGGATCTTTCCCATAAGGTCCATGACATTGCAAAAAGAAGCCTTTCCCATTACCCGCTTGAACATCATCCTTCCGGCAATGGTGACCTCTTTACCCTCCATGAGATCGAAACCGTCCTTGATCTCAACAGAGTGGTGGCTCACATCATATTTTACGACCCTGAAGGGATCCCTGCCGGAATCCTGAAGTGTCTTAAGCTTGTCTCTTTTTACCTGTAAAATATCTTCCTGAGGCATTTTCTCTCCCTGATGAAAAATAACCGTAATTATTCAAAACCTAAAAGCTCCGAACAGTTATTTTTTCTTTTTATCAACATATACGTCAAGTATCTTATACTTGATCTTTCCGGCTTTTGTCTCGACTTTTACTGTCTCGCCCTTTTTATGCCCGAGGATAGCCTTTCCGACAGGGGACTCGTTACTCATCTTTCCCTGAAGGCTGCTGGCCTCTGTGGAGCCTACCATAAGGAATTCCATATCCTCTTTGTACTCCATGTCCCTAAGCTTAACCCTGCATCCGATGCTGACTCTCTCGGAATCGATCTCGCTGGAGTCTACAACCTCAACGTTCTTAAGGAGACTTTCGATCTCAACGATCCTCTCCTCGATGATACGCTGTGCATCCTTTGCCGCATCATATTCGGCATTTTCCGAAAGATCTCCCTGAGCCCTGGCTTCTTTCAGTTCCTGGGCTATTTCCGCACGTCTGACATTCTTTAAATCCGAGAGCTCGTCTTCCAGCTTTTTAAGCCCGTCTGCCGTAAGGATAACTTTCTTGCCGTTTACAACTTCTTCTGCCATTTCGACCTCCTGTAAAAAAACCGCCCGGCGGCTTTTTTATCTATAAAACTCAATTCACGTATTATATCCATGAAGCGGATAACTGTCAATAAGCCTTATAAGGCTTTCAAGGGTTTCTACCCTGCAGCACTGGGCTCTGAGTCTGGCTGAGTGCGGTATCCCTGATGTGTACCAGGCTATATGCTTCCTCATTTCCCTTACTGCGATATATTCGCCCTTATACTCTGTCTCCAGAGCTATATGCTTCTTTATTACTTCTACCCGCTCCTCCATTGTGGGGCGGTAAGTCTTCCCGCTTATAAGCTCTTTGAATATCCAGGGATTCCCCCGGGCGGCTCTTCCCACGGAAACCGCATCGCACCCGGTCTCTTGAAACATGGCCGCCGCATCCTCTACTGAGCGGATATCCCCGTTCCCTATGACCGGGATCTTTACTGCTTCCTTAACCTGCCTGATAATATCCCAGTCGGCCTTTCCTTCGTAATACTGCTCTCTTGTCCTGCCGTGGACCTGCACTGCCGCAGCCCCCGCTGCCTCTGCGATCTTTGCGATCTCCACCGCATTTGAATGAGCCTCGTCAAAGCCCTTTCTGATCTTAACGGTCACCGGCTTTTTCGATGCAGCCGCCACAGCGGAAACGATCTTTTCAACCAGGGCAGGATCCTTCATTAACGCCGAGCCTTCACCGTTATTCACGATCTTCGGCATGGGACAGCCCATGTTGATATCCAGTATCTCAAAGTCCCTTTCGGACAGCTTTTCAGCCTGTCCTGCCATGATATCGGGGTCAGAACCGAATATCTGCAGCGATACCGGGTGCTCTTCAGGGTGGGTCCTCATAAGCTCCTCAGTGGCCTTATTCTTGTAAAAAAGCGCCTTGGCGCTTATCATCTCCGTACAGACCAGGCCGGCTCCCATTTCAGCGCAGATAAGGCGGAAAGGCAGATCGGACACCCCCGCCATGGGGGCAAGGAAATAGGGATTCTTTAATTCCACATTTCCGATCTTCACTCTGCTTCTTCTCCGAGGAATACCACCTTATAGAAAAGAGTGAGTTCTTCAAAGAGCTGTCTTTTTTCACTCCTCAGCTTTTTAACCAAAAGCCCCGAGCCTATCTCGTCATAGGCGGGATCGTTCTCCTCAGCTTCGGTCTTTATGATAAGCTCTCCGTCCTCATCAAAGACCATCTCAAAAACTCCACCCACTTCTTCCGTGAAAAGGACGCTCATGGATTTGAGCTCGTCTTTAACCTGTTCGGGAAGCTTTCCGAACTCCTGATTGAAATAGTATTTTTTCTTATATGAATTAGCTGCGCAGAGTACTGTTTCACACATATCCGTATATCCCCCGGACGCTGACTTCGCCGGAATCCACTTCCGCGATACCGCCGTCCTCTAACCTTACCATCAGTTTCCCGCTGTCTGTTATGCCTTCGGACGATCCAACGTATTCGCCCTTAGGGTCCAGAACCTTTACCCTGTTCCCTGTATTAACGCACTTTGAGTTGTATTCGTCCCTTAAGTTCCTTAGATCCCGGTCCCGCTCAAAGATACCGTAGCATTCCTCAAACTGCCGGGCACATTCAGCCGTGATAAGGCTTCTCGAAATCAACTGCCCTGTTTCTATAAAAAGGGAAGTGGCGGTTTCCGCTATCTCTTCCGGGAACTCCTTCTGGTTCACGTTTATCCCGGTTCCTATCACTACGTATTTGATGCCCTCGCCTTCCGGCACCATCTCCGTAAGTATCCCCGAGACCTTCCTGCCCTTTATCACTATGTCGTTCGGCCATTTGATCATCGCAGGGACGCCTGAGGTGATCTCCACCGCCCTCATACAGGCAAGGGCCATAACTAAGGTCAGCATCGAAGCCCGGTCCGCCGGTATCTCCGGCCTTAAAAGGTAGCTCATGGCGGTCATGGTTCCGTGAGGCGAACTCCAACTCCTTCCTCTACGGCCCTTTCCGGCAGTCTGCTCATCGGAAACAAGCATCAGCCCGTGGGGAGCTCCCTTTTCCGCCCGCCGCTTAGCCTCCTCGTTTGTGGAGTCGATGGTAGGGAAAAAGATGAGGGAATCACCCTTTCCAAGCCATTCTGTCCTGAGGCTTTTACGTATGGCCTCGTATCCGAAGTCCTCCGGGCCCTTTATTTCACTATCCTTAACTATCAAAGAATTATCCTTCAAATCCCAGGGTTGCCGCCATCACTGCCTTTATGGTGTGCATCCTGTTCTCCGCCTCGTCGAATAAGACGTCCCTGTATTTCTGGAAAACCTCATCCGAAACTTCCATGTCGTCAAAGCCGTATTTTTCGCAGATCTCTTTTCCGATCGAAGTCTTGTGATCGTGATATGAAGGCAGGCAGTGCATGAAGATCGCATTGTCGGAAGCCCTGTTCATCTTATCCATATCCACCTTATAGGGGGACAGGTCCTTTATCCTCTCATCCCAGATCTCCGCAGGCTCTCCCATGGAAACCCAGATATCCGTATAGATCACATCCGCGTTTTCAACTGCAGAGACTGTATCCTCTGTAAGGGTTATGCTTCCGCCGCTTTCTTCAGCCCACTTTTTACACTTTGCCACCAGCTCGTCATTCGGGAAATACTTCTTCGGTGCACATGCCACGAAATGAAGTCCCAGCTTTGCGCAGCCTATCATAAGGGAATTGCCCATATTAAACCTGGCGTCTCCCATGTAGACGAATTTCTTTCCCTTCTCGTCTCCCAGATGCTCTCTTATGGTGAGCATATCAGCAAGTATCTGGGTGGGATGGTATTCATCCGTCAGGCCGTTCCATGTGGGAACGCCGGAGTACTTCGCGATGGTCTCCACCCTCTCCTGTCCGAAGCCCCTGTATTCTATTCCGTCATACATGCGCCCCAGAACTGAGGCTGTGTCCTCGACACTCTCCTTTTTTCCCAGCTGGGAACCGGAATTATCCAGATAGGTGGTCTGCATACCAAGGTCATGTGCAGCCACTTCAAAGGAACACCTGGTCCTGGTGCTGGTCTTTTCAAAGATA
>JAFSKT010000080.1 GCA_017448845.1 Lachnospiraceae bacterium
CGGTGATAAGAGCGGAAAGGTTGTGGAGGAAGGTATCCTCTCCAATAAAGATTATTATGTAAAGGTTCCAAAGGCCAGGGAAGGCTATGTGTTCCGGGGCTGGTGGAATACAAAGGACGACAGTGGTAAAAAGTACGATTCCACAATTACCGCGAACAAGAATGATACTGACCTTATCCTTTATGCCCATTGGGAGAAGTTGTGCACAGTTTCCCTGAACAGGAAATATGAGGATGTCTATGATGAAGAATACTTAAATAAGCATCCGGAAATGCTGGAGGTTAAGGTCATCAATAACGTGGTCTCCGGAAATGTGCTCTACTATGACTACCTTATCCCCTATGACACGAGAACCGTGGATCCGGTAAGCGGCCCCTTAAAGGAAGAGGGTGACAGGCTGAAATTTGCCGGATGGTATACGGAGGACGGAAAGAAGATAGAGAGTACTACTCCTATTCGCAGTGATATGGTGCTCTATGCTAAATGGGCTAAGGGCTTTGCCTTAAATTATAAGATCATTTCCAGATTTACAGGGACTGTTACGATCTTCTGGGGAACCGTGCTTTCACCCGGAATGCAGATACAGATACCTCCTGCGGAGATGGGACTTCCTGATCCTATTGAGTATAATTACAGGGGATATATCTTTGACGGATGGAGAGATGAAAACGGCAACCGGCCGGATACCACGAAGAAAATAAGCCAGGATATGGAATACATTGCCCAGTGGTACGACGATCCTGATTCACCCAATGAGGTACAGGTAACAGTTTCCTTTAACACCTTCGGAGGACCGGAGGTGGTGAGCCGCACCGTTTCCATCAATACTTATATTGAGGAACCGGATCACGGCACATGGACTGACCACAAGTTCATTGGCTGGTTTAAGGATCCGGAATTTACGGAAGAATGGGATTTCTTAAACAATAAGATCACCGAGGATATGTACCTCTACGGCAAGTGGATCTACTGGACCGATGAAATGGAGGCGGAGTACCAGGATAACCTTAAGGGCATATACTGGGTCAAGATCGTGAGGAACCAGAAGCTTTCTCTCACCCAGTACTTTAAGGAGTCCGGACTTAAATACACTTACGACAGCGAGATCGTAAGGTTTAATAAGAATAAGAGGATAGTAAAGGGAAAGAAGGTGGGCAGCACCCTTATCACCGCAAAGAGAGGTGATGGATCCGATTATAAATACGGAGTGAGAGTTTTTGTGGTGCTGCAGGAGCTGCAGGATATGTATGCTTTTACCACCAATACCACCATCAATGCAGTTGAGTACCTGACAGTAAGCGGATTCCTTCCTGACAGGTGGCAGAGCTCAAATACAAAGGTTGCAAGTATTGACCCGAAGAGCGGCATCATCAGGGTAAGGGGCAGAGGAAAGTCCGTCATAAAGGCTTTCTATAAGAATAAGCCTGTAAAGGCCACCCTCTACTCGGAGGTTCCCAAGTTCAGAAAGCCCTTCGTTATCATGAAGACCGGGCAGACTAAGAAGCTTAAGATCAAGAAGCTTAAGAAATATGACATTGTGAGCTGGAACGTTGTTTCCCAGGATGCCCTGGCCGGAGGAAGGATCAAGAGCATAGGCACTGCGGAGATTGATGACAACGGACGGATCACCGCACTTACTGCCGGGGATGTGACGGTATACGCCAATGTCTACGGACAGATTATATCCTGCAAGGTACATATAGAGCCGCCTATCCTCAGAACTTCATCACTTGTTGTGGATGTGAATAAGACCAAGAAGCTGAAGCTGAAGAGGACGAAGCTTAAGTATGTGGAATGGATATCTACAGATGACCAGATAGCCTATGTGGATCCGGTGAACGGTACCATATATGCTTTACAGCCCGGAAGGGTGGTATTAAAGACCACAGCAGGAGGTGTCACCAACAGCTGTTCAATACAGGTGGTGGATCCGGCTTTATCAAAAAAGAAAGATAAAAACAAAAAGAAGTAAGTTAAATTGGAATCTGCAACTGAAAAAAGATTTAGGGATCTGACGGAGACGCCTGTGCCTGTACTTATCACCAGGCTCTCCATACCAACAATTATAAGCATGCTGGTAACAGCCATTTATAATGCGGCTGACACCTTTTTTGTAGGAAGGATATCCACTGAGGCCATTGCCGCGGTGGGTCTTTCCTTTTCTGTGATGGCTGTTATACAGGCCATGGGATTTTTCTGCGGACAGGGTTCCGGTACCTGCCTTTCACGGATGCTTGGAGCCGGGAATATTAAGGAAGCTAAGGAAATGTCCGCTACCGGCTTAGCTCTTGCTATGATCCTGGGATTCCTTACCGCTGTTCTTGTGATATTTAATACTAAACCATTGGCGCTTTTCCTTGGTGCCACCGGGGGAACCCTCAATGACACCGTGGATTATATAAGGATCATCGTACTTGGTGCACCCTTTATGATGGGGCAGTTCGCATTGAATAACCAGCTTCGTTTCCAGGGCAGCGCCATCTATGCTATGTACGGCCTTCTGGTGGGGGCAGTCTTAAATATCGGACTTGATCCCCTTCTGATCTTTGGCTTTGGTCTTGGGGTGAGAGGTGCGGCCATCGCCACCATAAGCGGTCAGATCATCAGCTTTTTCATCCTTTTAAGAGGCTGTTCCAAAGGACCCAATATCGCTCCCAGCATTAAAAATGTCAGACTGAATCCCACAAACATTATCCGTATTGTTAACGGCGGAGCGGCTTCCCTTTTCAGGCAGGGACTGGCGGCTGTGGCTACGGCTCTCTTAAACCGTGCTGCAGGAGTCTACGGGGATGCGGCTATTGCGGGCATGAGCGTTACCACCAGAGTCATGATGTTTGTGGCCAGCGCCATGATAGGTTTCGGACAGGGATACCAGCCGGTCTGTGCCTTTAATTACGGAGCAGATAAAAAGGACAGGGTGAAGGAAGGTTACTTTTTCTGCGTAAAATACGGAACCCTCTTTCTTGTTGTAATGGCGGCTCTCTGCATTATCTTTGCGCCTTCTATAATTGGCTTTTTCAGGGATGATCCTGAGGTAATAGAGGTGGGTTCTTCGGCTCTCCGCTACCAGGCTGCGGCCCTTCCTTTTCTCGCGGTTACGGTTATCACAAATATGATGCTGCAGGCTATCGGAAAGGGTCTCAAGGCTTCCATAACCTCCGCGGCAAGAAGCGGCCTCTTTTTTGTTCCCCTTATAATCATTCTGCCCAGACTCTTTATGCTCAAAGGTGTGGAAATGACCCAGGCAGTATCGGATGTTCTGTCGCTTTTCCTTGCTGTTCCCATGGCATATTCGGAACTTAAACGCTTATAGGTGTTTTTATACGGTTTTCGTGTTAAAATCAATTGCAAATAACTTAAGGAGAGTAATACAATGGCTAAAATTCAGATGAAGACACCCTTGGTTGAGATGGACGGAGACGAGATGACCCGTATCATCTGGCAGTACATAAAGGATGAGCTGATCTACCCTTATGTGGACTTAAAGAGCGAGTACTTTGATCTTGGCTTAAAGCACAGGGATGAGACGGGAGATCAGGTCACCATCGATTCCGCAAATGCGGCACTGAAATACGGTGTTGCCGTAAAATGCGCCACCATTACCCCCAATGATGCAAGGGTTAAGGAATATGACTTAAAGGAAATGTATAAGAGCCCCAACGGCACCATAAGGGGTATCATGGACGGCACCATCTTCAGGGCGCCTATCCTCATAAAGGGAGTGAAGCCCCATGTCCGTAACTGGGAAAAGCCCATTACCATTGCCCGTCACGGCTATGGTGACGTCTATAAGAATTCTGAGATCAAAGTCCCGGGAGCGGGAAAGGCTGAGCTGGTTTTCACTTCCGCTGACGGCAAGGAAGAGCGAAAGCTCATCCATGAATTCAAGGCCCCCGGAGTAATACAGGGTATGCACAACGTGGACAGCTCCATCGAAAGCTTTGCAAGGAGCTGCATGAATTACGCCTTAAGCGTTAAGCAGGATCTGTGGTTCGCCTCCAAGGACACCATTTCCAAGATCTATGACGGGGATTTCAGGGACATTTTCCAGAGGGTTTATGACACTGAATTCAAGAAGGGCTTTGAAGAAGCCGGCATAGAATACTTCTACACTCTTATCGATGACGCTGTAGCAAGGGTCATCCGCAGTAAGGGCGGTTTCATCTGGGCATGCAAGAATTACGACGGCGAC
>JAFSKT010000007.1 GCA_017448845.1 Lachnospiraceae bacterium
CAGGAATTCAGGGAAGCCCGGAGGAATGCATTTCTGAGCGCAAGTAACGATATTCATCAGGAGGAACCTGAACAATATCATAGCGTTGAGGCTGACAATGAGCAAACGATAGAAGAATCATTGCTGGGAGAGGATGACGGGATAGCATAAGCGATGATAAGACTTTTGAGAGAGGTCTTACCGCTTTTACAGATAAAAGATGCATATCCTAAAATGCTTATTGCACGTACAAGAAATGAAGAATATCAATACGAAGGAGTTAGAATTATAGATTTGGCAGATTGGTTGTTGGAAGAGTGAATAAGCCAAAATGAAAGTGTTTTTCAAAATCGGTGGATATATTGGGATGAGATGCTTGAAGACGATGATCTCCTGAAATAAAACAGGCAATTGCAGGATAAAACACGAAGAGGGGACAGAAATTCGAGGAACAATATGAAGAGAAAATTCAAAATCCTGCTGATATGCATAGGAATGCTTGTTTTATTCAATGCGTGTACTATAAGATCAGATAAGAAGATCAGTGAAGAAGAGATTAATGCAAGACGGGAAATGTTTGAGAGATATCTGGAGGAAAAATATCCGGATGAAACATTTACAGTTAAGGTATGGCAGGAATACGCGAAAGAAACCGGAGCTGCCGGTCTTCCGGATTATGAAGGATATGTGTACCGTCAGGTGATTATAGATTCGAAGGGTAATTGCTTTATGGTCTTTCCCGGTGATGAGGGTAAGTGTACAGATGATTATCAAAAGGTCCTTAATGGATGGGTTCATTATAATGAAAAGGGTCAGCGAGTGGTATACAATGAAGAGGGCGGCGTTGTAACCGAATACTATTGAACTACGGAAACGAGTTTTTGTACGGATAATATGAGTGAGAAGAGATCAGTCAGCTATGGTATTTGTGCTTACGGGTGTTTTCACCGAGGGGTGTAGTGATAAAAGCAATATCCAGAAGGTTGCTGCCAACCCATTCGGAGCGATCAGGCCGGTTGCTTCCTTTTTCCGACTATACATTTATTGAAAACATAAGTCTCAATATTTATTTGTGATTATACCACGGATTGTAGTATGATTATTTGCATATGAAATCGATAAATCGTAACTGGCGGAGCAGAAATTGGAACAGAAGTTGTTTACAGAATTACGACCTTTATATACGACAAGCAAAGAAAACCCCAATGAAATCAGGATCAGGATTCGCATGTGCGACCTGATTGATTCGGATGTTCTCCGCCATGCCGTGGATTCCACTATGGAAAGATATCCCTATTTCCGCGTTGAATTGCAGAAAAAGGGCGAGCAATACATTTTTGCGGAAAACCATCGGCCGGTGGTTATCACAAATTCTCTTCACGGGGTGGATCTGAATACCGAGGATTCCAATTTCCATATGATCGCATTTTGCTTTCAGGATAACTGGATCATTCTGGATGTATTTCACGGGATGACGGACGGAACAGGCGCATATGAGGTGCTGCGGACATTGTTGTATTATTACTGCTCTGAGCGGTATCACGTTAAGTTGAACGACGAGGGCATCCGTCTGGTTGGGGATGCGGTCTCAGAAGAAGAGTGGATAGATCCTGTGGCAAACAGGACCGATCTTCCGATTCCCCCTCGTAATGAAATGTCCAACGCACTGAATCTCATCGCTTCTGCGGGCCTTGAGAATGATCACCGGCACACCGTATACAGTATCTCCATCTCGGAATCCGAATTTATGAGATTCAATTTGGATAATGACGGCAGTCCCGGAACCATGGTTTCCTTGCTCCTTAGCCGGGCCATTGCGAAGCTGTATCCTGATTCCAAAGATCCTATTCGCATCACCCTTTGCGTGAACCAGAGGATCGCCCTTCACACGCCACTGGCGCATCAGAGCCTGGTTGGTGGAATAATGCTGGAGTATAAGGACAAAATGCGCGATTGGCCGCTGGAGAGGCAGGGTACCGCATACCGCGGGATGGTTTTTGCCCAGAACCAGGAGAAAAATGTGCTGATGGGAGTGGCTTCTCAGGCAGGAATTGCACGCATGATTCTATCCAAAGAAAGTGATCAGGAACGGTTGGGGGTAGTGGGGTATATCAATTCGTTTGCGGGCAGGGTTATCACGGCAACGGTCAGCTATGTGGGTAAGGCAAACTACAGGGAAGCCGAGCAGTACATTCGTGATTTCCGGCAATGGACTTCTTCTGCGGCAAATGGTCTGACCGTTGAAATATCTGCAGTCAACGGACGATTCACCCTCGATTTTCTACAGACCTTTTCGAGCCCTGTCTTTGTAAATGCGTTTCTGAAGGAACTGGAAGACAACAGAATTGTATACGACCTTCAGGATGTTAATAAGCTGGAGCTCCCGAATATAAAGCTTCCCTGGACAGAAAAATAAGAACAGATTTACACCCTTTTTACAAAGCCGGCGGGGAAACTAACGGAGACGGTTCCCATTGACCGGAGACTCAGATATTACCTTTATTATGTTCTTCGATCAGTGCCTTAAGGTCGCTCAAAGGTACCTGGCTCATTACCGCTTCGGCGTTACCGGTGTATGCCCACTGGCTTAAGAGCCACTGCCATTCCGCATCGGTAAAGTTACTCTTAAGGGAGGAAGCTGCGGAACCTGCGGAGCTTCCTGCGGAACTGCCTGCTCCGGCTGCTACTGAAGCACTGGCATAGTTTGCGGCTGAGGTGTCAAGAGTTCCGTTTACCAGAGCCTGTCCGGTGGCACCGCTGAAGAAGCTTATGATGCCGGCGGCGTCTGCATGGGCAAGGGCTCCGGTTCCAACTCTTTCAAGGATGGCCCTGTCTACCGCGTTATCCATATAGCAGTGCTCAATGATTATCGTAGGAATGCCGAGGGAGGTGCCGTAACGGATCACTCCGTAGTAATCTCCCTGGGAGCCTGCCTTTGTCCAGATTCCCTTATTTACAAATCCGAGAGCTGTAAGCTGGGAAAGTATCTGGCCTCCGCATTCGGCGCCTGCCTTATAGTGGTTTCCAAACATGGAAGTCCAAACGGCACTGCCGGTCTTATCATGGGGCGCGGAAGCGTTGAAATGGATGCTTATAAGCATTTTGGCTCCGGAATTCTTTGCTATGGCAGCTCTCTCCGGAAGGGAAAGGGCCTTGTCGGTGGTGCGGGTCATTTCCGCGGAAACCCCGGAAGCATTGAGCTCTGCGCAGAGCTGGTTTGCAACGTCCAGAGTCAGGTTTTTCTCAAAATAGGGGGGATATATCGCCCCACAGCCTTCGGTGCCTTCTCCCCCGTGTCCCGGGTCTATCATCACAACTGCGGCGCTTACGCTCACAGCCATTCCCATAATAAATACTACGAGCAGTGTAAAAAATCTTCCTAAGTACTTCAAACTTTGATTCTCCTTTTAATAAATCTTTTTGACAATTACCGGTTTATTATATACCAACTTCTCCGTATTTCAAAGAAGGAGCTGTACCGAAAGTATTTCTTGTTTGAGACGGCTGGGGTATGTTAATATTACTTTCAGTTACAGGGAATCGGGGACAGTATAAATACCGAAGTGAGGGACGGATCGGATTTCAGCAGCATCACGGAGGAAAAAATGAACTTAAAGATCATGGAAAAAGCAATGCGGCTTGTACTGCTCTTTATCGGACTGGTGATAGCACACCTGGGGGTAACGCTGTTCCTGCTGGCAGATCTTGGGGCAGATCCCTTTAATGTACTTATACAGGGGCTGAGGCTCCTTATCATAAACCTGACGGCCATATCCCCGACCCACGGCACCGTTCATATGGGTGTGTGTTTCCTGATCATTCTGGTGCTTCTTGTGGTGGACAGAAGCTATGTGAAGGCAGGCACCGTGGTCTGCATGTTCTGCGGCGGGCCCATAATCGACTTTTTCACCTGGCTGCTTGCAGGCCTTAAGATCGGTGAAATGGCACTGCCCTTTAAGATCATAGTCCTTATTCTGGGCTGCGTGATCCTTGCCCTGGGAATGTCCATAGTAATACGTTCCGAAGCCGGTACCGGGCCCAACGACCTGGTGGCCGTGGTAATAAGCGATAAAAGTGGCAAACGCTTCGGGATCGTAAGAATGATCACGGATGCGGCCTTTCTCCTCACCGGGTTTTTCCTTGGGGGCAGATTTGGCGTGGGAACGGTGATCTGCGTATTCCTCGTGGGACCTGTGGCGGAATTCTGCATGCCATTTTCCAAGGCACTGGTTGCTAATTCCTTAAAAGTCGTGATCCGTGAGTGACCCCGGGGCCGCAACCTACATTTTCCCGAGTTTTTCGGCGATCTCTTTTTCCATATCTTTTATGCGCTGTTCAAGATTCAGGGCGGAGAGCCGTATGGCGCCTGCGCCGAAGATTATCACCTGCTCTATACCGTCGCTGGTGGCAACTGTGACTTTGTGCTTTTTTCCCAGCTCGTGGGCGGCTTTCTCTATATAGAGATCGGCGGTTTCCGCCTCTTTCGTATAAACAACGTTTATATTATTGTATTTAAAGGTCCTTTCCCTTCCGCCGTTTACCTTATAGGCGTCAAAGACCAGTATCACATTTTCCCCGGTGTAACCCGCGTAATTCGAGAGGATATCCATGAGCTTGTCCCGGGCTGACTGCAGGTTTCCTGTGGACAGGGATTTCAGCTCTTCCCAGGCGTGGATTATATTGTAACCATCTACTAAAAGATAATCTTTTACCGGTTCGGGAGCCTTCTTTTTCTCCTGATATTTCGGGTCACCGCCTTTTGGACCCCTGTTTTCTTCAGGTTCCTCGAAGCCCTCATCCATATTGTAGGAAAGACGGCGCTGAATGGGGCCGTAGGTTCTCTCAAAGATCGCCATCAATTCTTTGTCAAAGGCCCGCCTGTCCTTTTCCTTCTCCTTAAAACTCCTGTTGTCCGGTGCTGTTTTTGCAGGGCTTTGCGGAATAACGGGCGTTATCGATGCGCGCTTTTCTTCAGCCGGCTTCCAACCGGTGTCTATATGCATATATTTCCGGACTTCATTCCAGGGGATTATGGTTCCCGCTCCGTGCTGGCAAAAGACCGATGAGCCGGTATTATACTTATCCAGTTCGGGATCGTAGGCCTTTGCCGCTATCACTTCCTCATGATCATGGCAGGGGGCGTACTCCTTAAAGGAGGTGAAAAAGCGGCCTTCCCCTGAAGTGTAGGAGATCACCGTCCGTGCGTAGTCCTTCACCTCGGATGCGGGGATGGTCCCCTTAAGCAGGGAAAAAGTGCCGTCATTTATGAGTTCCGGCGGATCTGTCTTAGCTGACATGGCTGAAAGGTCTGTCATTGCCCGTCCTACGGCGTAAGAGGGTACTTCCAGGGTGAAGTTCAGCACCGGTTCCAAGAGTACCATTTCAGACATCATAAGTCCCTGGCGCACAGCCCGGTAGGTGGCCTGTCTGAAATCCCCGCCTTCTGTGTGTTTTTCATGGGATTTTCCCGCTATAAGGGATATGGTTATATCTGTGATCTCAGATCCCGTAAGGGTTCCCTTGAATTTCTTCTCGTTTAAGTGGGTCAGAATGAGTTTCTGGTAGTTCTCCGTGAGATAATCCCTGGGGCATTTATTCTTTAATACCACGCCGCTGCCCCGTTCTCCGGGTTCCAGATACAAGTGGACTTCGGCGTAGTGCCTTAAGGGCTCGTAATGGCCGACACCCTCAACGGCGTTCAGTATGGTCTCTTTATAAACGGTTTCCGGGGAACCGAATCCCACTTCATATCCGAAACGCTCTTTCAGCATATCGTTTAATATCTCTGTCTGTACGTCTCCCATGATCTCGGCGCTTATTTCCCCTGTATTATCGTCATGGGAAATATGGAGCATGGGTTCTTCCTCTTCAAGGCTTTTCAGCTGCTCCAGGGCTTTTACCTTGTCTGCCCCTTCAGGCAGGATCACCCTGCATCTTTCAAGGGGCTGCAGCAGTCCTTCTTCGGCATCCTTTTCAAAACCAAGTCCCATACCGGCTTTGCTGCCGGAAAGTCCCGCAACTGCGCAGACTGTTCCTGCTTCCGCGATTTGAACCGCTTCGAACTTAGCGCCGGAATACAGGCGTATCTCATCTATCTTCTCGTTATTTATGCTGTCCCGGATTTTTAAGACTCCGCCGGTGACCTTTAACCAGCTTAAGCGCTTATTGTTTTCACGGGTGATCTTAAAGATCCTGGCACCGAATTCTTCGGGGTAAACCGGGTATTCTGTGAGCTCATCCAGGCCTTTTAACAGGGATTCCGTGCCCTCCATCTTAAGGGCCGAGCCGAAATACAGGGGAAAGAGCTTTCTGTTCTTTATAAGTTTCACAAGGTCTGAGGGGGTCACATTCTGCCCCTCTTCCAGATATCTCTCCATGAGGCTGTCTTCAAGGACCGCGATGGACTCCTGCACTTCCGTGGTCTGAAAACCTGCGGGAAGGGCAGCGTCAAAGGGGATGCAGCCCTCGGAGAGGGTATCTTTAAGTATGTCCGTAAGCTCCGACCGCTGCTTGTCGGAAAGGTCCATTTTATTTATGAATATGAAGGTGGGAACCCTGTAGTGGGTGAGAAGACGCCAGAGGGTGCGAACCTGCGCCGTCACCATGTCCGGCGCGCTGATTATAAGAAGGCAGTAATCCAGAACCTTTAAGACCCGCTCCATCTCGGCTGAGAAGTCCGCATGCCCGGGGGTATCAAGGATGGTGACTGCCTTTGTGTCGGTTTCAAAGCGCGCAAGCTTGGAAAAGATCGTTATCCCCCGCTCCTTTTCAAGCTTAAAGGTGTCGAGAAAAGCGTCCTTATGATCCACCCGCCCGCTTTTCCTGATAGCGCCGGATTGAAACAAAAGGGCTTCCGACAGGGTGGTCTTTCCCGCGTCAGCATGGGCGCATATTCCCAGATTGATCACCGTCTTTTCCACTTCAACAGTCCTCCTTCCGGTAATACTCCAATATGGGAAAAAGTATAAATGCCGGTTCCTTGGTTCAGATTGTACCATACTTATCATTTTCAGGGAAAAGTCATTCGGATAAACAGTATAGAAATGGTGTATATCTTTCTGAAAATATAGTAAATTATCGTTTATATGATGTAGTATATGTCGTTGGAGGATTGATCAATGAACGAGTTAATAAAGTATCAGATTACGGATGATTTGGTAGGGGATGCATCTTCTATTATTGAAAGTGCGCAGAAAATGGCCTTTCGGTCAGTTAATGTTATCTTGGTATTGAGAAATTGGCTTCTGGGGAAGCGAATCCACGACGAGGAACTGAAAGGCGCGAACAGAGCAGAATATGGCAAAGAAATAGTGAAAAACCTGTCGGAATCCTTGTCGGCCAAATATGGAAAAGGCTTCAATAAAAGATCTGTATACAAGTTTCAGCAGTTTTATAAGTACTTTCCTGACATTTTGCGGTCGGTGACCGCACAATCCGGAGAAAATGAAATTGTGCCATCAGCGACCGCACAATTGCTTACATGGACACATTATGAAAGATTACTGCAGGTTAACGATAAAGAGGCTCGAGATTGGTATGCAAAGGAAGCCTATGAACAGACTTGGAGTGTGAGAACGCTTCGGAGAAATATAGATACTCAGTATTATTATAGGATGCTGAAATCTCAGGATAAATTCGGCGTTGAAACAGAGATGAAACAGCTTACCTCAAAGTATCAGAATAAGCTTGAGTTTATCAAGAATCCAGTTATTGCAGAATTCTTAGGCATGCAGGAGAACACCTCTTTGTATGAATCGGATTTGGAACAGTGTATTATAGACAATCTTCAGAGATTCCTGATGGAAATGGGAAAAGGCTATGCCTTCGTAGCAAGACAACAGCATATCCATACGGAAAAGGAAGATTATTATATAGACCTCGTGTTCTATAACTATATTTTAAAATGTTTTGTACTTATAGACCTTAAAACAGAGAAGATTACACATCAAGATGTCGGTCAAATGGATATGTATATCCGCATGTACGATGAATTGAAGAAAGCTCCTGATGATAACCCTACTCTCGGTATTGTTCTATGTTCGGAAACGGATGACGATATAGCGAGATACTCGGTACTTCATGAAAATGAACAGTTATTTGCCTCGAAGTATAAGTTATATCTTCCTACAGAAGAAGAACTGCGAGCCGAGATAGAAGCTCAAAAAGAGTTTTACTATCTGCAAAAGAAGGAAAAGAATGAAAGATAATATTTAACTCTCATGGGCGGCTAGAGAAATAGGCAGAACTGTCGCCTGTGTCGTTATCCAAAATAAACTATTAAGGAGAAACGACAATGAAAGAAGAACTGATTACGGAGATTATGCAGGGTATGTTGCTATATCTCGACAACGCTCAACTTAAGAAGTTGAAACAGGTAATGGAGCATACGCTTTTCAATTACGATGTATCATCGACAAATACGGATTTCGGGGAGGATGACAGTAAAGCACTGATCGACAGGTTTATCGCAGCGAAAAGGATAGAGGGGTGTTCGGAAAAGACATTGAAGTATTACCAGACCACGATCGATGCGATGACAGTATCTCTTGGGAAAAATGTTCGGCATATTCTTACGGAGGATTTACGGGAATATCTTACCGAGTATCAGAACAGGAACCAGTCCAGTCGAGTGACTATTGACAATATCCGCCGTATCCTCTCCAGCTTTTTTTCCTGGCTTGAGGATGAGGACTACATCATTAAAAGCCCGGTTCGCCGTATCCATAAGGTTAGAACGGCAACCAATATTAAAGAAACGTATTCTGATGAGGATCTAGAGAAGATGCGGGATAATTGCGATGGGCTACGGGATCTTGCCATGATCGATATGCTGGCATCAACGGGAATGCGTGTCGGAGAAATGGTTCTGTTGAACCGTGAGGATATAGATTTTTCAGAGCGGGAATGCGTGGTTTTCGGCAAGGGCAATAAGGAACGTATTGTTTACTTTGATGCAAGGGCAAAGATACATTTGCGAGAGTATCTTGAAAGCAGAATGGATGATAATCCTGCACTTTTCGTTACATTACGAGCTCCCTATAAGCGATTGCAGATAGGTGGCATAGAGTCCCGACTCCGTGAAATGGGCAAGCGGCTGAGCATTCCGAAAGTGCATCCGCATAAGTTCCGACGCACACTGGCGACAATGGCAATTGATAAAGGAATGCCTATAGAGCAGCTTCAACGGCTCCTTGGGCATCAAAGAATAGATACGACCTTGCAGTACGCAATGGTCAAACAGAGTAATGTAAAAAATGCACACAGGAGATATATATCATGAGCGTATTAAATGATTATATTGAAACCACGATAGATAATAGGGGTAGAAACCCAAAGTACTATGATTATGCCAAATATCCTGTTATTGATAATGTTTTGATCAAGAATTTTATTTGTCCCAATATGAATGATGTATCGAGATTTATTGATGAAGACACATATCAGAGTTTTCTCAGAGGTTATGTGCATGAAAATATGCCTATTATGACCCTTGTAGGAAGCGGAATAGGAAATGTTTCTTTAGCACCTAGTAGTGACGTGGCCATAGTACAGAATACCATTGGATTTGTGGTTAAGGATAATATGGATGAAATTTTTCTGTATTATTACTTGCTCAACAATCAGGAGAGAATAAGAAATTATAACAGAGGAAGCGGACAACCAAGCATTAGGAAAACTGATATTCTCGGGATGGACGTTGATATTCCGGAAATAAGTACTCAAAGAAAAATAGCACAGATTCTATTTTCTTTCGACACAAAAATAAAAAATAATAATGATATAAACGATAATTTAGCAGAGCAAATTGAAGCTATTCTTATGTCTTTTATTGACAACAATGATGCTAATTCGGTTAAACTTGGAGACTATCTCTATATCAAGGGCCGCATCGGGTGGAAAGGCCTAAAAAAGAGCGAATATCTTTCCCAATCTGGTTATCGCATCATCAACGGCGAAACATTGACGAAGTCTGGCATCGACTGGAACAAAGCGGGTTACATTTCTGAAGAACGATACGTCGAATCTCCTGAAATAATGTTGAAAGTCGGCGACATTCTTCTATCAAAGGATGGTACTATCGGCAAGATCGGTTATGTTGATAGCCTTGATCTTCCTACATCGGTTGCATCAGGTATATTTGTAATCCGCAATAATAAGCCAGACATCATTTCAACGACATTTATTTACTATTTGTTGAAATCAAAACTGTTTGAATCATTTATTGCTGCTCGTACAGAAGGAAGTGTTATCCCTCACCTTTATCAAAAGGATTTTATGGAGTTTGAGTTCCCTCTGCCTTCTGCAACAAGAATGGCTGAGTTCGAGAAGATTGCAGAGCCAATGTTCTCTCAGATTATTACCAACCTCAATGAGAATAAAACGCTCGCTTCCTTGAGAGATTCCCTCCTTCCGAAACTGATGTCCGGTGAGTTAAATGTCTCTTCTCTCGACATCTAGGCCGCTAAATTATCGTTTTTAATATTTTGGTCGTGAGAAATATAAGAATACACAATAATGAAGGAGGCAATCTATGCCGGGATTCATTGAAGCAGATTATGAAAATTCGCTTATAGAACTATTCCAAAACCTGGGATATCGTCATGTTTATGGTCCGATTATTGAACGAGACTATAAGAACCCTCTTTACGATGATATCCTGAGGGATTCATTATACCGTTTGAACCCGGCATTGCCGGAAGCGGCGATAGAGGATGCCTTATACAAGCTGAAGAACTTCGAGAACGGGACCATAGTTCAGAAGAATACTGTTTTCATGAATTATCTGCAGAATGGTATTGAGGTAAGCTATCATGATAAAGGTGAGTCCAGGTCGGATATTGTTTACATTGCCGATTATGATAATGTTGACAATAATTCCTTTTTGGTTGTGAATCAGTGGACTTTTATCGAGAACAGTAATAAACGCCCGGATATTCTGTTGTTCCTGAATGGCTTGCCGATTGTATTGATAGAACTGAAATCCCCTTCCAGAGAGGAGACCGACGCATCGGAGGCCTATCTGCAGATCAGGAATTATATGCAGGAAATCCCTTCGATGTTCACATATAACGCTATCTGTGTAATGAGCGATATGTCCATTTCAAAGGCAGGGACCATTACTTCCGGTGAAGACAGATATATGGAATGGAAAACCAAGGATGGCGATTATGAAAACACTCAGTATGCCCAGTTCGATACCTTCTTTGAAGGTATATTCGAGCGTGGGCGTTTTCTTGATATTCTGAAAAACTTTATATGTTTCAACGTGGAAGGTATCAATTCTTATAAGATTTTAGCAGGATATCATCAGTATTTTGCCGTAAGAAAAGCTATTGAGAGTACAAAAAAGGCAGCAGCTGAAGGCGGAGACGGTAAAGGCGGCGTTTTCTGGCATACTCAGGGATCCGGAAAGTCTTTATCTATGGTTTTTTATGCACATCTGTTACAGCAGGCGCTGGACAGTCCTACGATTGTTGTTATCACGGATAGAAATGATCTGGATGATCAGCTCTTTTCACAATTCGCCCGGTGCAGCGATTTTCTCCGTCAAAAACCGGAGCACGCAAAGAGCAGGGAGCATCTTACGGACTGGCTGAATTCCAGAAATGCAAATGGGATTATCTTTACGACGATGCAGAAATTTGAAGAATCCGCCACAGCTCTTTCGGAAAGAAGAAACATAATAGTAATGGCGGATGAAGCCCATCGTAGCCAGTATGGGCTTTCTGAGCGCATAAGGATGATCACAAATGAAGATGGTGAGAAAGAGGCAAAAAGAGTCATCGGTACCGCCAGGATCATTCGTGACTGCCTGCCAAACGCTACTTTTATAGGGTTCACCGGAACGCCGGTTTCTTCAAAAGATCATAATACCAGAGCTGTATTCGGTGATTATATCGATGTTTATGATATGACTCAGGCTGTGGAAGACGGAGCTACAAGACCGGTTTATTATGAAAGCCGCGTTGTTAAGCTGAATTTAGATGAGGAGACCATAAAGCTTATCGATCAGGAATACGATATGATCGAGGCCTCCGATCAGGCGGATGAAGCAGTTATTCAGAAGAGTAAGCAGATGTTGGGGAAGATGGAAGCTATTCTCGGTAATCCTCAGACTATTAACTCTCTTGTGAATGACATCCTGGATCATTATGAAAACTACAGGTCTAACCTTCTCACGGGAAAGGCCATGATAGTAGCATATTCCAGAAGTATTGCCATGGATATTTATCGCCGGATTCTGGAACTCCGGCCAACATGGACAGAAAAGATAGCAGTCGTTATGACTGAAAGCAATAAAGATCCGGAAGAGTGGAGATCCATAATCGGGAACAAAACCCATAGGAATGAGCTTGCAAAGATATTTAAGGATAATAACAGCCCTCTGAAGATCGTTATTGTTGTAGATATGTGGCTGACAGGATTTGATGTGCCGTCACTTGCAACGATGTATGTCTATAAACCCATGTCAGGACATAATCTGATGCAGGCAATTGCAAGAGTTAATCGCGTATTTCAGGATAAGGAAGGCGGTCTTGTAATAGATTATGTTGGAATCGCCACTGCCCTAAAGAAAGCGATGAATGACTATACTGCCCGTGATAAAAAGAACTATGGGGATACTGATGTTGCGAAAGTTGCATATCCGAAATTCCAGGAGAAGCTGGAAGTATGTCGGGAAATTTTCCATGAATATGATTATAAGGGCTTTATGAATGGCTCTGACCTTGATCGGGCGAAGGCAATCACCGGTGCAGTGAACTTTGTTGCTGCCCCGGAAAAAGATGGACTCCTGAAGACCTTTATCAAGGAGGCTTTCCTTCTGCATCAGGCCCTTTCCCTTTGTTCTTCGCTTACTTCAGAGCCGGAAAGAATGGAAGCTGCATTCTTTGAAGCGGTACGTGTCATGGCAAACCGTATCCTTGTAGAAGGTGGAAAGAGCAAGATTTCTCTTAAAGAGATGAATGAGCGGATAAATGAGCTCCTTAAGCAGAGTATCAAGAGCGAGGGAGTCATTAATCTGTTTGATGGTGTGAAAGAGGAGTTTTCACTGTTTGATCCGAAATTCCTTGATGAAATCTCAAAAATGAAGCAGAAGAACCTGGCAGTTGAGCTGTTAAAGAGGCTGATCGCAGAGCAAGTGGCGGTATACCGGAGATCAAATGTGGTTAAGTCACAGAAATTCAGCGATATGATCCATCGGATCATGAATCAGTATCTGAATGGAATGCTTACGAACCAGCAGGTCATCGATGAACTGATGAAGTTAGCCAAGGAGATACAGGAAGGTAAGAAAGCCGGTAATGACCTTGGTCTTACGGAAGAGGAACTGGCATTTTACGATGCTCTTACGAAGCCGGAAGCTATCAAGGATTTCTATGAGAACACAGAACTTGTTGCTCTTACAAAGGAATTGACAGAGACTCTTAGAAAGAATAAGACCATCGACTGGCAGAAACGTGATGATGCCAGGGCAAAGATGAGAATGATGATCAAGAAACTCCTTAAAAAGTACAAGTATCCGCCGGAAGGCATGGATGACGCTATGGAAACCGTAATGATCCAGTGTGAGCTTTGGACAGATAACAACGATATGGGCGACCGTCTTACTGCCTATGCTTCAGCGTTGACCCCTGCCACCAGTACTTTTTAATTACTTGTATAAACGTCAAAAAGTGAGAAAGGACAAGTAAAATCAAGCCGTGGAGCTCGGGGAAGCCTGGAAGGAACCAGGGAGAGAGCCAAAGGAGGGCCGGGGGAGAATCGGAAAAGAGACGGACTCAGCAGGCTTTTTCAAAGAAAACACTGACACATGGCGGTGTTTCATCGTATAATTAACAAAGTGATTTTGATAAACAATTTTTATCAAAAAATCAGTGACAGGAAAGGTCCTTAAACCAAAGCAATCGGGACAGGATAAGTCCTAAAAAGAAAGGGAAGGAAGATCTTATGGCAGAAAGAAAACAGGCGTTACTTAAAAAGCTGGAGGGATTCTTCAAGGAGGACGAGACCATAGAAGAGGCCTCTTTATTTACTGCAGAGGAGCTGGGAACCCCCATGGATGTCTTAAGGGTCCTGGTAATGGATTACGGAGCAGGGCTTACGGATATTCTGGCGGAATATTCCTTCATTCCCTTTGAGGAAGCTGACGAGGTGTGGTATTTCTCCTCAGTGCTTACCATAGATACGGATATCCCGAAGGAAGGCGTATCGGCACTGTCCTGCGCCATAGCAAAGCTGAATTTCTACCTGCCCTACGGAAACTTCGCATTAAGCGGAGACGGAAAGATGCTGGTTTACAGGACAGTGACAGCCCTCCGTTCCGATGCGGATGACGAAAACCTTTATAAAGACATAGAATTGGCCGCGGATACTGCAATTCTTGTACCGGAGCAGTATGTGCAACTTCTTTCGCTGGTTGCTGACGGAAGTCTTCTCCTTAACGACTTTTTAAGCACACTTCCCCAGTAAAAGTGCAACCGGCGGGATATATGATCACGAAAGGAGTTTGCTATGCCACCTGAAGATAACCATCAGATAAGAAGAACACGTTCTCTCGGAAATATCCGGAGAGCCCCCATAAATGTTGAACAGAATGAAAACCAGCAGAATGTGCAGCAGAGAGTCAGCATTCACGGAAATGAGCAGGGGAACCAGCGGCGTCTGGCCAGCCCCCTGCAGGTTAGACCTGTGACCGTGGACCTTAATGCGGTAGTGTTAGAACAGCCGAACATTGCCGGTCTTCAGGCAGCTTATAACACTACCGGTTTTGAATTAGCCGATTCGGGCAGAAAAAGGAAGAAACTGCTTGATGAGAGCACTGAGAGATTCCGTCTCCAGGAGCGTCTCAGGAATAAAGTGCAGACAAATGCCGCTCCTCAACAGCATACGGAAATAAATGTTAAAAAGGCCATGAAACTCAGTGATGAAAAACTGGTGAGGGACTATGGCCGGTATCTTGGGGAAGCTGAACAATATCTTACTGTAAGATATAATCTTATGAAGAATAAGTACTATGCCCTGCTTCCCGTAGAAGAAATGAGGAAAATGGACAGGCTCTCCCTTCTTGCAAAGCTCAGGGACGAGTACGGGAAGGAGCAGCGGGATCCGGATCTCATCAGGTTGTATGAGGATCTGATACGATTAAAGATCCATGAGGAAGCTCAGGACGAAACAAAGAAGGACAGGCCCAATCCCGAAAATCCTCCCCTTCAGATTTCCCGGAAGGAGAGAGAGCATAACAGAAAGGCGCTTGAGGCCAACATAAGCAGGATCGATAATCTTCATATCAACGATAACGAAAAGGCGCAGAGACGCCTTAATATGCAGAGGGTCATGGATCCCCAGGGTGAATACAAGCTGTGGGCTGAGGAGATCAGAGCCCGTATAACCCCCGCCCAGTATGAGGGCATAAGGTCCATTTTGGCATGGATGTACCGTAACTGCAATAAGTCCTCGGAGTCAAAGGAGTCTCTTGTTTACAGACTTACCAAAGCCAGGCCTGAGCAGCTGCTTCTCACCTTCTATATCATTGAGAATAAGATGCAGTATGCGCCGAACCCGGAATGCTTTTACAAGGCCATTACCGGATACATTCCGGACTTAAATACATTCAAGGACAGGATGATCGCCAGCAAGGCAAAGGTCTGGAAGAGGGTGGGATCAGACAGATCCGATTCCGTGATATACTGGAGCAAGCTTGGCATGGCTGCCCGTTTCGCCATGAACTGCGATCTGGTAACGGATTATTGTGAGTTTACTTCTGCATCCGACAGGCTGCAGGAGCAGATATCAAATACCGAAGACCCGGTACAGAAGCTGAATCTCATTCAGGATATGCTGATACAGAAGGGAAATCTCCTTCTCACCCTTTACAGGGCAGGGGGACTTGCTCCGGATATGCCGGCTGACCTTATTGAAGAGCCTTCCCTTAGAACAAAAGTGGAAACCACCATCGGAGAATTCACCCATTGGCTGGAACAGCTGGGTGAGTTTGACAGGATGGCTGGGGGCAGGAACTACGATAGAGGAGCAAGGAAAAAGAAGCCTTCTCAGAAAGGCATCCAGGATCCTTCAGTAGTTCAGGGCGCCGGGACCACCATCGATAATGCAAAGAGTTACATCGGCGGTGCTCTTTCCTTTACCAACCTTGCCAGTTTCATGGGTAAAAAAGTCACAGATGTGACGGGATCCGATACCTTCAAGATCTCCATCAGAGGAGTTGGCTCGGTGTGCTCCATTGTGGGACTGATCAGCAGCATCATCAGTGCTTTCAAGCTGGGAAAGGGATCGAACCTGACCCTTGCAGACCATGCTTCCCAGGGCCTTTCAGTGGCTTCCGGAATAGTTGGCAACTTTACCTCATTGGGCACGGGAGGCGCTGAGATACTTGATAAATCAAAGCTCATCAATCTTGGCAGAGTGCCGCCCGATCCCACTCTTCCCTGGTACGGAAATACCACGGTTAAAACCTTCAAGGAGTCGTTTTCAACCCTGGGGGGAAAGATAGATTTTATATCCGGCGGCGTGTCCGTAGTTACCGGAACGGCGGTGGCTGCATCCGGATTTATCGATATACGCAGGGGAGTGAGCTCCAGAAAAGATGTGGTAAACGCCCGGGCTGCCATTAATCGGGAGGCTGAACAAAATGCGGAGCAGGGTATAGTCCTTACTGAAAAGCAGCAGCGGGAAAGGGAACGGCTTAAAAGACTCTTAGACCATCAGGACAGGGCCATATCAGATCAGGAGTTCTCAGGAACCATCAAGATGATAGGCGGTGGCTTGACGGCAGTGGGCGGAGCACTCACCATGTCCGGTATCCTGGCACCTATCGGCGGTGTCTTATCCATAGCAGGTTCTGTATTAAATATCGGTTTAGGCCTGCTTTATGCAAGACACAGGAGAAATCTCACCCAGAAACAGGCTGTGGATGACGCCATCCGCCTTGAGGAACTGGTAGATATGGTACAGCAGGATCAGGGTCTGAACATTTTAAGCAAAAAGGAGAGAGAGAAGCTTAGGAAAGAGGTCAGGATGGAGGCTCTCGGATCCCTTGGCTATGCCACATACAAGGAAGCTTTCTCAGAGATCTCCAAAGATAATGCAAAGCTCCTTTATGAAAAGGTATTCACTCTTCCCGAGAATACCGAAGAATACAGGATGTATTTTGAAACCCTGAAGTCCATGGGATTCAAGATAAGGAAGGCAGGTAACGGACAGAAGGAAAACATTCCTACCGAGGTAATGATATATTCCAAGCTGATGTCGTAATTTAAGGAGAGATATGAAGGCACTCTGGTCGGATTCCGATACCAAAAGAAGAGATTTTTTCAGGCGCTACGCCATTTATTACAAGGTGATATTGCCGGATAACGCGGATTATGTGCTCGTTACGGACGACGAGGGTAATTTCTGCGGATTTGCGGCCCTGGTCTGCAGGGCAAATTCGGCTGAGATCGTATTCCTTATCATAGAGGAGAGCAGGCGGAAACAGGGCTATGGAAGCTTTTTGCTTTCCGAGATCGAGGAAGCCCTTAAGAATTCAAGGATCCCTGTGGTAAGGGTGGTGCTGCCGCCCAGAGACGAGATGACCGGACTCTTTACCAAAGCGGGCTATCAGCTCTTTGACGGGGAGGCGGAGTATGCCGTACCCATTGCATCCCTTCATTACTGCGCCAGCTTCAGGAAACAGATAGAGGAGGTAAAGCCTGATAAGGCAAAGACTCTTAGTGAGATCACTCCGGATGAGCGAAAACTCCTTTTAAAATACTTTGATGAAGAAAAGATCACGGATCATAAACTGTTAGACAATCGCCGGTCCTCCGTAGTGCTTAAAGGAGGAGAGGTCCGTGCTGTTTTCCTCTGTGAAAGGGTGGCCGGAGGTGTGATCATAGAATATATGTACACCGAAAAAGACCATCCCGAGTATCTAATGGACTGTTTGAGGGCCACAACTCATTATATTGCCGAACATCCCGGGAAAGAAAGGGATCTGATGATCTCGGTCTCCTTAGAAAACGAAAAGGGTGTAAGGCTGCTGAAATATTTCACCGACGGCATGATAGAACCGGAAATAATAACACGCGAAATCTATGCGGTCAAAAATGTCTGATTATAGGAAAAATGTATAGCCATAAGAAAAGGGAGGGTTTTCAGCCCTCCCTTAAGTTTTCTATTCCCGGAGCTATGGCCATGGAGTAGTTGGTGTAATATACCACAAATCCCGGCTTTGCTCCCGCGGGCTTTTTCACTTCCCGCCTCTGAACATAGTCTATCTCTACCTTTGACTGATCCCGCCCCTTACTGAAATAGGCGGCTAAAGCACCGGCCTCGTTAAAGGCCCTGTCCGGAATGTTGTCCGGGTCCTTTCCGCTCTTTAATATCACGTGGGAACCCGGAAACTTCTTCGAATGGAACCACCAGTCGTTGGCACTTCCGATCTTGAATGTGAGATAGTCGTTCTGAAGGTTATTCTTCCCCACATAGAGGTCGTAGCCATCGCTGGAAATGAAGTGGAGGGGCTTTCCTGCCTCTGTTTTCTTCTTTCCCTTACTTTCGCCCCTTCCCCGTATATATCCGGTTTCCACAAGCTCCCGTCTTATCTCGTTGATATCGGACTCGTTTTCCGCGATGTCGAGAGAGGCCTGAACGGTGAGCAGATGGTCAAGATCCGCCTTAGTCTCCTTAAGCTGCACCGTAACCGCTTCCTCCGTGCGCTTAAGCTTCTGGTAGCGGTCAAAGTACTTTTTCGCGTTTTCCAGTGCGGTCTTCTGGGGATCAAGGGGAATGGTGATCTCGGTATCATCATAGTAATTTAAGCAGGTTAAGGATTTCCCGCCGGGCTCGGCGCTGTAGCCGTAGGTATTAAGGAGTTCCCCGTAGATCCTGAACTTGTCCTTTTTCTTTGTATCTTCAAGCTGCTTAAGCTGTATGTCGTATTTTTTGGAATCCCGCTCGATCAGCGTGGATACTATCTTCCTGAGGTCGGCGGAACGCTGTTTTATCCTTACAGAGCGGTTCTTTTCCGCATAAAACCTCTCCAGTACCAGAGAGATGCTTCCGGGATGCACAGCCTTCAGGTCTTCATACTGGGAAAGGTGCAGCGCCGCAAATTCCACCGGATTTCCCTTATCATCATAGATGATCTCCGGGGAAAAACGCTCTCCCTTTATGTCATTCATCAGAGAGGAAAAGCAGTCAAAAAGCCTTTCCGTATCCTCTGTTGAAAGGGAGGCAGTGGAGGAATTTCCGTCTATTCCCGCCCTGAAACAGAGGTCGATGGCCTCCACGGGGGAGATACCGGTGTAGTTACCGTAGAGAGCTTTTATTACGGGCAGGGAAGAGCCCGAAATGGTTGACATAAAATCATCTTTCTCAAGCCCCTGCACCGGGTCCTTTTTATCCTCGGTGAAGGGAATGAAATAGGGCCTTCCCGGCAGGACAGCCCTTACGGAGCTTACCGACTCCGGGATACGCTTTATGCTGTCTATTATGGTGTCGTTTTCATCTACAAAGATCAGATTGCTGTATTTTCCCATGAGCTCGATGACCAGATATTTTTCCTTCATATCTCCCATCTCGTCCATGTGCTCGATGCCGATCCTTATGACTCTCTCAAGTCCGGGCTGAGTAACACTTGTTATCCTGCCGTTCTGGGCGTGCTTTCTTAAGAGCATGCAGAAATTGGGAGCCGTCATGGGGCTCACCTTATTGCTCTCCGTAAAGCAGGCAAAGGGAAGGGATGCGGAAGCCGAGAGCAGTAGCCGCTTTGTGCCGCCGTCAGTGGTCTTTATGGTGATAAGTATCTCATCGTTTTCCGGCTGTGCGATCTTATATATACGCCCGTTAAGGGCTTCTTTTCTCATTTCTGCGGCCACCGCCGCCACGGTAATACCATCAAATGCCATGGTGTTCACTCCTTCGGACTTCTTTTATATCATATTTCCACTGTCAGTTCAAAGGCTTACTGCTTTTTATCGGGATAACGCATGGATAAAATTACGGGAATAAGCATATTTTTTGCAACTTTTCATTGACTACATAAGGGGGTGTTATGTTACATTGTAAATAGTAGTTTTTTTCTATGTCAACGGTAATTTTGACATGCTGTTACTCTTATCATCCGGAGGTTTAATTTATGAAAAAGAGAATGATGTTTCTGATCGTAGCAGCTTTAGGTATTTGTATGCTTGCCGGCTGTAATAAAAAGGCTCAGGTTGAAGAGGAGCCTGCAGCCGAGGAGACTGAAGAGTATTACGAAGAAGATTTCGAAGAGGGGGACTACGAAGAAGGGGATTTTGAAGAAGAGTATTATGAGGAGGAGCCTGTCGAAGATTACGATGAGCAGGAAGCAGCTCCTGCTGAGGAACCTGCTGCAGCTCCTGCTGAAGAGCCTGCTGAGGAAGAGGCAGCTGACAGCAGCCAGGGCGCACAGGGTTCAGCCGATGCAGTAGGAACATGGCTTACAGACGGCTATGATGAGGAAGCTAACTGGGCTATGAGCTATAAGATAGAGCTTACAGCCGACGGAAAGGCAAGCTGCTCAGGCTACAGGAATAAGGACACCGGAACCTACGAGTCAACCGGAGATAACAAGGTTCTTATTACCTTTGATCACTGCGAGACTGACGAAGCAGGTGAAGGATATAAGGTTGTTGACGGCTTCAAGTATACAGTAGAGATGACCATAAACGGCGACGATGCAGACATCAAGATCAATGCTCCGGATGTCATCAGTAATCTTGAAGATGGAAAAGTACACAGAAATAATGGCAGTACCGCTTCCCGTTCGGGAGGCGGCGGTGCCGCAGAGGTTGCTGACGGAGATTATCTGACGGACGAGACATACAAAGGGGAAATATCTGCTGACGGCTCAACCATCCGCATCAACACTGCCTTATATCACGAGGATGAAAACTGGAATAAGGTACTTGATTACGATAAGCAGGAATATGAATTCGCTACTTCAGATGACTGCAAGTGCGTAGTATTTACAGAGACTAAAGAGGAAAATCCTGTTTCTGAAAGGATTGATTTCATCAACGAGTTCCTTCAGGGAAACAGCGGTCTGCCCATCAGCTTTAAGATATCAGGCGGCAAGGTGACTGAGATCGGATTCAGTTCATGATGGACAACGCCAAAAAACAGGCTCCCGGAAAAGCACGGCTTTTGCTGATACCGTTTATTACCGTTATCAGCACTGTGCTTTTTATTGTTTTTATGTGGAGTCATCTTATGAACAGCTTCCGGACCACGCAGATACAAAACAACGAAAGCTTTTTTTCTCATACCATATCAAATCTCGACAGTAACAACCGCGAGATCGATTCCCTGACAGAAAGATTCAATTCCAACAATAACATAATGCTTAACGATCTGGTCAGGGTATATTCCTACGACAACTTCCAGAAGCTGGAAGCCATGCCTGTTGATGAGCAGAGTGAGCTGCTCTTAAAAACCACCATCAGCATGTCGTACTGCTGCTGGATCCTTGTGATCGACAGGGACGGGGATGTTCTTATGGCTGACGCGTCGGATAACGTGGGATTCAATATGGTTGATGATATCGAACTCGATAGAAAGGAGTTTGAAAGGCTCCGGGACGGCGAGATCGAAAAGATGGTCATTGACTCCCCTTATGAGCTTGAGGGAGTACGTGATGATGCAAAGCTGTATCTATACTGCAAAGCCATACCAGGTACCGGAGAGGGCGAAGAAAAAAAGTATATCCTTATTTCCTTCTTCTCGCAAATGATAGAAGAGACAAAAGACAGGATGAACGATCTTTCCGCATGGATGAACGGATCTGCCATCGGCAGTAACGGCTCGGTCTTTTTAGTGGATGCCGACTCGGATGTGATTAAATACGGCTCCGTTAAAGGGACTGATCTCAAAGGAAAAAGCGCGTCACTTTCAGGTTTTGATCCAACGGTTCTGTCGGACGGGTTTAACGGAACAGCTGTTATTAATGGAATAAGGTGTTTTGTTTCATCAAAGGCCTATTCCTCTAAGTTATACGGACAGAATGATTATATCGTGGCAGAGGTACCCTTTACGGAGATCATAAGGGTTAACGCCCCGGTCTTCATCTGGAATGTCTGCCTTTTCCTCATCTTTCAGGCACTTATGATGTCTTATATCACCCATGCATCTGCCGAACTGAAAGTGGAAGGAGAGGATCCGAAGAAGCTAAGGATATTTAAGGGCAGGGATCTGAGTATTTATTTTTCCCGTACTCTTGCGGGAAAGATCATTCCCGTCGCCGTATTTGCCGCTGTTCTTCTACTGGGCTGCACCTTTTATTTCCAGCTGCTCATGAAAATGTCCGAGGTATTTTCGGAGTCCATGAGGATAGAGGAAGATATCTCGAAGAATGTTGAAGAAAGCGCCATACTGCAGGATGATTTTAAGACTTATGCCAATCTGCAGTATGAAAGCCGGGCTAAACTAATGGCTTTCATGGCGGCGTTGAACGGCAACGCTTACCTTGACCCGGCAAAGGAAGCGGAAAGCATAAATCTCTTTAACGAAAAAGAAAACGGAAAAAGGGATGTAATTAAGGATGAGTATAACAATGCGGTCCAGGTCATCAATAATTCCGCAAGTCTTGATGAGCTTAAGGAGTTAAACCATGTGGAGGAGATCTATCTGATATCCGATTCCGGAAAGACCATGGCCACATCTTCTACCTACTGGAATTTTGCCTTAAGCAATGATCCGAAAGACCAGTCCTATGAATTCTGGGATATCATCAACGGCAAGAGCGAAGTAGTGGTGCAGGATGTGAGGATCAGCGATGAAGGTAATCTTTCCCAGTTTATCGGCTGTGCCCTTAATTACTATACCTGCCTTGATGATGACGGCAATACGAAATATGTAAGCTATACGGACTATATGGCGCAGGAAAATGGGCGTTACAGCGGGAATGAGATCACCAGGCATTTAGGATTACTGCAGGTTGAGATCAACCCGGAGGCCAAAGACCGGATGATCGACAGCGCCAGACCGGAATATATCCTGTCTAACAGCAGGATCTCAAACGGCGGTTTCCTTATGGGATTTTCCTATGACATGGATAAAGAGGATTATAAGGTCCTTTATTCTCCCATTGCGGATATGAAGGATAAATACGCCGGTGATCTGGGAATCCCGCAAAATGCTTTCAGCGGTAATTACAACGGTTTCAGGACCATTGAAAAAGTGCGTTACCTTCAGAGCTTCAGGGAGGCTGCGGATTATTTCATTGCAACGGCGGTTCCGGTTGCTTCACTCTATAAGATATGTTTCAGAACATCGTTATTCTGTGCCGGATTTGCCCTGATCGTCATGCTGATAATTTCATTATTTGCGCTGTTTTCAGCCGAACGCAAGTCGTCCTCCGGAGCAGAGGATGAGATTGGATTTTTCATGGTGCCGGAAAGAAATGAAAAGACGGGAAAATGGGAGTGGACCGCATTCGAACGGCAATTTGAAAACATATTAAGGAACGGCCTTATCATTCTTGGGATAATCTTCCTGGCTGCCATTATCGAGGAAGGAAGGCGTTTCGGCAGTGATTCCGTATTCTTCTATATCCTCAGCGCAGAGTGGGACAGGGGAGTCCACATTTTCTCCATCTCCGCCTGCTTCCTGATAATCATAGTGTCTATGATCCTTATGAAGATGCTGGGATATGTGGCCTGCCAGATAGCATCCGCCTTCGGAAACAGTGCGGTTACCATGATCCGGCTGTTCTCATCCCTTGTAAGGGTAATAGCCATAGCGGTGGTAGCCATGTACTGCCTCTTCCTTCTCGGTATCGATGCCACCAGGCTTCTTGCATCCGCCGGTATCATGTCGGTTGTAGTGGGACTCGGGGCACAGAGCCTTGTTGGCGATCTGCTGGCAGGGATATTTATCATCATGGAAGGGTCTCTCCATGTGGGGGATTACGTCATGATCGACGGTGTCAGGGGTAAGGTCCTTGAGATTGGCCTCCGCACCACAAAGTACGAGGATGACAATCAGAATATCAGGATAATCTGCAATAACGAGATAAAGAAATTTGCCAATATGTCAAAGAAGTATTCCGTTGTCTATTACAATATCCCGGTTGCATACAATGAGGATTATCCCCGTATCAGGAAGATACTTAACGAGGAATTCCTGAAGATTTATGAGGATAACAGGACATTAAAGAGTATTCCCAGCTGCCAGGGTATTGAAAACTTCGGTGAGAGCTCGGTAGACCTGAGGGTGACCTTTATCTGCGAGGAGAGCAAGAGATTTGCAGTCCAGCGTTTTATGCGGGATGAGATCATGCGGATATTCATGGAAAATGATATCGCCATTCCCTTTAACCAGCTGGATGTCCATTTTGATAGAGAGCTTGTGCCGGAGGACAGTATAGAGACTCAGGAGAAGGCTTAAAACGGAGGTAGTGATCCCAATGAGATTTAAGAGAGTATTGATCGCAGCTATAGGTTTTTCATTTGCGCTGACCCTTAACGCGCAGGCGGCAGTTACAACCATGCCTTCGGTATCAAAGGAGATGCTGGATCCGGAGTACTGGCTTGAAGATGTTTC
>JAFSKT010000081.1 GCA_017448845.1 Lachnospiraceae bacterium
CCGCCACGGTAATTTTCTGAATCAGGGTTTTTTCCTTGCGATTTTCCTCCACATAATTGAAAGAGAAAAACTCGCAAAAGTGCGTAAATTCAAGGATTGTCAGGTATTCTGCCTTGTTAGCAGAACAACAGTCTCCACATGCGAAGTGCGGGGAAACTGGTCGAAGGGGCGGTATCTTTTCAGGCTGTAGCCGGCTTCGGTGAAGAGTTTCAGGTCACGGGCAAGGGTTGCGGGGTCGCAGGAAATATATACGATCCTCTTTGGGGACATGGTAACCACGGAACTTATTAATTCCGGGGCAAGACCCTTCCTCGGAGGATCGAGGAATACTATATCCGGGTTGGCTCCGGGGTTTGATCGCAGATATCCGCTCATATATTCCCCGGCATCCGCTGCGGCGAAATCCGCGTTTTTGATATTGTTAAGCTCTGCGTTCATCTCTGCATCCCTGACCGCCTGGGGAACTATCTCAACGCCGTGAACCCTGCCGTGGGGACAGAGGGAAGCGGCGGTAAGGCTTATGGTCCCGATACCGCAGCAGAGATCCCAGATCTCCGAGATCTCCGGGTCGGTCTCAATTGAGGCATATTCCATTGCTTTAAGGTAGAGTTTTTCCGTCATTACAGGATTCACCTGATAAAAGGACAGGGCGGAGATCCTGAAACGGATACCGCAGAGAACATCCTCAATGTATGGCTTTCCAGAGAGAAGTATCACCTTTTCCCCAAGTATCACATTGGTTTTATCGGGATTTACGTTTAAGCATACCGATACAACCCCCGGGATCTCTGTAAGCCTCTCCGTAAGGACTTCACAGTGGGGTATGCTTTTCCCTGCGGAAACTATGCATACCATGATCTCCCCGGTATTAAAGCCTTTTCTGATGAGGAGATGGCGGATCAAACCCTCGCCGGTACTTTCGTCATATACAGATACCCGGTATTCATCTAAAAATGCAAGAAAAGCTTTTACTATCCCGCTGAATTCCACAGGAGAAAGAGCGCAATCGTCCTCAGGAACTATATGGTGGGTCCTTCCGGAATAAAAACCGGCAACGGCCTCCCCTGCCTTATCCCTTCCTATGGGATACTGGGCTTTGTTCCTGTATCTGTAAGGCTCCTCCATCCCGGCTATGGGCTCTTTCACTTCTTTTAACAGATCTTCGCAGATGCCCCCTATGCGGAGAAGGCAGTTAAAAACCTTATCCTCCTTGTATTTCAGCTCCGCTTCATATGAGATATGCTGAAGGGTGCAGCCGCCGCAGCTTGAAGACACCCGGCACACAGGCTCTGTGCGACATGGCGACGGTTCCTCAACGGACAGTAGCTTCGCATAGCCAAGGTTTTTCTTAACCTTCATTACCAGGGCCTTTACCCTGTCTCCTAATGCAGTATCCTTAATAAAGAAAGGAAAGCCGTCCACGTGCCCGACGCCTTCCCCTTCGTTTCCAAGGCCGTCTATAACGACCTCTATGATGTCATTTTTCTTATATACCATGGCGTTTTACCAATCTCCCGCTTTGCGGATATTAGATTCAAACAGCTTATTGTAGCCAAGCCACTGGCCCTTTTTCTCTACGGTCAGTTCCGACATGATCTCGCTCATGGTTTCCATTTTGGCATCCGTGTTGTCAGCCATATTGAGGGCTAAGGCTTCCATCAACGCAGGCTTTTTCGGCGAGCCGAATTCGTACTCTCCGTGATGGGCCAGGATGCAGTGCTGAAGCTCACTTAAAAGCTTTGGCGGGAATTCCGGGATCGCCCGGGCTTTTTCGGCTATCATTTCCGAACCCATAACTATATGTCCGAGAAGCTGTCCGTCATCCGTATAGTCATTCTGAGGGAAACCGGATATCTCCCTTACTTTTCCAATGTCGTGAAGAAGGGATGCACTGATAAGGAGATCGTGGTTCAATGTGGGATAAGCCTTTGTATAATACTTGCAGAGCCTTGTTACAGCCAGGGTGTGCTGCATAAGCCCCCCCACAAAGCTGTGGTGGATGGTCTTTGCCGCAGACCTCATCCTGAAAGCCTTTATGAACTCCTCATCCTCAATAAAGAAACTCTTTAAGAGCTTATTTAAATTAGGATTCTTCACGGTCTCGATCACCGCTTTCAGATCCGTGTACATATTATCGTTATTAAAGGGACTTACCGGCAGATAGTCCGAAGGGATATACTCGCCGTCACGGGCCACCTTTATACGCCGGAGAGACGCCTGCAGGGCTCCCTGATATCTGCTCACATCCCCGAAGACATATATATAGTCCATGGTGTCAAAATCCGCAATCCCGTCGGAATTCGGTTCCCAGACCTTGGCATCCAGCGTGCCCGTCTTATCCTGTAGGATTACATTAAAATAAGGCTTGCCGTTTCTGGTCTCAGCCTGAACCTTATATTTACAGAGGTAAACATCCGAAATGTTGTCACCCTCATTCAGATCCGAAATATATCTCATTTCCTGTTCCTATCCTCCGACTGCGGTCAACCGGCGTGGTCCGCAGCATCATCAAAATTCACTTCAAAAGTCATTTCCTGATATTCCCCCTGGGAATACCTTTCAACGGTTATGACCGCTTCATCCCCCGGCTGATATTTAAGCATCTGCTCCATATAATCCCGGGCATTCTCTATATCCGCGGTACCGAGCCGGGTTATTACGTCCCCGCTCTGTATTCCCGCTGCCATTGCAGGCGAATCCAGCTCTACCTTAGTAACATAGAAGCCGAAGGGCACACCTTCCTTCTCATTTATCGCATCCGTAACGTCTGTGCCGAAGATGCCGAGATAGGTCTCGGAGGAGCCGTTTGAAAGCTTCTCGATAAGATCCTTTAAATCCGAAATGGCATAGGCGGAAAGCAGGTTCGGAGTTTCCTCCATAGCTGTGGACTGGGCGATGATGCCAAGTACTCTTCCGTCATAATCTATGATCACTCCGGTGGCATTTTCACTGCCGTATATATCGGTGCTGAGGACATGCACGTTCCTGTCCGGCATGGATATCTCCCTCTGATTGGAAGTACTCCTGCCGAAGCACTGGCTCCCCTGTACACCCAAGGGACTTCCCAGGGCCATTACCGGAATTCCCACCACATTTGTTCCTCTGGAATTGCCCAGCTCCGCTTCCTTTATCGCAGCCTTGGTCCTGTCCGGAATGGATTCCAGGAGGACCGATATGATGGCAAGTCCCGTATCTCCGTCCACGGACTTCACCGCTCCGGGAAGAGTCACATTATCCGGGAAGGTCACGTTATATTCCGTGTCTTCTCCGACCTCCGGCATTTCAGACAGGATAAGCAGGTCTTTTCCGTTATTTGCCACTACGAGCCCCGACAGGCTGTGGGTATTTTCATAGGGATTTTCGAACCAGTCCGTGTCACTGGTAACGGCATTGACGGTTACAATTGATTTTCCGGCTTCCGCCGCCACATTTCTCAATGTCCTGTAAAGACTCTTATAATCCTCTACAGAAAGTGACACATGCTCTGTTATATATGAGACGGTCACCTTTTCCCGGTCTTCCCCGTCTTCTCCCTCGCCGTTATCCGCTGAAGGATCTTTTCCGCTGTCGTTATCGGATACAGCCACAGCTTCCGTGGAGGCTTCCGTCACCTGCTCAGCTTCCTCCGTTGAGCCGTTTTCCGTACTCTCTTCGCTTTCGGCTTCGTCCACACTCACCGGTTCAACATCTTCATCTCTTGGGATATTCACATGAGTCTCCGTGCTGCCTGTATCCTGAGGCATGTAATGCCTGACTGTCATGAGAAAAACAGCCGCAGAAACAGCACCGAAAATAAGAGCGCAGATCACCACCATGATGATCCGCATAAGGATCTTCTTCTTATTGACAGGTCTTTCCTTTATGGTCTCTTTAATAAACTGATACTCAGAAGAATTATTTCCGTCCATATAAAACCCGAATACATGATGACCTGAGCGCTTTCATCCTGTTCAATCATGCCGCCGTAAAAGTAAGACATTTATCCGCGCCCGGTCAGACACCCTTTGGACATTTTACCATCTAGCCCCGTTTGTGTCCACTTAATATAAGCCTTACCGTGAAACCACTTATGTGGTACAATATCTTGTATGAATGAACGGGCTTTACACACACTTGAATTTGATAAGATAAGGGATAAGCTCTCAACCTACGCCTCTTCCGAGAGAGGAAAGGATCTATGCTCAAATCTCCTTCCTTTAGGGACCCCTAAGGAAGTCGAGTTCGCGCAGACCGAGACCGCCGATGCCCTGAACCGCCTTATAAAGAAGGGCAGCGTGTCCTTTTCCGGGGTACGTGATATAAGTCTCTCTGTCCGACATGCGGAGGCCGACGGCACAATGACTGCCGCCGATCTCTTAGATCTTGCTTCTTTCTTAGAGGCTGTGAGAGAGGTCAGGAGATACGGTGTGCCCTCTGCCGACGAGGAACATACGGCAGATTCCCTTGACGACCGCTTTTTCTGCTTAGAAGAGGTCTCCCATCTCCTTAAAGAGATACGGCGCTGCATCCTGGATTCTGACACCATTGCAGATGACGCCAGCTCCGAATTAAAATCCATCCGCAGGAAGATAAGGGACACCCAGTCAAGGATCCACTCCACCCTCACTTCCATGATAAGCGGGCGTCTGTCCGAATATCTGATGGACAGGGTGATCGTCACCAGGGACAAGAGATACTGTATCCCTGTAAGAAGTGAGTATAAATCCCAGGTTCCCGGCATTGTCCACGACCAGTCCGGAACCGGTTCCACCCTTTTCATAGAACCCCAGTCCGTAGTGGACATGAATAATACGGTAAGAGAACTGGAGCTAAAAGAAAGAGACGAGATCCAGGCCATCTTAAAGGGGCTCTCCGTCATGGCCGGGGAGAATTCCGAGGTTATAAATGCAGATTATGCCATCATGACCGAGCTGGATTTCATCTTTGCCAGAGCGGATATGGCCCTGGATATGGATGCCATGCGTCCTGTTTTCAATACGGGGGAGATAATAAAGCTTCGCTCCGCCCGTCATCCACTCATCGATAAAAAGACAGTGGTGCCTATAGATATAGAATTAGGACAGGACTACGACCTGCTTGTGGTCACGGGACCCAATACCGGAGGAAAGACCGTTTCCTTAAAGACTGTGGGATTATTGGAACTCATGGGGCTTTCCGGGCTCCATATCCCCGCCGGAGACAGGAGCGAGCTCTCTTTCTTCAAAGAAATATATGCGGATATCGGGGATGAGCAGTCCATAGAGCAGTCCCTTTCCACCTTCTCCTCCCATATGACGAATATCGTGACCATACTTAAAAACGCTAATATCACCTGCCTCTGCCTCTTTGATGAGCTCTGTGCAGGTACAGATCCCGCTGAGGGAGCGGCGTTGGCCATGTCCATACTGGATCACCTTCATAAGAAGAGCATCCGCACCATGGCCACCACCCATTATCCGGAATTAAAGGAATATGCCCTTTCAACCTCCTGGGTAGAAAACGCCTGCCTGGAATTTGACGTGGAATCCCTCCGCCCCACCTATAAGATCCTTACGGGAGTACCGGGAAGAAGTAATGCCTTTGCCATTTCAAAGCGCTTAAACCTTCCGGATAATATAATCGAAGATGCGAAAAAGAGGATGAGTGAAGAGGACGAAAGGTTCAATAAGGTCCTCTCCGACCTGGAAGAAAACCGTCTGACTTTGGAAAAGAAGCAGCATGAGATAAGCGAGACCAAGGCTGAGATCGATAAGCTCCAGCAGGAACTTGATTCCGGCAGACAGAAGCTTTCAGAATCCAGGGAAAAGATCCTTGCTACCGCTAAGGAAGAGGCCAGGTCCATCCTGAAGGATGCAAAGGAAAAAGCCGATCTCGCCATACGGAATATGCAGAAATACGCGGATTCCGATACACTGAAGGCCGCCGAAAGAGACAGGGCCATGATAAGGGAGTCCTTAAATAACACCGTTACCTCTGAAGCTCCCCTGCCCTCTATGAGCTCCGTTCCGGAAAAAGACCGTCCAAAGGGGAACCTTAGCCCTAAACAGATCAAGGTCGGAATGGATGTCCGCATTATTTCCCTGAACCTAAAGGGAATTGTCCAGACTCTTCCCGATAAGAACGGGAATCTTTCCGTTAGATGTGGTATCATAAAGTACGATGTGAACATTTCAGACCTGAATGCGGAAAACAAAGGCCGTGAAGGTTACGGACACGGAAGCATCCGGCGGGGCGAAGACAGTATCTCCCACGCCAAAAACATGCGCACGGAGCTGAATCTCATCGGCAGGAACAGCGATGACGCAAGGGAAGAACTCTCATCCTATCTGGATGATGCCTATGTTTCCCACCTTTCCCAGGTGCGTATTGTGCACGGCAAGGGTTCCGGCATCCTCCGGGATATGGTCCACTCCTACTTAAAGAAGCTTAAATACGTTAAAAGCTTCCGCCTCGGGGAATTCGGCGAAGGAGATTCCGGCGTTACCGTAGTATATTTTAAGGAGTAAAAAGATTATGGTTGACAAACAGAAGGTACTTATCGTAGACGATGACAATAATATCGCAGAGCTTATTTCCCTTTATTTTACAAAGGAATGCTTTGATACCAGGATCGTTAATGACGGGGAAAATGCCTTAAGGGAATTCTCGTCATATGCACCGGATCTTATCCTTTTAGACCTTATGCTCCCCGGCATAGACGGATACCAGGTATGCAGGGAGATACGCACCAGATCCCAGGTTCCCATAATAATGATCTCCGCCAAGGGTGAGGTTTTCGATAAGGTACTGGGCCTGGAGCTTGGCGCCGACGACTATATGGAAAAGCCCTTCGACTCAAAGGAGCTTATCGCCCGGGCAAAGGCCGTGCTCCGCAGGACTTCCCAGTCCGCAGCAAATCCCCAGGAGAAACCGGGGTCGGACATAAAGAAGGTGGAGTATACGGACCTTGTCATCAACCTTACCAATTATTCCGTTCTGTACTGCGGGAAAACGCTGGACATGCCCCCAAAGGAACTGGAACTCCTCTATTTCCTTGCTTCGTCACCGAACCAGGTATTTACAAGAGAGCAGCTCTTAGATCACATCTGGGGATATGAATATATCGGAGATACCAGAACAGTGGATGTGCATATTAAGCGTCTCCGTGAAAAGCTTAAAGACCATGAATCCTGGAGGATCTCCACCGTCTGGGGCATAGGATATAAATTTGAAAGCAGCGAAGTCTAAAGCTCAATAGAGCTTCTTCTGCTTTTCCTCATTCTCAAGTTTCACAAAGAAATCATCTATACTGCTAATTATCTCTTCCGGCGGCAGGGTCTTTAAGAGATAGCCCTGTGGCCGGAGAGCCATGACTGACGCCACGCTTTCCTTATCATTCTTACTGGTAAGGAAGATCACGGGGATGGACTGGAAATCCACCTCTGTCCTTATCATTTCAAGTACCTGTTTCCCGGTTACCACAGGCATCTCATAATCTAAAAGAATAAGATCCGGGAGCTCCCGGCTTATGTATTTCATTGCCATTGCACCGGAATTGGCAGGGATCACCTTATACTTTCCTCCAAGCCACTCCCTTAAGTTCCTGAGCATGGGCCCGGAATCGTCCACCACCAGTATCTTTCTCCTGTTGGTGTTATCGTTCTGAAGTATGCAATTATTGATCATGACCGTGGCTTCCTTGATGTCCACGGGATGGGTAAAGGTCTGTGTAATGGCGGCTTCGGGTATGAGCTGCTTTATCTCGGCAAGTCCCTCATCCCCGTCGATAAGGAAGATAGGCATTCCCTGCTCTATCCCCAGGTCCTTTAAGAAGACCATGGCCTCCGTCTTTTCATGAATACCGTGGCCCACATAGAGGATGATGGCATCCGCATTTTCACCGTAGCGCCTTATTTCATTCACATCCGGTCCTATCTTTTTGACCTTTATCTTTTTCTCGGAAAGGCTCCTCTCTAAGGATCCTGTGAGAAAACCCTCGATATTTCTTATGATCAATGCATTTTTATCAGACATAAGTTCAACTCCTTTATCCTACAGACTCCAGTCTTCAATGGCCTTTGCCCGCATAATAAGGTCATCCACCAGCGCCACCACATCTTCCATGGCAAAATCCGACACTAAGGCGTCCAGCTCCATGATCCCCTCATTTAAATCCCCCGGAAGCGGATAATTCCTTATCTTACTCATGGCCTCGTCCGCTCCGTCCATATCAAATTCATCTATTGCCTTCTTTATAAGCTCCAGTTCGCTTATGAACTTATCCTTTTCGGGAATGCTGGCGTTTTTATTGTCCTTCTCGCTGAAGGGCTTCAAAACCGCTTTATAACTCTGGTAAAGCTCTAATACCTCCGGGGTCTTTTCCTTAAGCCCTGCCAGGTCCTCTTCATTTCCCATCCTCTCCAGTTCCTTAAAATCCTCGGAGAGCTTCCCGGCACCTATCATCCGGGCTGAATTCTTTAAGGCGTGGACTTCTATGGTAAGGTCCCTTACCAGATCGTCCTCCAGGCATTTGCTGATCACCTTGGTCTTCTTATCGATGATCTTATAGAAGATCACCAGGCACTTAAGGAACAGTGCAGGAGAACCGCAGTAGTTGATGCCGTCCTCCACATTTATCCCTTCTATGGTTTCCGGGATACCGTCTCTTAAAATTGCTGCCTCAGATCCGGTCTCCGCTTCACTTTCCCTATTCCCAGAACCAAAGTCCTCACCTGCTTTATTCTCAACTATCTTTTCATCAGGAAGCCACTTTCTCACACATTTTATAAGCTCCCTGACCCGGATGGGCTTTTCAACAAAGTCCGAGAATCCCTTTTCCCGGAACAGCTCCTCTGCCTCCTCCGTTGCGTTGGCAGAGAGGGCAACCACCGGTATTCCGGCATATATCCCGTCATTTATCTCACGTATCCGCTCCAAGGCCTGCACTCCGTCCATCACAGGCATCATGTGGTCCATGAAGATAAGGTCATAATTATTCCCCAGGACACATTCCACGCCGGCCTTTCCGTTTTCCGCGGAGTCTATATGCATTTTAAGGGGTGAAAGCAGCTCCCGGGCCACCTGGATATTCATCTCATTGTCATCCACTATGAGTATCCTGGCATCCGGAGCGGTGAAATCCCGCTCTCCTTCCCCGCCCTTTTCAACTGAGGCGCCGTAATTCAATACCTGGCAGAAATTCAGGCTGTAAAGCGGCTTATTAACAAGTATCCGCCCCTTTTCATCCACCGGGTCCCCCGAAACCGGGTTCCTTAAAACACATATCTTTACTCCGGCAGCTTCAAGACCTTTCTCCTCATATGATTCAAGCATAGCGCTGTTGTCCGTGAAAAGGAAAATATGCCCATAATCCTTTTCAGCGTACTCAGCCATATCCCTGTTATAATCTTCAACCTCTACGGAATACTGCCCGCAGAGATCATAAAGGCTTTCTTTCAGCAGATCGTTTTCTATAAGGCTCCAGACCTTTATCTTCCTGTCTTTTTCCTTAATAGCGGCTGCATCCCTGTCATCCACTATACCCTGGGAAAGCTTGAAAAAGAAACAGCTGCCCGTACCGAAGGTACTCTCAACTCCTATCTCTCCCCCCATTAGCTTCACAAGCTGCCTGCAGACAGATAGTCCGAGACCGGGACCGTCTCTCTCATCCTCGCTTTCCCTGTCATGTCTCCTGAAGGGATAGAATAACGCCCCCTTGTCCTCGTCCCTTATGCCCTGGCCGCTGTCGCTTATTGAGAAAGACAATATACAGTCGTCATCATATCTCTCCTCAATGTCAACGGACAGGCGGATAAAGCCGGAATCAGTGTATTGGATGGCGTTATTTACGATATTTATGATGATCTGCTTTATCCTTTTCACATCCCCGTAAAGCCGGGAAGGCATATTGCGATCGATGGAATAAAGGAGTTCCACCGGCTTATCTCCGATATTATGGATGAATATCATGGAGAGGTCGTTAAAAAGCGACATGGGCTCATAAGCCTCTTCCACGATCTTCAGGCTTCCGTCCTCAATCCTGGAAATATCAAATAATTCATTTACCTTATAAAGGAGATTATCTACCGAAACCTTGATGTTATCAATATAGCCTCTGGCCTTCAGTGAAACGTTTTCCCTGAGGAGCAGGTCCGACATTCCCACAATGGCGTTCATGGGAGTGCGGATCTCATGGGAGACATTGGATAGGAATAAGGATTTGGTCATGCCTATGACCTCCTTATCTTCCCTGATCTTCTCCAGTTCCCTGATCACGCTCTCCTGCTCGGTCCTGTCAGTCAGTATAAGACAGGTGACACTCCGCATATCACCTGCCTTTATCAGTCTTTTCTCATAATATCTGTTCTTAAGTCTTATCCGGTTTTCTTCGTCACTGAAAAGAGGCCACATATCCTCCGGAAGGATATCTGAAGGTTCAAGGCCGTTCAATTTGGGAAAGAGCATCTTGGCATGTTCGTTGGCATCCAAAAAGACATGGGAATCATCCGCTGCTATGAAAGCATCTTCCATTCTCCCCACGAACCAGGACCTTATATTGTTATTCCCCTTTAAGAAATCGTTTTCCATTAAACAATCCCTAAAACTTCAGCTGCTCCCCATGCAGAATCCATTACAGGTGGAGCACTCTCTCCTTTATCTCCTGGGTCCTTCCCTGATTCCAGAAGTTGGTTCCGATGTACCCGCAGGTACGTCTTGCCACATTCATCTTTGTTTCATCCCGATTACCGCACTCGGGACACTCCCAGATAAGCTTTCCGTGGCTGTCCGTTACCACATTTATCTCTCCGTCATAGCCGCAGACCTGGCAGTAATCGCTCTTGGTATTGAGCTCCGCATACATGATATTTTCATAGATGAACTTCATGACGCTTAATACCGCATCAATATTGCCGGACATATCAGGCACTTCCACATAGCTTATGGCTCCTCCCGGAGAAAGCTTCTGGAAGTCCGATTCAAACCTGAGCTTTGTGAAAGCATCTATCTGTTCCCTTACATTCACATGATAGCTGTTGGTTATATAGCTGTGATCCGTCACTTCCTTTATCCGTCCGAACCTCTTCTGAAGGCAGGAAGCAAATTTATATGTAGTGGATTCAAGAGGAGTACCGTATACGGAATAATCGATATTCTCCGCCTTCTTCCACTCAGCACACTTGTCATTAAGCCTCTGCATCACCTTAAGGGCGAAGGGCTTTGCCTGGGGATCCGTATGGGAGAGCCCCGTCATATATTTGCACATCTCATAGAGACCTGCATAACCTAGGGAAATGGTGGAATATCCGCCGTAAAGAAGCCTGTCGATCTTCTCTCCCTTGGCAAGTCTCGCTATGGCGCCGTACTGCCAGAGTATGGGGGCCACATCCGAGGTAGTGCCGAGAAGCCTCTCATGCCTGCATCTAAGCGCCTTATGGCAGAGTTCCAGCCTTTCATCCAGGATTTCCCAGAATTTATCCATGTCCCTGCCGGAACTGCAGGCCACATCAACTAAATTGATGGTCACCACGCCCTGGTTGAACCTGCCGTAATACTTATGCTTCTGTCCCTCGGGAGAAAACCTGTCCGGTGTCAGGAAGCTGCGGCATCCCATGCAGGGATATACGTCACCGTTCTTATATTCCCTCATTTTCTTCGCGGAAATATAGTCAGGGACCATACGCTTCGCAGTACAGCGGGCTGCAAGCTCCGTAAGATTCCAATATTTGCTGCCCTCGCTGACATTATCCTCATCCAGTACATAGATGAGCTTGGGGAATGCAGGAGTTATGTAAACCCCTTTCTCATTCTTAACGCCCTTGATACGCTGTTTAAGCATCTCCTCTATTATCATGGCGAGGTCATCCCTGACAGTCCCCTCAGGAACCTCATCAAGGTACATATATACTGTGATAAACGGTGCCTGGCCGTTGGTGGTCATAAGGGTTGTGACCTGATACTGTATGGTCTGGACGCCGTGCTTTATCTCTTCCCTGGTACGGCTTTCAGCTACGGTATTGATCTCTTCTTCAGTGGCCTCTATACCCGCTGCTTCGAATTCTTCGGCCACTTCCCTCCTCAGCTTCTGCCTGCTCACATCCACGAAGGGAGCCAGATGGGACAGGGTTATGCTCTGTCCTCCGTACTGGGAGCTTGCTATCTGGGCGATACACTGGGTAGCTATATTGCAGGCTGTGGAAAAGCTTTTCGGCTTCTCTATCATTGTATCGGATATAACGGTGCCGTTCTGGAGCATATCCTCCAGATTCACCAGACAGCAATTATACATATGCTGTACAAAGTAATCAGAATCATGGAAGTGGATCAGTCCCTGCCTGTGGGCCTCCACCACGTCCTCCGGCAGCAATATCCTGTTGGTCAGGTCGCGGCTTACCTCTCCTGCCACGTAATCCCTCTGTACTGACACCACCATGGGATTCTTATTGGAGTTCTCCTCCTTCACATCCTCATTCTCATATTCCACAAGAGTGAGGATCTTTTCATCCGTAGTATTGCTCTTTCTGATGAGCTCTCTTTTATAGCGGTATACGGTATAGATGGTGGCTACCCTGAAGGCTCCTTCCTCCTGGATGGCCTGGATCACGTAGTCCTGTATCTCCTCCACACCGGCCTCATGGTCCAGATCCTTAAGCCTCCTGCGGACCTTTTCCTCCACCACCCTTACCTGGGAATCAAGGAGCCTGAAATTCTCCCTGACCTGGGCATTGGCCTTATCAACGGCTGCGATTATCTTTTCGCCGTCATACTCTACTTCTTTACCGTTACGCTTAATGATATTCAAAACAATCCTCCCGCCACAATAGAGCAGGGTAGAGCCCTGCCCGATGGTCTGTCGCTCGCAAAACTATAGCCGGACACCAGGGTGCCCGGCCGCAATACCAAATATTGTGTTCCGCTTATTTCTAGGCTACCACATCTAGAAATAATATTAAACGAGAACGGTCTGATTGTTAATACATAAATTTGCACAAATTTACGTATTCAAATTTGTAGTAAATGTAAACCACCTGTATTTATTTAAAAATAGGCGTCTATACCGTCTGCAATACCCTTTGCCATCTTTTTCTGGAAATCAGGGTTTGCCATGTTGGCATCATCCGAGGGATTGGTCATGAAGCCCATCTCTATTATGGTTACAGGCATTGTACACCAGTTCATGCCTGTCATGGTGTCATTGGCCTGGACTCCCTTATTGGCCATGCCTGTGGCGGCGCAGTAACCTGAGAGTACCTTTGATGAAAGGCTCTGGCTGCTTGCCGCTATTCCTGCCACGTAAGGATTTGCTGCCGAAGGAGCAAGGGCAAGGGCTCCGGATACCGCAGGGTTTGTGGAACCGTTGGCATGGAGTCGCACAGAGATCTCCGCTCCCACGCTTGCTGCGTACTGGGCTCTTTCCATGTTGCTTATATTGACGTCATGGCTGGTCCTTGTCATATATACCGTATATCCCCGGGCAGTGAGCTCGTTTTTAAGGGCTTCTCCCACTGCGAGAGTCAGCTGATACTCATATAAACCGGATACAGAGCCGTGGGTTCCCCCGGTGACTCTGGCCTTCATAACTCCCGAACCGGGTCCGTTGGGCTCTGTCTTGCTGTCACCCTTTGCCTGATGCCCCGGATCTATGCATACCACATGACCTCCGGTCTTCACCGGCGTCTGGGGAGTGATATTCGCTGTGGCGGCCGGGTCCGGAAAGGCTGCCGCATCCGCAAGGAACCGGGTATTCACATATCCCTGCTTTCCGTTATAGTTCACCGCTGCCCACTCTCCGCTGCGGGAAGTCTCCTTGAGGGCCGCTCCCTTGGGAAGGGAAGCCAATATTTCACCGTCAAGGGACGCCGAAGAACGGAGCCGCACATTGCTGCCTGTGGTGACCACATTCTTTTCCGCTCCGTAGGCCCTGTTAAACCTTCCCCCTGCTCCTAAGAGCAGCAGCACCGTCATGATAAACACCATAACTGATAATAATCTGTTCCTTACAATACTCATATTCATACCTCAAATAACAGATCCCCGTAACTCGGCATGGGCCAGTAATCCTTACCTACCAGCATTTCCAGCCTGTCAATGGGCTTCCTTAAGTTTTCCATATCCTTCTTCACCGAATCCCGGCAGAATACAGCTCTTTCCCTGCCTTCCGGTATCTTCAGCGACTTTTCATCATCCTCTATAAGCTTTTCAAGGGCGTTATAGGCTTCATCCGTAAGGGCCGTGATCCTCCTTAAGTTCTCGGCTGCAGCCCTGCTGCCGTATCCCGCATTCTTTACCGATATCACCGTATCCGAAAGATCCTTCGCATACTTCAGGCAGGCGGGGATTATGGACTTGGTAGCCATGTCTATCATGGTGCGGGCCTCTATATTGATCTCCTTCGCGTATTCCTCGTATTTGATCTCTGCCCTGCTCTCCAGCTCCGCCCTGGTAAAGATACCGAAACGGTCAAAAAGCTTCACGGACTTCTCGTCA
>JAFSKT010000082.1 GCA_017448845.1 Lachnospiraceae bacterium
ATCCTTATACTCTATGTCCTGCTCATAGTAGCAGCCTTTTTACTTCGAAATAAGCAGGGAGAAAAAGGGCAATACGACATAGCACTGACCGTTGGCGGATCTGTAACTGTGGCAGTACTTTCCGTTGTTGCCTGCTCCGGGCTCCTTTCCCAGTATGTGACCAACGATTCCGTATATTATTATTCCATGTATCCCTCCATCCTGGTGAAGGACGGTTTTCTTTCACCTGCTCTGGATAAGTTTCTTACGGATGTGGGGCAGACCACGGCGGTCATACAGAGCCTTCCCTTTATGCTGGGATATGACGAGACCTTTGGGATACAGCATTTCTTCAATTTCAACTTTGTACTGATCTTTTTCAGGGCGCTTTTTGACAGCACGGAAATACTTAAGGATAAAAAGGGCTTAAGGATAGTGCTGTCCGCTGCAGGAACCCTTTTCCTTGTTACATCGGAGCCCTTCATAGTGATCTCAAAGTGGGTGCTTTCAAACGTTTATTTCATGGATATCCTCTTTATACTGGTGCTTATTTCTCTGAAGGCCGCCAAGGATGAAAGGATAAGCAGGGACTACGTATTTTTAATCATTATTCTTACATCCAAGCTGACCATGTGCCGTATGGAGGGAGGTGTCATGGTCTTTGTTATAGCCCTGACCCTTTCGGTGCTGCCCTTCGGAAAGAGGGATATGCTGATCCTCTACGGCCTTCCTCTGGCACTTATGGAACTCAGCTATTACGGGACGATCTACTTAAAGATAGGGGTGGATCCGCTGTACAGCTTTTTAAGCATAAAGACGGTTCTTATGATGGCAGGGCTTATATTCCTGTATTTTGTATATATTATTTTTGTAAGAGAGAGGCTTGATAAGGGTATCGTGCTCCTGCTTCTTTTTATCGCCCTGCTTGCCGGAAATCTGGGGCTTCTTGCCATCAACCATTCACGCTATATCGCGGATATACGGGCCTTTATCCTGAATATCAGGCTTGGAAACGGCTGGGGAATCTTCGTTATTGTGATGGCGATATACGCAGTGCTGTTCCTTGCAGAGTTGATAAAATTAAAGGGAAGGGATCTTTCTCCGGAGCTTTTCCTTCCGGCAGCACTGGTGCTTACTATCTTTGCGGTATGTTTTGCAAGGGGTGGGGTGCTGGCAGTGAGGACCAGCGATTCCGGGAACCGGGTGCTGATGGAGATCGTGCCCCTTCTGACTTTTGCTGTATATTCCCGGATCATAAACATGGGGAAAGGGGAGACTTAAGGACATGGACAGTAAGGAAATAGGGAGAATACCTCCCGTATGCCTGATAACAGGGGCTTCCAGAGGGATCGGAAGAGCGGTTGCGGAGCGCTTTGGAAAAGAAGGATACGAGCTTATACTCATTTCACACAGGGAAATAAAGGACTTAAGCGGTCTTCCCGGACGTCATTGTGCGGGAGATGCGGGGGACTTTAACTTTATGAAGTCCGTCTTCGACGAAATAGATACACTGGATGTGCTGATAAATAATGCAGGGGTGGCATACTACGGACTGCTGCAGGACATGGAGCCTGAGGATTGGGACAGGGTCATACGGACAAATCTCACGGCCCTCTTTAACAGCTGTAAGCTTGCCATTCCCAAAATGCTTAAAAAACATGCAGGGAAGATCATAAATGTGTCCTCGGTCTGGGGCAGTGCCGGAGCCTCCATGGAATGCGCATATTCCGCTTCCAAAGGGGGAGTAGATACCTTTACCAAGGCGCTTGCAAAGGAACTGGCCCCCAGCAATATCCAGGTAAACGCGGTGGCGCCGGGGGTTATAGATACGGATATGAACGCCCATTTGAGCCCGGAGGAGCGGGAGATGCTGATCTCCTCCATCCCCGCAGGCAGGATGGGAACTCCGGAGGAGGCAGCGGAGCTTATATATACACTGTCCCGGGCAGCGAACTACCTTACGGGACAGATCGTTTCCTTAGACGGAGGGTGGATCTGAATGAAAAAGATCTTGGCGGCAGCAAGGGAATCGTTGATCCCCGCTATACTGACCTTTTTACTGTTTTCGGGGGTCCTTCTCATAAAGGGGATATGGCCCTTTGGACAAAACCTCATAGATTACTATGATATGGGACAGACCAATGCGCCCCTTTACTATCATATATGGGACTTTCTTCACGGGAAGAGCCCTCTCTTTTTTGATTGGTATATAAACCTGGGGCAGAACCTCTCCATGGGAAGTGCCATTCAGTGGAATATCTCCCCCTTTAATCTGTTCTATCTCTTTATCCCAAGGGACTGGGTGTATATTTCCCTGTCGGTATTTATGGGACTTCATCTCATGTTCATGGCTTTCAATATGGGACTCTTCTTACGTTTATCTTTTCCGGAGCTTAGGAAGTCCTTTACTGTTCCCGCAGCCATGTGTTACGGGCTCTGCGGATATACCCTGACGCATTACACCATTCCCACCTATCTGGACACCGCGGTTTTCCTGCCTTTATTTGCCCTTTCCCTTTTAATGATGTTAAGGGGCGGCGGAAAGCTTTTCTATACCCTGATGCTGGGATTTATAACAGCCTTGAGCTATTATCTGGGATTCATGCATCTCATATATGTGCTGCTGTTTTCTCTGGTTTACATAATGTTGATACTTAAGGATCCCACGGAAAAGAAGAAAGTGATATCAGATCTTGCGGTGGGAACTGCAGGGGGGCTCCTTCTTTCTTCCTTTATGCTCCTTCCCTCGGTAATGGAAATGACCTTGTCCTCAAGGTTCAATTCCAACCTTTCCGGAGGACCGGTGGACACCC
>JAFSKT010000083.1 GCA_017448845.1 Lachnospiraceae bacterium
GGCCTATCTCCCCGCTCTTTTTCTTTTCGTCTATCCAGTCCTTTATCCCAAGGGCAACAAGCTTGTTCCATGCCTCAATGTCCGTAAGCATATGCATGAGATAGTAGTCAACATGGTCTGTGCGAAGACGGGACAGCTGCTCGTTAAAGTATTTATCTATGGCCTTCCTGTTGCTGATGAGGTACTGGGGCAGCTTGGTGGCGATCTTTATCTTATCCCTGACGCCGTTACGCTCAAATATCTCACCGATGGCAGCCTCGCTTCCCGTGTAGATATAAGCGGTGTCAAAATAATTGACTCCCAGATCTATGGATCTTAATATCTCCTTCTCTGCCTTTTCCATGTCGATCTTACCGTTGATCGTGGTAAAACGCATGCAGCCGAATCCCAGCGCCGAAAGATCGTTTCCGTATCTGTCTTTTCTGTAAAGCATATAAGCTGTCCCTTTATTCCTTAAAATTAAGTCTCTCCCTCACTTTTATGCATGCACAAAGTGATTTCGGACTTTTGAACCTGAAATCCTCAAATAGTAAAGGCCCTTATTATCATATTTATACCTGTGATGATGATGTTTATTCCCACTATGATGCCTATGGAAATAGCCGTAAGCCAGGGATGAGCAAAACCGAAAATACCGGCGATAACCATGAGGATCCCGAAGATCAAGAGCCATATCCACTTACTGCCTACCGCCCTGACCTCCGGAACATCTGAATTCTTAAGTGTCTTAAGCCTTAATGAGCTGATCACTCCGGTGATACCGGCAAAAATGATCCACCCGAAGAGGAAATAAAGCAGTGTGATGCCTGTAAAGATCTGTGCCTTACCGCTTATCATAACTGCCAGTCCGCAGATCACTGCCACTATGGATCCGAAAAGGCTCCATCCGTCAGCGAATCCCAGCTTCTTTCTGGCAGACCAGGTTATAATGTCCTCGATACCGTGGAAAAGGATTGCGAAACCGATGACCCAGATCATTGAAAGATAGGTGAGTCCCGGCGTTGCCGCACAGTAAATTCCTCCGATAACCGCAAGCACTCCAAAAATAAATAAAAGTATCCTGTTTGCTGTCATATGCAGTCTCCTTCTTATTGTTATTTTACTTATCCGGCCATCCGGGCTCTTCCGCCCTCCGATGCCGGGCAATATTATAACACAGTTTTCAACATGTCTGTATACAATTTTCCTATATCAGTTTGTCCAGTTGTAAAGCTTGGCGTAAATGCCGTTCTTTGCCATCAGCTCATCATGGGTTCCCGTTTCCTCAATGCCCTTCTCCGTAAGCACCAGTATCCTCTCCGCATTGCGGATGGTGGAAAGCCTGTGGGCTATGACAAAGGTCGTCCTGTGGGAAGCGAGCTTTTCCAGGGACTCCTTAACGATATTCTCGCTTTCATTATCCAGGGAACTGGTGGCCTCATCAAAGATAAGGATAGGAGGATTCTTTAAGAAGACCCGCGCTATGGAAAGTCTCTGTTTCTGTCCTCCTGAAAGCTTTATGCCCCGCTGCCCGATATCCGTGTCATATCCTTTAGGCAGCCCCATGATAAACTCATGGGCGTTGGCCAGTTTCGCGGCCTCTATCACTTCCTCCTTAGTTGCGCCGGGCTTACCGTAACTGATATTCTCAAAGACCGTTCCCGCAAAGAGATACACATCCTGCTGCACTATCCCGATATTTTCCCTCAGGCTCTTCAAGGTCACATCCCGGATATCCTTTCCGTCGATCCGTATGCTGCCCTTTGTCACATCATAGAATCTGGGGATCAGGCTGCAGAGGGTGGTCTTCCCTCCCCCGGAGGAACCGACCAGTGCCACATAGGAACCCGCCTTCAGGTCAAGGTTGATATGCCGTAATACCCTGTGGGCGTTGTCGTTATACTTAAAGGAAACATCCTCAAATACTATATCTCCCCTTACATTTTCAAGGGGCACCGCATCCGGCCTGTCCGCAATATCCGGCTCAATGGCCAGTATCTCCGTAAACCTCTCAAATCCCGAATAGCCGTTCTGGAACTGTTCCGTGAAATCTATAAGGGTCTTGACCGGGTCGGTAAAGATATTGATATAAAGGAGAAAGGCCACATAGTCAGCCACATTCACCATGTTTTTCGCTATAAGGATCCCGCCGGTCATTATGACGATCACGTTTATAAACATGGTAAAAGCCGTCATTCCCGAATGGAAGAAACCCATGTAGAAATAACTTCTTTTCTTGGCCTTCAAGAATCCGTCGTTTCCAACCTTAAATTTCTCCTTCTCAATGTCCTCATTGGCAAAGGACTTCACCACCCGAACTCCCGCCAGGCTGTCCTCGATCCGGGCGTTGATCTCCGCAATCTGTACTCTGTTTTCGTGAAAAGCTTTCTTCATCCTGCGGTTCAGGAAAAAAGCATAGCAAAACATGAAGGGAAGCAGCACAAAGGCCGCTAAAGTCAGATAAGGGCTTATGCGTATGAGAATAAGAAAGGCCCCCACTATCTTAATAAAGGATATGGCAAGATTCTCCGGCCCGTGGTGAAGGAGCTCCGAAATATCGAAAAGATCCGAAGTGATGCGGCTCATAAGCTGCCCCACCTTCTGCTCATCAAAAAAGGCAAAGGACAGCTTCTGATAATGCTCAAATATCTCCGCCCTCATATCATATTCCATCTTTGCTCCCATCACATGGCCAATAAAGGTAATGTAATAATTGGAAACAAACTGCAGTATGATAAGCACCACCAGCACTGCGCCTATGGTCAGA
>JAFSKT010000084.1 GCA_017448845.1 Lachnospiraceae bacterium
CTATATTTTTAGGATTAAAGTACGACAGGATAAGGCTTACGGCCAATATCCTCACGGCAATGATAATCTATATCTTTTTCCCCATCGTCTTTTTCACCAGCGGAGGCGTATATGGCGGATCCCCCATCTGGTTTGTCTTTGCCATGCTATTTACCAGCATGCTGATAAGAGGCAGGGAGAGGGTGGTGCTTCTCGTTTCCCAGTTTATTGTGGCTGCTGTCTGCTATTACATAGGATACCGTTATCCACAGATAGTGATACCCCATACAGAGAAGGAGTTCTATTTAGATTCCCTTGCCTCCTTTGCTGTGGTTAGCTTTATCATGACGCTGATGATCACCTTCCAGGTTTATCTTCTCCGCCGGGACAATGAAACGGTGGAAAAGCAGAAGGAGGAGATCGATGAGCTGAATAAGGCACAGAACCGTTTCTTTTCCAGCATGAGCCATGAGATCAGGACCCCCATCAACACCATTATCGGTTTGAATGAGATGATCTTAAGAGAGGATGTGTCAGAGGAAGTGGAAGAGGATGCGAAGAACATACAGGCTGCCAGCAAAATGCTCTTAACTCTTATAAACGATATCCTTGACATGTCGAAGATCCAGTCGGGACAGATGCAGTTAAACCCCGTGAATTACAGCACCGCTGAATTGATAACCGAAGTGGTCTCCATGATACAGATAAGGACCATGGAGAAAAACCTGCAGTTTAACGTGAACATAGCGCCGGATCTCCCCAAGGGACTTATGGGAGATGAGATCAGGATAAAGCAGATACTTATCAATATCCTTAACAATGCTGTGAAATACACGGATGAGGGCAGTGTTTCCCTATCCGTCCAGTGTGAGAGCTTAAATGACAAGGAAGTATCCGTGATCTTTTCCGTTGAAGATACGGGCATGGGGATAAAGAAGGAGAATATCCCCTATCTTTTCAATGCCTTTAAGAGAGTGGATGAAGATAAGAACCGGCATATAGAGGGTACGGGACTTGGCCTTTCCATAGTGAAGGAATTTGTGGATCTGATGGGAGGTAAGGTCACGGTAAACAGTATTTATACCCGGGGATCAACCTTTATAGTTGAGATACCACAGGCCGTTACGGATGCGAGTCCCATCGACAGGACTGATATGTACGGGAAAAAAGAAGATAATCCCGGGAGGACCTATCATCAGAGCTTTGAGGCCCCTGACGCCAGGATACTGGTGGTGGATGACACCGCCGCAAATCTCATGGTCATAAAGAAGCTTTTAAGGGAGACCAAGGTACAGCTGGATACCGCATCAATGGGTTCCGAAGCCCTTGAAAAGACCTTAAATACCCACTATCACGTTATCTTTATGGATCACCTGATGCCTGAGATGGACGGCATAGAGTGTATGAAGCGAATCCGGTCACAGAGGGGAGGCAGCTCAAGGGATGCAAAGATCGTGGCCCTTACAGCCAATGCAGACCAGAAGAGCCGCCAGCTCTATGAAAAAGAGGGCTTTGACGCCTATGTACTGAAACCGGTTACAGGCAATACCCTGGAAACAGAGCTTAGAAAGCTGCTGCCGAAGGAGATCATAGAGTTTGAAGTCAAGGATGAAAACGTGTTGGAGGAGAGCGTTTCCTGGATAGATAGCGGAGCTAAGAAGACCAACATCAGGGTGACCATGTCAAGCGTGTCGGAGATACCGAGAGATCTTGCGGACAGATACAATATTGCAACCGTGCCCTTAAGGGTAAAGACCGAAGGGGGATGCTTCAGGGACGGTATCGATATGGATGCGGACGCCATTCTTTCCTATGTGGCAGGAAAGAAAAAGAAGGCATCGCTCTCGCCTATATCGGCTCCGGAATTTGAAAAGTTTTTCTCTGAGATACTAAAGACTTCAAACAACATAATCCATATCTCTGCTTCCGGAAAGATATATGATACCTCGATCCATGGGGCGCTGGAGGCCACAGAGAAGCTGAATAACGTATCCGTGGTGGATTCCGAGCAGATATCTGCAGGACAGGGAATATTGGCCATAGAAGCAAGCCGTATGGCGGAAGAAGGAAAGAGGCTGGACGAGATACTTGAAAGACTGCAGCAGATAAAGGGCAGGATACGCACAGCATTTCTTGTTGAGAATGTAGATAGTATGGTGGATTCCCATCAGATAAACAGCAGCTTTGCAAAAATGTTAAAGGCGTTCCTCATCCGCCCGATCCTGGTTATGAAAAACGGAAGGATAAAGACAGGAGGCATGAGACTCGGTTCCAGGGATCGTGCCTGCAAGTCCTTTATTTCATATGCGTTGAGGAACAGAAGTTATATCGATAAACGTATGCTCTTTATTTCCCATGTGGGACTTACCAAAAATGAACTGGATCAGGTAAGGTCAGAGGTTGAAAAGTATGTACACTTTGATGAGGTTTACGTCACAAAGGCCTCTCCTGCCATTGCCATCAACGTGGGAGTCGGCACCTTCGGCCTTATCTTTATGATGAAGGAATAAAGCGGAAAAGGTTTCAAAGCAGGACTTGTAAGAAAAAATCCGATAGTTTATAATCGTATCTGTAGCTTCGGGAGGCAGTTCTACACTGCCGGGAACTCCGGAAAGATCA
>JAFSKT010000008.1 GCA_017448845.1 Lachnospiraceae bacterium
GAGCAACCCGCCTAGCTGTTATAAAATCTAACACATACGGTAAAAACCCATTTCTCTTTGCGTAAAATTTAGCACAGATCAATACCGAATGTCAACAAATATTTAACCCTGATTATCCCTCTTCCCCATATGTTCTGCCATTATTATAGATATTACTGCCTGCATCTTCTTATCTTGTGTTATAATCGGAATAGCAAATTTCTCTACTGATAAAACGGAGTTGTTACACAGTGCTCTATGACCAACATAAATGATCTCTTAAAAATCGGCAACGACATATTACATGATGTAACGGGAGCCATTGAATCCGGGGACTACAGCGATCTCGGCAACCGTACTAAGGAAAGGATCGCCTTTGCAGCAAGCCAGCTCGCAAAACCCACCGGGAGAACCCCCGGGAAAACTCCCGAGAGAAAAAAGAACATATCCCATTTCTTTACCAGACCGCAGAACCGCTCTGCCGGAGCCGGCGAGATAGTCGGAGGTACCCTGGGCAGCGTGGTAGGCGGTATAGGAGCCGCTATATGTTTCGGACTGCTTGGAACAGGAGCGATCGCCGGACTGGTGGCTAAAACCTTTATCGCCGGTATGGGGATGCTTTTCGGGATAATGTTCCTCTCCTCCCTGTTTATGCTCCGTTCCGGTATCAAAACCAGTAACCTTATAAAGCGCTACTTCACTTACGGAAACCTCATCGGGTATGCGGAATTCTTCAGTATTAAGGAACTGGCGGACAAAACCGGGCTTGGCATAAAAAATATAATAAAGGATCTCCAGGAAATGCTCCGCAGGAATATGATCCCCGGAGCCAGGATGGATGACAAAAAGACCACCCTTTTACTGACTGATCAGGCCTATTCCCAATACATGGAAGCGGAAAAAGCCCGGATCGAAAGAGAGAAGAAAGAGCAGGAAAAAAAGGAGGCCGAAGCACAGCCCTCTGACGGTATGGATGAAGAAGTACAGCGGATCATTGACGACGGAAACCGGGCGCTGGTAAAGATAAGAGAGATCAATGATGAGATCCCCGACAGTGAGGTAATGTCCGATAAGCTCTACCGTTTGGAGGACATCATGCGGAGGATCTTTGAGCAGGTCAGGAAAAACCCCTCCAGCGCTTCTGACTTAAGACGTTTTATGGATTATTATCTCCCCACGACCACAAAGCTCCTTACAGCCTATGTAGAGCTTGACAGGCAGCCTGTGCAGGGAGAGAACATAAGTAAGACCAGAAAAGAGATAGAGGATTCCATGGACACCATAAACGATGCCTTCGAACGGATCCTTGACGGGATGTTCTCTGATATGGCTGAGGATATTTCCGTTGATATCTCTGTTATGAAGACCATGTTGGAGCAGGACGGACTTTCAGAGTGAATGAAATGAGTTCAAATATGACAGGTTCCCTGAGGGATGATCTTTTGTCACTCCCCTGGGATACCGATCTGACAGCTGAAGAAATGGCGAAGGCAGATGCTTTTGCCGACAGCATAGATATAAAGGATTCTAATGCTGTAATGAACTTCGGAATCGGATTACAGAAGAAACTGTCCTCTTTCCCGGATAAAGCAATGAGCAGCGTCCTGGAAGGAGATCTGGGAGAGATCGAGAAAATGCTCTCCGACCTTGCCGGAGAACTTACAGCTTTTGCTGAAAGCGGCCGAAAGAAGGGATTTAAAGCCCTGTTTGGCAGAAAAAAGGTATCCGACGTCCTGAAATCCGGATATTCAAAGATTGAAAAAAGCATCAATACCGTCCTCACAGAGCTGGAACAACACGAGATACGGCTATTAAAAGATGCAGAGATCCTTAACCGGATGTATGTCCTGAATCTTGAACACTTCCGTGAGCTTACCGTATATATCACCGCAGGGAAGAAGCGCCTTGATAAAGCAACAGGAGCTGAACTTCCGGCCATGCAGAAAAGGGCCGAAGAAAGCGGTCTCAGGGAAGATTCGGAGGCTGCAAAGGATTTTGCCTTTCACTGTGACAGATTCGAAAAGAAACTCCACGATCTGGAGCTGACTCGTATGATCGCACTTCAGACTGGTCCCCAGATAAAGATGGTACAAAAATCCGATATCCTCATGGCAGATAAGATACAGTCCATAATCATGAACACCATCCCGCTCTGGAAAAACAGGATGATCCTGGCTCTCGGCTTAGAGCACGCTTCAAAAGCCGCAAAGATAAGCAATCTAAGCGATGACATCACTGATGAAGTGGTAAAGAATAATGAACAGCTGATCCTTGTGATCAACGATATCATAGATGAAATAAAGCGCCGTAACACGAAAACGGCCAGCAGTTAAAACAAAGCGCAAAGTAACATGTCTGAAAACAATCGGCTACACTATTTAGATATTGCCCGGGGAGTGGGCATCATATTGGTAATACTCGGGCACATATCCTATCTCGGCGAAAGCAGCCGGATCTTTATCGTGTCCTTTCATATGCCTCTTTTCTTTGTGATCTCAGGCTTACTTCTCTACCTGAAAAAAGAAGAAGAAAGGGATCTTCCCGTGATCCTTAAAAACAAGGCCCTGCGGATGATGGTACCCTACTACCTGTATTCAGTGCTTGGAATACTTATCTACATTGCCTACTATCTGCTCACCGGCCGGGACGGGGGCTGGCCCACGGTAATCTCCGACATAGTGCAGGCCTTAACTCTCTACGGTTTTTCAGTCATGTGGTTCCTTCCTGCGATCTTCGGGGCGGAGGTCCTTTTTCTCCTGCTCCTTAAAAAGACCCCGGTTCCCCTCATTCTGACCATAGTTCTTACCGCAGTGGCAATGATACTAAATACCCGCTTGGAAGCAGCTAATGCGCTCTACGGCTTAAATACCGCCTTTTCCGTCTTTCACCTCATCGCGGTAATGCTGCTCAGGATCCCAATCTGCGCATCCTTTGTCGCAGCCGGATACTATATCGCGAAATACTGGTCCAAACTAAAAGCAACAGGCCCTGACCGGTTTCCGCGTCTTGCGGTCCCGGCGGACCTGTTCATCGGGGTTGATGCTCTTTTACTTGCAGTGGTCTTCAGCCGGATAAACGGCGTAACCGACCTGCATTTCCTGATATTTAATAATGTGTTCTTCTACTACATAGCGGCTCTTTCCGGATCAATGGGGCTGATACTCCTTTGCAAAGCATTGGAAACCGCTGCCGGAACGCCGCCCTTAAGGCTGTTATCGTACTTCGGGATAAACTCTCTGACCATAATGGTGACTCACCTTAATTTTTATGTCCTTCTCCTTGCGGAGATAGGGGGTTTCCACTTCACCAAAGCCCTGCCCGAGGGGATCCTGAAGCACAGTATCTTTATGCTGCTGGTGATGATATTCACCCTCTGCGGCGAGATCGTCATCATCGAAGCACCATATCTATTCAGAACCCTATCGCGTTCTGAATAGATACTGCGCATTCGGCCAATTAAATCGCCCTTTGGGCGATGGGCCGAATGCCAAAATTCCCAGGTTTTCATACGTCACTTGCGGTTCCGCAAGTGACTGTATTGAACATTTACGAAGTACTTAAATTACTGTCTCAGATGAACTTATTTATGAAGTTCTCCAAATTCTTCCGGGGCTGAGCACCCACAATGGATTCCTTGGATTCCCCTCCCTTAAACATCATGAGGGTGGGAATGGACATAACACCGTATTTTGCAGCTGTTTCGGGGCACTCATCAACATCACAGCTCACAAATTTCACATTCTCATAGCTTTCTGATACCTCGTCAAAGATCGGTCCCATCATTTTGCAGGGTCCGCACCAGGTTGCGTTGAAATCAACCAGCACCGGCTGCGTAGCATCTATCACTTCATTCCGGAAAGCATCGTCAGTAATTTTCTTAACCATAAAGTACCTCCTTCTTTATCGTATTGATTTTTTACAATTGCATTGTATCAAATCTAATCTAGTATGTCAACACTTATTTATAATCCGGGCGCTTTTTTATCACATACTTAAATATCTTATTTCCCTTTGCAGAGAATTTCTCCTCATATTCCGTCATTACGTTGTCCTTCATCTCCTCTTCGTCAGCGTGAAGGTCCCGGCTGCAGTATATGAGGTCATAGCCTGAATCCTCGAGTTCTGCAAGGGCAAAATCAAAAAGCCCTTCATTATCTGTCTTGAATTCTATGATCCCCCCCTTCTTCAGCACCCGGCCGAATACCTTTAAGAATCCCCGGGACTCCAGCCTTCTTTTGGCGTGTCTTTCCTTTGGCCAGGGATCGGAGAAATTGAGAAAGATCTTATCTATCTCCCCATTCTCAAACTGATCCGAAAGATTTGCGGCATCCATACAGAGGAATCTTAGGTTTCCCGGTACCGGGATCCCATCCCTTTCCATTCTGTCAAGCTTCCCCAGTGCCTTCACCATAACGCTCTCATATCTTTCAAGACCGATAAAGCTGTATTCCGGGTACTTTAATGCCATGTCTATGATAAACCGGCCCTTACCCATGCCTATCTCCAGCATAAGCGGGGCCTTTCTTCCGAATATTTCTTCCCATTTTCCCTTAGTATCGTCACCGGTGCCAAAACATCTCGGATCTTCTTTTACCTGTTCCCTGGCCCCGGGAATATTCCTTAACCTCATATGATCTCCTTATAATTGGACATTTCGCAGTATTACAATTATAATAAATAACATCAAAAACCGAAAGTATTTTTCTGATGCTAAAAAAAGTCCTGAAAATTACAGTGGTCATTCTGACAGCACTTTCGCTGTCTGTTCCCTGCGCCGTTTTTGCTGACGATCCCTCCAGAGAGGATATCAACGCCGCCAGAAGGGCGCTTCCTGTTTCATCCAATTCCATACCGGGCTGGCCCCAGGGTCCTGAGACCGCTTCGGAGAGCGCTATTCTTATGGAAGCCGATACCGGAGTCATTCTCTATGCGAAAAACATAGATGTGCAGCACTATCCTGCCAGTACCACCAAGGTCATGACCTGTCTCTTAGCAGCGGAAAACTGCTCCATGGATGAAATGGTCGGTTTTTCCAAGAATGCAGTCTTTGGCATAGACAGAGGATCCTCTAACGTTGGCATGGACATGGGCCAGTATATCACCATGGAAGAGGCACTCTACTGCGTAATGCTGGCTTCAGCCAATGAGGTGGCTGTGGCTGTGGCAGAGCACGTAGCCGGCAGCGTGGAAGACTTTGCCTTAATGATGAATAAGCGTGCTAAAGAGCTGGGCTGCACCAACACTAACTTTGTGAACCCAAACGGACTTCCCGATGAGGAGCACCTTACCACTGCTCATGATCTGGCCCTTATTTCACAGGCTTTTAATCAGAATGAGACCTTAAGAAGGATAGCCGGTACAAGAATATATGACGTGGTTGCTACGGACACACAGCCCGACAGCTTCACCATGGTCAATCACAATAAGCTCTATCCCGGGAATTCCTATTCCTACGACTATACCACTTGGGGAAAGACCGGATACACCAATGTAGCCAGGGAAACCCTTGTTACCTGCGCGGAAAAAGACGGCATGAACCTGATCTGCGTGGTAATGAAGGCCGAACCGCCCTGCCAGTATACTGACACCTATGATCTCTTTGAATACGGCTTCCAGAATTTCGTCAGAATGAACATAGCCGAAAACGAGAAAAAATACGATATGGAGAGTTCCGATTTCTTTAATACCGACAGCGGTATCTTCGGAAATACCAGATCTCTCGTATCCCTTTCGGGTGATGGATATGTGGTCATCCCGAAAAACGCCGCTTTCGAGGATCTGACCAGCGAGATAAACTATGATGACAAGAATGACAATTCACTGGCAAAGATCACATATAAATTCGGGGATGTCTATGTTGGGGAGACGGATCTGCTCCTCTCTGAATCCAATGTAAAGACCTATGTCTTCGGAGAGACCGTATCTGAGGATAAGGTCGAGGAAGTAAGCGACAATAACCACGGCTTCGGAGGTGAAGGTATCATTTTTGTAGATATACACCGGGTGCTGAAGATCGCCGCCATAATAGTAGGCGGATTATTCCTCTTTCTGCTGATAATTCTTTTTATCAAGAATTACTTCTTCTCCGCACAGCGCCGCAGGAGAAAGATCAGGAAAAAGCATCGTCGTTATTTTTCGGAATTTGATGACTTTGATTTTTAAGTGTATCTGTTCAGATCCCCCTGGTTTCTGAAGAATTATTTCTGAACATCTTTTTCAGTTTCTTTTCCTGCTCCTTCATGGTCTTTTCCTTCTGCCGTAATTCGCCCTCATCCCCGGGCTTGGCAGGCCTTATGGTCTTCATGCCGTAGATCACGCCGTCCCAGTTCTTTTTGATCCTTAAATGCCCCCGCATCATTCCATGCTCAGCACATTTACCCATGGCGAAATACTGTTTCCCGTTCACCGAGACCCAGGGGATAGTTATCTGTGTAGGCTTGTCGCAGAAAAAACACCTTACGGAAGCGGCTTCCTTGTCATGGAGCACACTCCTTTTATTAGTGAAGCCTCTGGAAATATATTTTGAATAAGTGGGGAAAAGCGCATGCACCTCATCTGCTTTTGTGGCAGGCAGCCTGTAAAGGTCATAGGACTCGTATTTCTCCAGCCCCCTTTGGTTAAGTCTCATGAATATCTCAGCCGTATAGAAGGCGTCGCTGTCCGCCCTGTGAAAAGCATCGGTCTTTTCGATCATAAGAAGATCCACTGCCTTTTTCAGTGCCAGCCTTGATTTCCCGTCATCATACTCCAAAGAATAGAGTTTCTGTATGTCCAGGAAGGGGAGAGGTCCGCGGCTTAAGGGTTCAAGTTTATGGAATCTTATATTTCTCCTTAGCTCCGTGAGATCCATGCTGCCCCAGGTACAGAATATATAGTCCTCCCCACACCAGTCCATGAACCTCTTAAATACCTCAGGGAAGGGATCGGCTTCCTTTAATTCACCCATGGAAATGCCCGTAACCTTTGCAGACATAAAGAAGAGCTTTTTATAGACTGCAGGACGTACAAGGCTCTCAAAGCGGTCAATGATCTTCTTATCCTGATCTAACTTTACTGCTCCTATCTCTATAACTTCAAAGGGGATGTCACTATGTTCATGTTTCGGATAACCCTGGTTCCATTCCAGATCCAGGACCACATATTCTTTACTCATACGAATTATTATATCCCTGTTTTCCTAAACGTCAAAACGGGCACCCGGTTTCCCGGATGCCCGCCCTTTTACCGTTTATGTTTACTCAATATCCTCAGAGAACAGTCCGGTCTTGGAATCAGACCTTAAGACTACTGATCCGCTGAAGTTCTTGATACCCTGCAGGGTAACTGTACCCTTCTTTGTATCGATATTCTTAATATAAGCACAGAACTTCTTCTTAGCTACATCTTCAGGATATTCCTGTATAGCGCCCTTTCCGTTCTTGTAGATCGGGATCTGAACCTTTAATGATACGAATGACTGGCTGTTATCGGTCTCTGCCTTGTCTTCGCCTTCATTACCCTTGTACCTTATGATCTTATAAAGACCGGTGATCTTAGCGGTTCCGCCCTTTCTTATCTCCATCTTGGAGTAAAGAGCATAGTGTCCGTCTTCAATGCTTCCTGCCAGCTCTCTCTGCATGATACCGAAGGGGAACTTGAACTGCTTCTTGTCGTTCTCGTCCTTCTTTGCCTTCAGGTGCTTTGTAAGAGCATTCTTCTGCTTATTGGTGAGACCGTTTGATCCCTTATTGGCATTTACAAGTTCAATAGTAAAGGTATTAAGCTTCTTGGGCTTGCTCTCATAGTGCTTAAGAACAGTTCCGTCTGCGCTTACAGTAGCATTCTCTGTTCCCTTGAAGGTTACAGCCTTAATACGGAAGTTCTTCTTGCCTGTTCCGCCCTTGATCTCTTCGAAATCAACGATGTTGCCTGTTCCGTCAGAACTTACTGTTGCCCAGCCTATAGCTGCGTCAATAGAAACAGATGTGCTGAACTTGGCGTCAGAGGTCTTCTCTCTGTAAAGCTGACCTTTATCGTTCTTCTCATAGATCTCATTCCATGCACGCTCCCTGCCGTCATACTCAGGATTGAAGTCGATATACTCAACGATAAGAGCCAACTTCTTGTTACCGTTGGTGATGTCATCAAAGGTCCTGGTCTGCAGGTTGATGTAGTTGGGCTTGTAGATTGTCCTGTTCATGGAAACAGGGATACGCTCGTAAATGACCTTGTCCCCGGAAACGATCTTACGGGAAATGGGACGTACCCACTGGGTGTAATTCTTCATTACGTAGTTGTCTGAAAGAGCGATATCATCGGTCATCTCTGTCTGAGAGGTAATGTTGCTACCGCTGGCAAGGGACACGCTCTCCGTGTAAACCGGAGCCTCTTCTACAGATGTGGTGCCTGCAAAAGCCATGCTTGTCATTCCAAGTGTTAATGAAGCTACAAGCAGTGCTGCAAGCGATTTCTTCCAATCTCTTCTCATTGTACTTCTTTCCTCACTTTCATTTGTTCAAAAATCACGATTAACAGCCTATAATTGAAATTAGCTGTTTAATAGTAACATAATAAGAAGAAAAGGTTCAATCTTTTTTTTAAATAAAAAAAATACATAAAAGGACCGTTCCTCTGTCAAAATCACAAAAGAACGGTCCGTATTATCATCTGTTATCCGCTATGGACGAAGTTTTTATCCGGTCTTATGAACTGGAAGATGACGGTTTTATGGTAAAGGTGCCGTAACCAATATAACCTGTATATCTGCCCTTTCCGAATACTATGCCTGTGGCTGTGGCCTCTCCGCTGGAGGAGCCTGTATTATTGATATATATAACGCAGAGATCCTTCTGGGACATCTTCTTTCCGTAAAGCTTCACCGTGGGCTTTGCCTTAATGGGATCTCCGGTGTAGGTATAGGTCTTATTGAACTTCACCGTGGCATCCGTAGTAACATGCATGGGATTAATCATAAAGTACCTGGTGATGCTCCCTGAATACCCGCTGCCCTTTAAGGCTTTAATGGTAATGCTTGCCATACCGGCGCTCCTGTTGCCCTTGTAGGTGATCTTTTCTTTGTAATGCTGTCCGGCAATGAGTTCTGTCCCGGTTTCGGTGTCATATATCTTATCCACCTTCATAAGGATCTTCTTCCCTGAATAATCCACATCGGGCATGATATTCCACATAATATGTACATCGTCATTCGGATCATCATTATAGGTCTCAGGCATCCTTTCTTCCTTCCAAATAGATGTCTGTCCGTTTTCGGTATAGGTTAGATCCACGTTTATGGCGGCATCGCTTATGGGCCTGTCTTTATTTTCCTTACGGATCTTAAAGGGTTTCTTCACGGTGTTCTTAAAGGTGCCTATGCCCGTTACCATCACCGTAAGCTTCTTCCCCGGTGCGTTTTCGCCCTGGATCGATCCGATCTTGTAATCAACGCCCTCTTTCAGGTTTACATAATGTTTGGTTTCAGGCACATAGTACTTGACTACGATATTGTCCTTTATTGCCTCATAGGTGGAATTCACTGTCTCTCCGGACTGCACCTTCTTGTAGTCCTGAGGTTCCAGCCCAAGGATCTTACACTTCTCTATCCTGATCTGTTCATTCTCTATCTTGAAGGGCATGGATATCTCTCCGGAGAATATATCACCGGTACCCCTGACAATGGCCGCCGCTATGCCGGCTTCCTTATTATTGGCGTAGGTAAGCTTATAGTGGTATTCCGATTCCACAGTGATGGTATCCTTGCTCTTCTTCGCCTTGACGCTGTACATGACGATACCCCTGTGGTACTCTCTTCCGCCCCTGTCCTCCGGCGGACCTTCCTCAGTCTTGTCAAAATCTATCATAACCTCGGGCCATGGATTTACCTTATTTCCGGTATAGGTCCAAATATACTTTTCAAGCTTTATATCTAACATGGTCTGATCCACATCGGAGGGCACCTTCACATTGGAGGTATAGAGCCTCATCCTGGGAACTATCCTCATGTAATCACTGTTGCTTCCCGGAACCGGAACCTTGTTTCCGCTTACTGGGGTACTGGTATCAGCACCTGTGATAAAATAGCACTCTGCCTTATCCCGGGCACCGTGGGTAAAGGAGTTGTATTTGATTTCATAACCCTCTCCTTTCTCAATTAAAATATCTGATTTCCCGTAATAGCCTACGGGTTTTTTATCACTCACCGGCCATCCGCCGTTCGCTTTATCTGTATCAAATCCATCTACCAGGATATCAAAATTGGTGGAATCATACTTCTCAAAGCAGACGGAAACCACATCATTTTTATAGAAAAGAATAGGCTCGTCCAGCTCAATGGTATGATAACCGGGATAATCGATCTGTACTGTCATGGTCTCCACCAGAAACTCATTTAATATCTGGCTTCCCTGGGCAGCTGTAGGATCAAAGCTGCTGTATATGGACAACTTGTATTTGCCCGCATCCTGTAAACCAATTCCGATGGACTTAAGCATCTCCACCTTTCCGCTGTTGGTTTCTCCGGAATGGCTGGACCTGAAGATCCCATACACCTTTTTTGTATAGAAGGATCCGTAATAATTTGTCCCGTCATAACCGTAGGTAAAATCATTGGTCTCGGGTGCTGTGAAATCAAAGGCTACCGCATATTTATACTTTCCGTTATAAAGCTTAAATGCCACATCTTCATAGGAGATCCAGAAGAACTGAATGTCCTTTGTTTCATCCGTATAAGAGTTCATGGCGAGAAATGCGCCATTTCTGCCCGGCTGTTTCTCTTCTGAATCGGAAAATCTGTCTACATTAACATTGTCATCCCAGCCCACAAGGACTACTGTCCTGTTGGCTGTTTCGTTTTCACTTATTCCGGTGATAGGAGTGAATTTATAATAATCTCCGTCCTTATAATTCAGCTCCGACTTTTTCTTAAGGAAAATCTGAATACCTGCAGAACCATAGTCCCGGATCAGGGCTTTTATGGAATCGATATCATTATTGGGAACCCATAGCGCATTTTCCAACTGCGCCTGAAGCACATCCGTACTTCCCTCATAGGAGCTTCCTGTAACAGGTGATCCCCAACGTTCAAAATTAAAGATCGTATTGATGAGATTCCCTTTTTCCCCAGAATTAGTATCAGTTGTAGTATTTGTGTATGCTGTATAATCCCATCTGCCGAATTTACCATCTGTCAGATTCGAACTATTAAAATTATCTGCATCATTTGTCTTATCCCATGTCTCCCCATAATAATCATATCGATTCGGATTATACATGGTTCTTACTATATCTTCCGCTTTTACAACAATATCATCGCCATTCCTGTTTTTTATTTCATTATGTTTCAGATTTATTTCTGCCATACTGGCTGCAGCATAGGCCCAGCACCAGTTTTCCTTCTCTTCCTTCTTTGGAGAAAAATCATCTTTATTAATTGAATAAAATGCGGAATCTAAAGATCTCAGAGACGACAGACTCATATCATCCCCGTTCTCATCAACGTTCATCCTCTCCTGAGTCGCACTGGTGATCATTTCCACCGTCTCCTCGGAGAAATCCATATTCATATCTATATTTCCGGAGGCAAACTCATAATCATCTTCAGAATCTTCTTCCTCCGACTCCTCGTCCTCATCCTCGTCCTCGCCGTCCTTCCTGGTCTTAGTCTCGGAATCCTCTATATCAACTTCATCTTCCCATTCGATATCTCCGGTGCTCTCTGTTGCAATCTCTTCCGGTGCATCTTCGGAAACAGTGTCCCCCTCACCGGTTTCGCTGTTTTCGTTGTTTTCGCTGTTTTCACCCTGCTCCGGTGCCTGAACATTTTCCTGTCCGTCGTTCCCGGTTTCACCTGTTCCCTGCTCTCCCTCTGAGCCCTGAAGGGGAGTATTCCCGTTCTCTGCAGGCTCATTTCCGATTTCGGGAGTTTCTTCAGTGGGAGCTACGGCTTCTTCCGCAGGAGCAGGAGCGCTTTCTTCCCCTGTATTCTCATCAGGAACCTGTCCCTCTTCGGGAGCGGTCTCATTCAGATTCCCGTTCTCCTCAGCGGGAGCCTGCGGTTCTTCTGCATTTAATTCGCCGTTATCGTTTCCTTCCGCTTCCCTTTCGCTTACACTGTTTTCCGACTCAGTGGTCTGGATCTCAGCACCAAAAGAGCTTACGGGAAGAGACGTAAGCACAAGTGCCGCAGCAAGGATTATTGATAATTTTTTCAGGCTTCTTTTCATGGTCAGATGTCCTTGGAAACAAGATTTTATATGATCGACATATAGTTTTTCGGCGTATTTACCATTATCTTAACAGAGAATTCTGAAGTATTTATTAATTTAAATTAAGTGAAAATATAATATTTCAAAAATCCGGGTCATCCCGCTTTATATTTAACCGTGATCTTCGTGGGCTTCGTCTCCGAAGCAGCCCCCACGGCTTTCAGGTAATAGACAAGGTTATAAGTCTTTTTCGGAAGGATCCCGGCTTTGTTTACCACAACCCTTACACGGGCCACCCTTCCGTCCTTATCCACAGTCCAGTACGACTTGAAAGCCCCTTCGCTGACATCCTTTATGGATGCCGGATCGATACGTCCGAACTTCGGGGAATTCACTCTTATCTCAAAAGTTCCTGCTATATTATTATCGGATAAAGTTTCGTTTATCGTTAGTTTGTTGCCGCTTACAAAGGAGCATCTGATGCGGGAAGTCTTCCTTGAGGCGGTAAAGTAAGAAGTCCTTTTCACGCTCTTCGCATCCATCCCCGGATTCCCTAAAATACTGTCAAAGGAGAATTCCACCGCTCCTGCAGTGAGTCCCGCTCCTTCCTTCGCTTTTACGAAAATATCCGTGATCTCCCCGGTGCCGGGATCCTTGTACTTTTCCAGTATGTAGTTTTCAGACATGGAGGCCTTGCTGAAGTCGATATCATTCAATACCAGCCCCGAATTCCTGACCACCGGCCTGTAATGAAAAGCCGTACCGCTCCTGGAAGAAAGATCCATGGAGCTGCCCATGGCCCTCTTCAGTGTCAGGATGCTCTCCTTACTCACCTGTTTAACGCTGAAAGTCTTTTTAACGGCCTTTACCGGACTGCAGTCCGTGTTAATAAGCCAGAGCTGCACCGGATATGTCTTATTCAGCTTGATATTAGGCCCTGCCTGCACTCTAACCGTGTTTTCATTAATAAGGGCAACGCTGATCTCCCCGGGGATCTTCGGCTTATAGTGGTTGCTTGATAAGGGCGCGATGGAAAAGCCCTCATACTTCGGGGAATTCACGGCAAAATCCCCTTTATCGGAAGCGTTCAGGGTAACCAGGCTTTTTTTCCACGACGCTGCCGGGCTCTTTTTCCCCATCTGCACCGTGAGCTTCAGAGCCTTTGTCTGCCTTCCGCTCTTTCTGTCCGTCAGGACAATGTCCCTTTTTATGATCTGCTTATACAGGGAATTATCCGCGGAAACAGTGATGTGGTATGCAGGAAGTCCGTTATATGAAACCTTCTCCGTAAGGAACCGAATATCTCCCGCATCATCAAGCCCTGAGATCTCATAGTCCCCATCTACATCCAAAACTAAATATGTATCGTCACTCACCGGCCTGTCCGCCGCATAAAACACTATCTTCTTCTTTGTCAGTGATGCAGGAGGCACGGTAAAATCGCTGCTAAGGGAACGTACCCGCACCGTATCGGAAATGACGATCTCTGTCTCCGTCGCCAGCTCCTGCGGCGCCTCCACCTCTGAAACAGACAGGGCTCCGGTTTCCTCCGCATCTGCTTCCTCTTCCGCAACGCAAACAAAGCTGTTCAGGGACAGCATAACCAGTGCCAGCACCACAGTGCAGGCCATCCTTCTCTTTAAGACAATCGATTTTATCATCACTAATAAACACAATATCTTGTGTCTGTTAACATAATAACCCAAAGTATTGTTTATGTAAACCTTTAATTTTTCGCATTAAAAATCGACCCGTCCTTAAGACCCCGGTAGCCCCACGTCACATGGAAGGTTCCGCTTAGTGCTGCTTCGTTCCCGACCTGACACGGTTCACGGATTTCCATTGCGCGGGACCGGAGCCTGAAGGACAGGTCGATCCCTGGAAAACTGATTATATTATCATGCTGCGGTTGTTGTCAATCACCCTCTGGCAATGCTGTCGCTGTTTTTGTTCTCGTCGATCTTCGCATTCTTCTCAGCGATGTGGAACTGGTTCCTGCCGCCGGCCTTGGAATCATAGAGCATATTGTCCGCACGCCGTATACCGTCGGTATAATCCTTGTCGGAAGGTGCAAAGCCCGCTATACCAACAGAAGCGGTAAGGTTAAGCTCTTGACCGTCTTCCGTCACGACTTTCACCTCATGGACCGCATCCATGACCTTCTTTGCCACCTGATATACGCCGTCATCATCCAGTCCAAGATATACTCCCACGAATTCGTCTCCGCCCCATCTTATGAGATAGTCGGATTTTCTGAAGGTATGATAGAGGCTCATTACCACTCTCTTTAAGACCACGTCCCCTATATCATGGCCGTAAGTATCGTTGATCTCCTTAAAATGATCCACGTCCAGAAGCATGATCGCCGGACTGGGCTTGCCCTTCTTATACGCCTCGAAGACCTTCTTTAAGACCTCTTCGCCGTACTGGCGGCTGGTGGCCTTGGTAAGGGCGTCCCTCTCCACCTGTCTCTTCAGCTTCTTCGTGATATCAAGGGTGAATTCCCTGTCGGACCTTACGGTCATAACAACCATAAATCCAAGAAGGATAAGGAAGATAAGCGCCACCACGATCTCAAACTTAATGATATATCCCTCGATCTCGGCATTGGATTTTTCCACATAGCGCTCGATATCGTCCATGTCTGCGCTCATTCCCACTATCCAGTCATAATCCTTATACAGCGCGGAATAAACCACCCTTTCGGCAATGATGCCGTCCTTGTTCTTATTCAAATAGGTGTATTGGGCACTCCCCTTTTCATTAAGGCTGTCAAGCTCTTCCTTCAGGTACTCCTTCCCCATCTGATCCTTTTCATCCGTGGATAAAAGCCTGCCTTCCGTCACCCTGGATTCGGGATTGACATACCTTACGGCGTAATTCTTTCCGCCGTCGTAATTCCTGATCTCATTTATCCATAGCCAGGTGTTTCCCTCAAAGTGATTATAGGACACCTTTTCCTGGATACTGTTCTTTACCACGTTATTCAATGTCTCTTTGGTGATACCGTAGATAATGGACACATCTCCCACGGAAAAGAAATCCACAGAGATAAAGCTGTTCTTTAAGCTATCTTCATTGCCGTCCCAGGCATCACCCAGGAGCCCTGCGGAATCATAAATGACATCATTGGTATTCCGGTCATAAGCCATGTAGGTCCAGTTTGTCCTGTCGGGACGCCCGTCGAAATATTCCTTTACCACCATTTCCGGACGGGACTCCGCTTCGTTTGCTATAAGATGGACGTGTTCGATGCAGCTTTCAACCTGATCCTCGTACTCACTTGTCCGCACCTTCCTTTCGGTATTGATGTCCCCCACAAGGTTGGTCACCGTGTTCTCAAGGAAGTGCTCACGGAGTTCCAGGGCGTTGGCGTTCAGCTGTGCCTTATAAAGAGTCCTTATCTTGTCAAAGGCCTGATGCAGCAGCGCCAGTATAGCCAAGGTCATGATCACCACTATGGCAATGGTCTGCGGTCTGACATTTTGCTTTTTTCCCATTTACATCTCCTCCCATGCTATCTCCTCCGGAATACCCACTATGGTCCCTGTCAGATCGTAGAAATGGAGCGGCGTGTCCCGCCATTCCTCCATTGTCTCTTCATCAAAGACAAAGATAGTGTCTTCCGGAGCTTCACCCCTTCTGCAAAGCTCATGATACTCTTCGAGCTTGTCATTTATTTCCTTTTCCACATCCCTGGCGAAATAATACCTGTTCACCGTAAGATCGTTCAAAGCCGCAAAATAAGCGGAACGCTCCATTATCCAGCTGTCCTTTGTCACCAGAACGATATGCTTATATTTCCCTCTCTCATGAAGGAGAGCCCTGTTATCAAGATCCGAATGCCAGGGCGTAAGGTCTTCGTTGAATCTCTCCTTCCTTGCTGCCATCTCCGGCTCCATATCCCCAAACTGGGCGCAGAGGCAGGCTATAAGCAGTACCGCAGCGGCCAATGCCTTCATCTTCCTCTTTTCCCCGTCACCCGTTTCGGATATGACGGTGAGGGCTCCGGCGTAGATAAGATACACCACAGGCCAGATAAACCTGCCGTTTGACCTGAATATCCCGAGAAAGGAAGCCAGGGCATCGGGAAGTTTTAAGCCTAAAAGCAGCTTTGAATTTACCGTAATTACCGGAAAAAGGGACATGAGCATAAATAAGATGCCCATGATCCATAAATATACATACTTATCGTCCTTAAATACTGACCTCTTTTCCCCCATCCTCCTTTTCAGCCTGATAAGGAAAAGCAGCCCTCCGGACAGGGCAAGGAGGAGGCCTCCCGCTCCGAGATAGGCGTATCCCTCATACTGCCCCGGGGTACATAGCGGAAGGTCGGGAAGAAAGGCACCCAAGCCTAAGGGGTTCACAAAGGTATTCAGGTTCGCCCCGAAGCCTCCAAGCTTATAGGCCATATTCACATTTCCGCTCAAAGCCCCCATAAAATAAAGGGCGAGAACAGTAAAGACCACGGATGTGATACCGGTAAAAACCGCAGGCTTTATATCCTTTGTCTTAATTATCTCGTAAACAAAAGCAAAACCAGCGATTACCGCCCCAATGGCCCAGAGATAGGGATGGATCATCACCGCTAAAAAGAAGTATCCTCCCCATAAAGCACATTTTTTCCCGATCTTCCAGGTATATCCGTCATACAGGAAGAAGAGCAGGGGAATGATCATAAGGTAGTGGGCCGTAAGGGAGGTATGATAGAACATCCTCTGCAACATGGGGAAACTTCCCGCAAAAAAGGGCACCGACAGCACCGACAGGTAATCATTTCCCGTAAGCTTCCTTATCATAAGGGCGGAAAGGGCCCCGGTCAGCATCTGGGACAGAAGTCCGTAAATCCCTAAATACTGGAAGGTCTCCGGCAGTAATTCCCTGAAAAACTTGAAGAAAAGCGCGAATAACGGAATGGAATCAGTCCAGAGTATGGACATTTCATAAGGGTAGGACAGAGAGTCAAAAAGCCCCGGAGGGTAATGCCAGGGGGCTTTTCTGAAGTGGCACCATCCGAGATAATGCTGATGGATATCCACATCCTTTATCCTGAAGATCCAGGTGTCATTGGTGACATCCAGGATCCCGCTGCCATAGGTCAGGATAAAGAGGACAGCGCCGGCCACGGCCCCAAGCACAAACACTGTCAGGGGACCGCCGGGCAGCCGTATTTCCGTCTTTTTTACCATCAGAGCTCTTTGCCGGACAGCAGCCTGTATGCTTCCCTGTATTTCCCGATAGTCTTGTCTATCACGTCCTGGGGAAGCTTATAGTCACAGTCCGGGTTTGCCTTCAGATAATCCCTTACAAACTGCTTGTCAAAGGAGGGCTGGGATTTCCCGCTTTCATATCCCTCTGCAGGCCAGAACCTGCTGGAATCGGGAGTCAGCACCTCATCACCCAGTACTATCTCACCCTTATCATCCAGACCGAATTCAAATTTGGTATCTGCAAGGATGATGCCGCGGCTTAAGGCGTACTCCGCACACTTCTTATATATTAAGAGAGTGTAATCCCTGATCTTTCCGGCGTACTCCTCACCCTTACCGGGGAAGTCCCTTTCAAGCACCTCTATACTCTTTTCAAAATCAATATTCTCATCATGTTCACCCAGATCCGCCTTAGTACTTGGCGTATAAATGGGCTCCGGGAGCTTATCGCAGTTCTTTAAGCCTTCGGGAAGCTTGATTCCGCAGACCGTGCCGTTTTCCTTATAGCTTTCCCAGCCGCTTCCTGTGATATAGCCCCTTACTATGCACTCTATGGGAAGCATGTTCAGCTTCTTCACCATCATGGTCCTGCCCTGAAAATCTCCGTTCCTGAAGAACTCCGGCATATCATTTACGTCTGCTGAGATCATGTGGTTCGGCACTATATCTTTGGTGAAATCAAACCAGAATTCCGATATACGGGTAAGTACCTTTCCCTTATCCGGTATCTCATTTTTAAGTATCACATCAAAGGCAGATATCCTGTCGGTTGCCACCATTACAAGACTGTCGCCGATATCGTATATCTCCCTTACCTTTCCTGACTTAACGGGCTTAAGCTCCTGCATGATTCCCTCCTTAAATAAATGTTTTCTTAACAGAGAAGATTATAGCGCAACGAACTATCATTGACAACAAGCCAAAAAAAGTAGAGAATATTGGATATATGCGCCGGTGTAAGGGTAACCCCCTCCAACGCCGTTGAAAGGAGAGTTTTTCTGATGGCAGTATACAGCAAAGTCAGTACAGACCTGAATTTCGTTGACAGGGAAAAAGAAGTAGTAAAGTTCTGGAACGAAAATGACATTTTCAGGAAATCAATGGATATCCGTAAGGGCGGAGACACCTATACCTTCTACGACGGGCCTCCCACAGCCAACGGAAAGCCCCATATAGGCCACGTCCTGACCCGAGTTATAAAGGACATGATCCCCAGGTACCACGCAATGAAGGGAGCTTATGTTCCCAGGAAAGCCGGCTGGGACACCCACGGTCTCCCGGTGGAGCTGGAGGTGGAAAAGAAGCTGGGCCTTGACGGCAAGGAACAGATAGAGAAATACGGACTTGAGCCCTTTATTAAGGAATGTAAGGAGTCTGTGTGGCAGTATAAGGGAATGTGGGAGAAGTTCTCCGACCAGGTAGGATTCTGGGCGGACATGGAACACCCCTATGTAACCTATGAAGACGACTACATCGAGTCCGAATGGTGGGCTTTAAGCGAGATCTGGAAAAAGGGCCTGCTCTACAAGGGCTTTAAGATCGTGCCCTACTGCCCGAGATGCGGAACCCCCCTCTCCAGCCATGAGGTTGCCCAGGGATATAAGGCAGTAAAGGAAAGATCCGCCATCGCAAGGTTTAAGCTGAAGGACAAGGATGAATATATCCTGGCATGGACCACCACCCCCTGGACACTGCCCAGTAATGTGGGTCTCTGCGTGAACCCTTCCGAAACCTATGTGAAGGTACATACCGCCGACGGTTACACCTACATCCTGGCAAAAGCTCTCTGCGAGAAGGTTCTCGGCGGAGAAGACGCAGCTACGGCACCCTATGAGATAATAGACGAATTCTCCGGACAGGACATGGAGGGCATCGAATATGAGCCCCTCTTCAAGTGCGCCGGGGACGCTGCCCTTAAGCAGAAGAAAAAAGCACACTACGTAGTTGTGGATGACTACGTTACCATGGAAGACGGTACCGGCGTAGTTCACCAGGCTCCCGCCTTTGGTGAAGATGATGCCAGGGTAGGCCGCAAATACGACATGCCCTTAGTCCAGTTCGTGGACGAGAAGGGTAATATGACTGAGGAAACCCCCTTTGCAGGCATGTTTGTAAAGGATGCGGATCCCGAGATCCTTAAGGATCTTGATATGAGGGGCCTTCTTTTCTCGGCTCCCAAATTCGAGCATGACTATCCCTTCTGCTGGCGCTGCGACACGCCCCTTATCTACTATGCAAGGGAATCCTGGTTCATAGAGATGACCAGGGTGAGGGACGATCTGGTAGCCAATAATGAAAAGATCAACTGGATCCCGCCTTCAATAGGAAGCGGAAGATTCGGCGAATGGATAAAGAATATCCAGGACTGGGCCGTATCCCGTAACAGGTACTGGGGAACTCCCTTAAATATCTGGGAATGCAAGGACTGCGGCCACAGGGAGTCCATAGGCTCCAGAGAAGAGCTCTATAAGCTCTCCGGAAACGAGAAGGCAAAGACCGTAGAACTTCACAGGCCCTTCATCGATGAGATCACCTGCACCTGTCCCGAGTGCGGAAAAGAGATGAAGCGTGTCAGCGAAGTTATCGACTGCTGGTTCGATTCAGGGGCAATGCCCTTCGCACAGCATCATTATCCTTTTGAAAATGAGGATCTCTTTAAGGAGCAGTTCCCGGCTTCCTTTATTTCCGAGGCCGTGGATCAGACCAGAGGCTGGTTCTATTCACTTCACGCCATCTCCACTCTGCTCTTCAACGAGCCCTGCTTTGAGAACGTAATAGTTCTGGGCCTGGTGCTGGACGAAGACGGAAACAAGATGAGTAAATCCAAGGGAAATGCGGTGGATCCCTTCGTAGCTCTGGATACCTTCGGTGCGGATGCCATCAGATGGTATTTCTACATAAATTCCGCCCCTTGGCTTCCCAACCGTTTCCACGACAGGGCTGTAGTAGAATGCCAGAGGAAATTCATGGGAACCCTCTGGAACACTTACGCTTTCTATGTGCTCTACGCCAATATCGATAATTTTGACGCCAAAGATCACAACCTTGACAGGGATTCACTTTCCGTCATGGACAGATGGGTGCTCTCAAGGCTGCAGTCCACCATAAAGGAGACCGACGAGAATCTGGCTTCCTATAAGATCCCTGAAGCTGCAAAGGCACTTCAGGCCTTCGTGGACGACTTAAGTAACTGGTATGTAAGGCGTTCCCGTAAGAGATACTGGGCAAAGGGCATGGAGCAGGATAAGATAAACGCCTATATGACCCTGTACACCTGCCTTGTAGACATCTCAAAGGCTGCGGCTCCCATGATCCCCTTCATGACAGAGGAGATCTACCAGAACCTTGTCCGCACAGAGGGCAGCAATGCTCCGGAATCCATACATCTCTGCGACTATCCCGTTCCCGACGAGAGCCTTATCGACAAGACTCTGGAAAAGGATATGGAAGATGTGCTGGATATGGTCGTGCTTGGCCGTGCCGCAAGGAACGAGAGCGGTATCAAGAACCGCCAGCCCATAGGAAAGATGTATGTCAAGGCTAAGGAAATGTCCGACTTCTATAAGCAGATCATCCTGGAAGAGCTGAACGTTAAGTCCGTGGAATTTTCTGAGGATGTTAGGGCTTTCACCACCTATACCTTCAAGCCCCAGCTTAAGACCGTAGGACCTAAATTCGGAAAACTGTTAAATAAGATCCGTGAAGCTCTCACGAACTTA
>JAFSKT010000085.1 GCA_017448845.1 Lachnospiraceae bacterium
GCGAACTCAAACTTTCCGTGTCCCCTGGCACTCACCACGTCACCTGCGTTCAGTGCTTTTGCGTTTTCTGTACAGATGATCCCGTTTAACTGCACAAATCCCGCCGGGAACAGTTCCAACATCCCCTGTCTCGACAGATTAAATGCTTTTGCAGCCACCGCATCAATTCTCGGAGACGATACCTGTATTATCTTCTCCTTCTTTTCCGGCAGGAAGATATCTCCCATCTCTTCGGTAATGCTTATCTTAACGGATGTGTGCTTTACTCTCGACAGGTTCTCTATGATAAACTCCGCAATACTGTCTTTGCAGAAAACACAGGCCTCTTTTCCGGTCACAAGGATATCCCCCAGCATCTCCCTTTTTATCCCAAGATTCATAAGGGCTCCAAGGAAGTCCCGGTGGTTCAGGTCATCTGCGAATTTACTCATAACCGGCTTAACTGAAAGAATGGATATGGGAAAGGGCTGCCGGAAACCAAGGTCTTCCTCGCTTCCGAATCTTATCATCCTGCGTTCTGCGCCCTCATATCCGCCAAATAATTCCGGGTGTGCATATCTCAGCTCACCTTCATGCTCCTTAAATACTGTGAGCTCTCCCACTGACAGGAAGTTCGTGAATGTATACTGACCATTCTGAAAACTCCTGTCTGCAAGATCTTTCAGCCTGTTTATATCGTCCATTATCTGCGTAATCCTCAATAAATCTTCTGTATTTCCCCGGTGATCCCGTATTTCTTCTTAAACTCCTTCAGATCCTTTTCTCCAAGGATCAGCATGTCCTCTTCAAAGGCACCGGTATGAATATTCTTAAATCCTGCCACCTGTTCTCCGTTGCAGATACTGCATTTGATCGCCGGGATCTTATCTGTCTTATCATCCATTTCTGATCATCTCCATTGTTTCAGGTTATAACATATCGCCTGCCGTTTTCTTTCAGCCACTTGTCCCATGTATAATACTCCGGGTATGCCTTAAGAACCTCATCATAGAACTTTTTGGAGTGGTTCATATGCTTCCTGTGACACAGCTCATGGACGATAACACTGTCCACTACCTGGGGCGGCGTGAGCATCAACAGGCAGTTGAAATTCAGGTTCCCTTTTGCGCTGCAGCTGCCCCACCTTGTCTTCTGGTGTCTTATCGTGATCCTGCCGTAAGTAACGCCGATCTTTTCGGCATAAAACGCCACTTTATCGGGAATGGTCTTCTTTGCTTCCTCCATAAGATAACTGATCTCATTGTCAGATAAGACAAGAATCCCTTCTTTTTGGGTATCTTCGATCTTCTTAAGCTGCTTCTTAACCCAGTTTTCATTCTTATCGATAAAAGCTCTGACGTCCGTCTTAGATGCCCGAAGGGGCACCCTTGCAACAACCCTTCCGTCCCGTTTTACTTCAAGTGAAAATGTCTTTCTTTTTGACCTTATTATTTCCGGATCCATTATCAATATGCCCTATATTGCCATGACCTTTACTTAGTGTAACTTCCGCTCATATCCCCAGAGTCTCGGGAACATACGCTTCAATGTGTACTCCCTCCGGCGTGTACTCTTCAAGGATTATCCTTCCTCTTCTCCTCACAAGCGAAAGCCGGTCACCCTCATTATAGGGGATGACCGTATCTATATGCTTCTGACCTTTAAGGATCAGCTCACTTATCTTTCTTAGCAGCTCTTCGTTTCCTTCTCCGTTCTTCAATGAAGTACGGACTGTCATATCCGCTCTTGTGTCCCTTAACCCATCTTCATCCGAAACCAGATCCATCTTGTTAAATACAGTAATTACCGGCTTACCGGTGACGTCAAGTTCCCGCAGAGTCTTATATACCACGTCCATATGCATATCAAGATCCGGATCCGACGCATCCACCACATGGATCAGGATATCGGCGTACTTTGCTTCTTCCAGAGTACTTCTGAATGCATCAATAAGATTATGGGGGAGCTTACTGATAAATCCTACCGTATCTGTAAGAAGAACCTCCATTCCGTCCGGCAGGGAACAGAGCCTTGTCGTGGGATCAAGGGTGGCAAACAGCATGTCCGCTTCCTTGACATCCGCCGCCGTAACACGGTTTAAGAAGGTTGACTTTCCGGCATTTGTATATCCCACTATTGCCGCAACGGGTATCCCGCTCTGCATTCTTTTCTGCCGTCCTGTATTTCTGCTTTCCTTAAGCTTCTTTATCTCAGCCTTAAGGGAGGATAGTCTCTTCCTTATTGCCCTTTTATCTGTCTCCAGCTTTGTTTCACCGGGCCCTCTGGTTCCTATTCCTCCCCCAAGCCTGGAAAGAGCTTTTCCTATGCCTGCAAGGTGGGAAGCACGGTATTCAAGCTGTGCCATTTCAACCTGCAGTTTTCCTTCGGCAGTCAGTGCATGGGCTGCAAATATATCAAGGATAAGTATGGTCCTGTCTATGACCTTGACTTTCAGGATATCTGAAAGATTCCTTATCTGTATCGCTGTCAGCTCATCATCGCAGATAATACCGTCGGCGTTTAGCTCATCGATCAGAAGGGATATTTCCTCCGCCTTTCCCTTTCCGATATATGTTGCCGGATTTGGATGTTCGAGATGCTGCATTACCTTGCATACTGCCTCGCCCCCTGCGGTTTCCGTAAGGAAGGCCAGCTCATTTACCAACGATTCCGCCCTATCCTCATCCTCACCATATACGCTTACTAAAATGTATCTTTCCTTTTGTGTCGAAGTGTCTATCATTCTTATTTCTTTGTTCTGTATCCTGCTCTTTCTTTTATCTGGATGCAAAATCCCGGTCGATCTTTTTCTTCCAGGCTCCACCTGCGAAGGCCCCGGCCACATTTGCAGACCTGCATCTTCTCACTCTGGATACTGCCTCATCCAGAACCTCATAATTAAGGGCCGTTCCTTCGGAATCACAGTGGAAATTTGCTGCCCTGTCGCTGCTGATCCCCATGTTTCCCGCAACTTCTATGGCGTCGATATTTGCGCCGAGGAACAGGAATTCCCAGTTATACTTTTCCTTCTGCCGCTCGATCATGCGCTTCACGTCACTGAAACTGTATCTCCTGCTGGCATTTTCCAACCCGTCAGTAGTTATGACAAAGAGAGTCTTCGCCGGTCTGTCCTCTTCCCTGGCATACTTCTGGATGTTTCCGATATGGTGGATCGCTCCTCCAACTGCGTCAAGAAGGGCTGTGCATCCTCTTACATAGTAATCCTCATCGGTCATCTTTTTCACATCTTCGATCTTTACCCTGTCGTGAAGCACATCGCATCTGTCATCAAAGAGCACCGTGGAAACTACTGCCTCGCCGTCCTCCTTCTGCTGCTTTCCGATCATGGAATTGAATCCTCCTATGGTATCCGATTCCAGCCCGCTCATGGATCCGCTTCTGTCAAGTATAAAAACCAGTTCTGTTAAATTTTCTCTCATAATGATTACCTCCTTATGTCAGGTGTTTTCCTGTCTTACGAGGTAATCTTATTATGAATCGAAACCTTACCGGTCACTTGTCAGGCGACATTTAAATAGCCCGTTTTATGCTGTCTGCATCCCAAGGGGAGGCTCCCCATGCTCAAAGAGCGCTATATTTATCTCGAAAATATCATAAGCCTCTCTTTCAATAAAATACCTGACTATCACATCCTGCTTGCTGCAGGGTGAAAGAGCTAATCCTGCCCTTGAAAGGAGATCCTTAGTGTCATCAAGGCTCAGCTCCAGCGCCACTGCTAAAGCAAGAGCCGTGGATTTGCTCGGATTCTTTGTGGTACCGCATTTAAGCTTTGAAAAAGCCTTCCTGTCAAGGTTTGCCTTTTTCTGCACTTCCACATCTGTCATTCCCTTTGAATCCGCAAAAGAAAATACCAGTTCCATAAAGCTTTTGTCTAAATCATTAACCACATCTTCCAGGCTCCGGTCCGACTTATCCGGCGCAGCTCTGTCTTCAAATACCTGCATGCTTTCAGCTGCAGCCATGCTACCGAATAACGGCGCACTTTCAGGCACAGCCATATCTTCATCGATCTGTACTCTTCTTGCCGTAGCAGCTCCGCTGAAAGCTGCACTCTTCATTCTGCGGTTTATATGACTGAATAATCTTCCCGGCGATGGCGCTGATGGTGCCGAGGGCGCATATTCTTCCTGGGATTTTTCTTCCACATAGTTATCGCTGATATAGGAATCAATATCCCCATAGAGCTCGGATGTCAGGGAGAATGACTTTTCATCAAATACTACAAGATAAAGCTCCGGATCATGATCTGACATGAAATTCTCTATTTCGGAAAGGGCTATCCGTAAGGCTATGCCCTTCGGAAAACCGTAACATCCGGAAGCAAGCAGCGGTATGGCAAGGCTCTCGATATCATTTTCAACAGCTAGTGCGAATACCGACCTGTAGCAGTTCCTTAAGACAGCTTCTTCTCCCTCTTCCCCGCCGTGCCATGCTGTTCCCACAGTATGTATGATGTATTTCGCCGGGAGCCGGTATCCTTCGGTTATAAATGAAGTTCCGGGCTCCACGGTTCCTATCTCATGGCGCCTTGCTAAAAGCTCTTCGACCCCTGCAGCCTCATACACAGCAGTATCTATCCCTGCTCCGTATCCGGGGAAAGGATTTGCTGTGTTAACTATGGCATCCACCTGCATTTTTGTAATATCATTTCTTACGATCTGAAAAGGCATTTATCAGTACCCCATCCTCTGTTCATTGCATGATCTTCCGCAGCATCTCCTTAAGATCAAGCTTTCTTCCGGTCCTGTCTTCGTACAGTTCTTCATATGATTTACCCTGATCCTCCGGATCGAAATCCACATCTTTTACGGAATCCATCCACCTGCTGTCCTCCGGGAGAAGCTGATAGACAACGTTATGCTGTGACCATTCATAGGCCATGTCGCTCGCGGTCCGGTATGAAACCATATCCCTGCCGTGTACCGGATGCACATTTATCAAAGCCTGGCAGATAACAGCCATATCCATGGCATTGGTGATCCTATATGAATCCGTGATCTCCCAGTTGTCCGGCGTGTACTTCGCAACATAGGGATTCCCGTCATATATAAAAACATAATCTGTCCCGGCTCCTGTCATATCGGTAAGCGCTATATCCTCAACCCCGGAAAGGATCCCGGGTTCTGCGCTTCCGTCCTGCTTTGCAAGCTCCTTCTTAATCTGCTCTTTAAGCTCACTCTTTGCCTTTTCGGTGTAATTGGCTATTTTCTCCTCTGCCTCTTCCTGAGACATATTAAGGATTTTATTTACTTTTTCATTATCCACCGTAACCTGTCCCATACTTTCGCATCCGGTGATCATCACAAGGCTCAGGGAGCATAGTAGCAGTGTCTTAATTATTTTTTTCATCATCATTGATCCTTTTTGACAGCAGCCACGCCGTTATATGGACGCATTGCTGAAATTCTCCTTTTGATATCAGTTTCTCTATTTCATCTTCCGAAAGCAGTTCCACATTCAAAAACTCGGTTTCATCCAGGCTCTGCCCCGCTACTCTGTGACAGTTCTCCGCCATATATAGAAATGCGTAGTTGTCTGCGATGGTCGCATTGGAGGGCACCGTCAGAAGATGTGTCCATTCATCAGACTCATATCCCGTCTCCTCCATAAGTTCTCTCTTCGCTGCTTCCAGCGCGTCTTCCGATGCCGATCCCTTTCCTGCCGTACCGTATTCCTTTCCGTCCTTCCTCTCTAAGCCTCCTGCCGGAAACTCGGTGGTAACTTCCCTTATTCCCTGCCGGAACTGCCGCACGCAGATAAATCTGCCTTCAGTGTCGGAAGCCACGATCACCACGTAATTCCTGCGGCTGTAATTATAAAAGGGTTCAAACACAGATCCATCCGGAAAACGAAAAGCCGACTTTCTGAAATCTATCCACTCATCCTGTACGATATGTTCTGTTTTTATCTCCTCCCAGGCGAGGTTATCATTTTTTTCACCCATGATCTTCATACTCCTGAACATACTCTGATAATATACCCACCATTATACCACTAAAAAAAGGCCGGGCACACGGATTATTATCCGGCCCCGGCCATCTTATCACATTATTTCGCTTTTTTCCTTCTGTCCATATAAACGACACCCGGACCGGACAATGTACTCTTTTCTCCGGTTTTCTTAGCTTCTATCTTATTGAACTCATTTATTACGGCATCAATGTGGGTTATGATCCCCAGCATCTTGCCTGTACTGCTAAGCCGTTTCAGCGCATTTATCGCATCACTCAGAGGATTTCCGCTTAAGGTTCCAAAACCCTCATCCAGGAAAATACATTCCACATCGCCGTTCTGTCCGGCAAACTCCGCCATGGCAAGGGCCAGCGATAAGCTGATGATGAACTTTTCGCCGCCGCTGAAGTTGGTGACATCCCTTCTTACCTCCGTCAGATCCCCCATGGTTTCGACCACGATAAAGTCTATGGAATACTCTGATTTCTGCTCCAAACGGTATTGCGGAATTATACTCATCAAATACACATTTGCCTTTTCTAAAAGGCTCCGCATGGCAATACCCTGCACAAAAACTTCAAAGTCTGATCCGTCTTTCTTGCCCAGCATTTCGTTGATCCTGCTGTATATCTCCGCTTCCGCTCCGAGTTCCTTAAGCTTTGTATCTGCATCTTCCCATGCTTTTTTGTTTTTGTCATCCTGCTTCAGCTTTTCATCCAGACCGCCAAGATTCTGATTGCAGGTATTTTTGCTTTCTTCCAGCCCTTCCTTCTCTGTGGTCAATGTCTCCAGGGATTCCGAAGCAGGTTCTTTTTCACGCAGTTTATCCAACGTAGTTTTTGTGTTTTTATAGGTTGTCTCTGCGGCTGTCTTTTCCTTCTCATACTCTCCTATGGCTTTATCTAAATCGTCTATCTGCTGCTTTGTCCTTTGAGAGTTCAAATATTCCTCTTCAGAAGCAAAAAGATTCTTCTTAAGCTTTTCAAGAAAACTGCTATTCAGTTCACCCTGTTTGACATTCAGTTCATCATTTCTCTTTTTATACTCACCGATCTGTGTTTTTGTCGTATTATGCTGCTCTGCTATCTTCTGCAGTTTTTTCTCAGCGGCTCCTTTTTCCTCCTCTTTTTTCTTAAGGTCCTCATCAAAAGCCCTTTCAACTTCATCTACGGATTGGCTGCCAAACAGCTCCTGTCTTTCTTTTTCCAGTTCCCTGCATTTCTGATCCGCATTTTTGTATTTCTCTTCTGCAGCATTACGCTCTTCCAGCAATTTATTCAGATCGATACTGCCCATCATCTTTTTATCTGTTTCATATTCACTGTTGAGCCTGTCTAATTCCGTCTTATTATTTTTGTAATCATCCTTTAGTTTACATAACTCATCTTTAATCTTATCGAATTCTTCTTCAGACGTTTGTTCATTTACTGTCGCATTCCATGGCAGCAACATCTTATTGAACTCGTCCATAAGCCCGGCTTTAACTGCTTTTTCCTGTTCAACACTGTCCGTTGCAGTCTTTATCTTATTTTCAACAATCTGAAGCTCCTTTGTTGCCTCATTGATCGCATTTCCTTTCTCTTCTAAAGCATCATTCAAGTCGGAAATGTCCTGTGCCACCTGATTCTGCTCACCTTCCGTTTCCGTCCGGGAGTGTACATGGATTTCCTCAGAATCTGCATCAGCCGACACATACTTTTTCCCACATACGGGACAGGACATTCCCGCCTTTAAGTCCTGACGCAGGATACCGGCAACAAGCAGATACTTGCTGCTGACCAGGTTATGGAGCTGTTCTGCGATCTCGTCTTTCTCTTTGTTTAAGTCATCTATTATTTTTTGTAACTGCTTTTGTTTCTCACTACCTTCTTTCAGTTCATTTTCCGCCTGCTTACGCCGTGTATCCGACTCATTCCACGCTTTTCTCTTCTCTGTATAAGTTGCCAGTGTAACTTCAAGCCCCTCATCTGCCTTATTCTGATCAATATAAGACGACAGTTCTTTGATCCTGCTCTCAGTTACACCTATACCGGCCTTTAATCTGTCGTACTCAGTCTTCCTGTCCTCATAATTCTTATTTGAATTGTCAAAGACCTCTTTCTTTGATATCGTATCATTTTTAGTTACCGATATCTCGGTATCTTTCTTTCGCACCTCAGTCCATATATCTTTCTGCTTATCCCTTTCTTCCCTTTTCTTTTCATAAGCTTCTGTACAGCGCGATTTTTCCTCTTCTGCCTCTGCTTTTTCAGAAGCATATGTGGCAAGTTCTGCTTCGGCTTTTATCTGCTCATCCTGCACCGTCTTTAACTCAGCAATACAGTCCTGAAGGCTTCGGTATTCTACCGCACAGTCCTCAGCTTTCCTGGCTTTAGCTAATTCTTCTTCCTTTACCTTGTATGTTTCGGATTCCGCATTAATCTCATTTAAGTTTTTCTCAGCATCCTTAAATTCACTTTCAGCCTTGTTGAGCTGATTGATCTGATCAATCTTTTTCTGCAGAACCTCTTTATTTTCATCTATCTCACGGATCTGTTTTTGGAGCTCTTCTATCTGTTTCCCACAGTTTTCTCTCTCTTCCTCAGTCATCACGGAAATTGCATCCCGTTCTTTTTTCAGGCCGTTGTATTGCATGTTAAGTTCCGATGCTTTCTCATTCAGAAGTCTTGCAGCTTCCTTATAATGCTCTGTATGGCTCAGTTTGGCTAAGATACCAGCCTTTTCACGTTCATCGCTTCTAAGGAAATCCTCAAATCTCCCCTGTGGTATCAGAATACATTGAATAAACTGGTCGTAATTCAATCCGATAAGAGATTCCGTTTTCTTTTTCAATGCGTCCGTTGTCGTACTGTCAAGCAGATTCCCTACACGTTCGTCGCCATCCATTTCATAAACCGCACACTGCGGAGTTTGAACTTTTCCGTCAACCCTGTCACGCGCTTTATGTAATTCAAAAACGCTTGTATATTCCTTGAGTTTACATGAATATATGACTTCAGCCCTGCAGTATCCGGAATGCTTATTGATCAGCTCGTTGGACTTATCCCCGGAGCTTGTTGTAAATCTTCCGAGCCGTGCAGTACTTCCGTACAGGGCAAGGGTGATCGCGTCAAGTATCGTGGATTTTCCGCTGCCCATGGGACCGCAGATCACAAACTGATTGTTTCCTTTTGCAAATTCAGGATCCGTAAAATCAATTGTCACTTCACCTTCATATGAATTGATATTTTCAAAAATAACTTTTTTAATCTTCATGCTGTTCTCCCTTCATCAATGCTGTTTCAAACGCCTTCTTGAAATAGGGGAGATACTTTTCCACCTCTTCTTCCTGTCTTTTTTCATACTCCTCATCTGTCATATCTTCTTTTTCAATGATTACTTTCGATAATACAAGCTGGCGGACGATATCCTCCGGCTGTATACTGCTGATGGTCCGGATATCATGCTCGCCGAAATCCATCTGATGCGTACTATGTATCTCTTTCACTTTCCAACTGACCACGCTCACATTATCCGGAAATTCCATATCCTCAACCAGGGTTCTCAATGATTTTGCATCGTCGGCATCGTAATGCAGCTCCAGGTAATACTCCTCATGATCATCTGCTTTCCCGGCCTGTTCTATCACTGCATTTATCTGTTCTGTTATCTCATCTAATTTTCCGGACAGCCTCTTATAGTTCACCGAGCAGGGCACCTCTATCGGTTTAACATTTATCGAATGCAGATCCTCATCTTCTCCGATATCCACCCGCAGTACATAATGGCTCATATTCGCTTCGTCAAATCCCATTACAAAGGGCGAGCCGGAATAGCGGATCTTTTCATTTTTATCTACCCTTGTATGATAGTGAATATGTCCGAGTGCTATATAATCAAATTCGTCAGGGAACGCGTTAACATGTACTTTCCCAAGATTTCCTACCACATCAAGCTGACGGATACCGTCATCCGTCCTGTTTTCATTCTCCATGCCTTCATATCTGCCTTCCAGACCGGCAGCATACAGATGTCCGGTGGCGATGAGGGGAATATCCCTGTCCTGTTTTAACTCAAGAGCTTTTCTTAAAAATGCTTTATATAAGGCGGTATAAGCCGTATCCGAGAATTTTCCGGATGCACAGCTTTTACGGCCTCCACAATAATCATCCAGTAATATCTCCGGAACAAAAGGGACCGCCGCACAAACTGCCTTCACGTTTCCCGCATCATCCTTTAATTCGAAAACGGCGTCTCCCAATTCCTTGTCCGCAATGGTTCCGACAATATGAACATTCAACACATCCAGCAATTCCCTGGGTGCGTCCAGCATCTTTCCGGAATCGTGGTTCCCGCCGACTATTACTACGTTGTGGCAATCAGTATTAAGCAGTGAAGCTAAAAAACGATAATAGTTTTTCTGCGCCCAGTTCGGCGGACCGTAAGTATCAAAAATATCCCCGGCTACAACAAGGGTATCGATCTTTTCTTCGATCACAACGCCTGTCAGCCACTTTAAGAACGCTTCCTGTTCCTTTGCCCGGTCAACATTATGCATCATGTTTCCCAAATGCCAATCTGCCGTATGTAGTAAACGCACTCTCCTGCCTCCTCTTCCCATCATTTTGTTCCGGATCATAGTATTATGATCGTATTATATAAAACAGGCTTTTCGTTGTCATTTAACCTGTAGTTTAATAAAGCTCTCTGTTTCCTCCATAACGGTTTTAATATTCTCAATATCCTTCAAAGCTTCCCCGCATTCCAAAGAGTGATTACCTCCGATGATCACATGGCAGGGTATGTCCTTTTCTTTGCATAGTTCAGCTATTCGGCTCTTTTCTTTTCCGACCCATGGATCATCGCTTCCGGTAAATGCAACCGCTTCTCCCAGCGGGAAGTTAAAGGTGTCATCAAGTGGCGTGTATAAAACAAAACGGATCCTTTCCCTTTCGCTGCTCTCCGACGCTATCTTTGCGGCAACTATTGTCCCGATGCTTTTTCCTATAAACAGGATTTCTTCATAGCGGGTAAGGTCCACAGCTGACAATATTTCTTCCGCCTGTGAAAGAGCGATCCGGAATGATTCCGTCATTCTTTCCCTGTCGCCCTGTATCTTTTCGGGAAATCCCGAATATGAAACGATCAGGATCTCATAGCCGTTTTCCATGGCAAGCTTCCTGCTGTAATGCAGCAGAGGTTTGTCTGCCGTATAACCTATTCCCGGAAAAAATACTGCAAGTTTTGTACTGTTTTTGTTTTCCATATCCTGTGCCCCTGTCAAAATCCCTTATTTAAGTACTCATTGTACCTGGCGTTGGCTTCTTCGCTTTCCTTTTTCTCACGCCATGTTTCGATCTCACCCTTTATAGCCAGCATTTCATCCACCACCAATTCTGCTTTCTTTGGTTTCACATAATAGAGATAAGCACACATCCTCTGCATGGCTTTAGGGCTTCCTAAGTTCTTTGCGATCTCATTTCCAAGCTCTTCCGGAAACCCAAGGTCTTTTATTCCTTTGACAAGCTCATCCCTTGCCCGTGTCCATTCCGTCCTGTCTGCCTGCATATCTCATAGCTCCCGTCCGCACTTCGGACAAAACTGAAAATCCTCATCGGTGGTGTATCCGCAATTTCCACAGGTTTTATACGTCCTGAAGGAGTCATTTCCTCCGTTCCCGATCCTCTTCAGGTCTTCCTCCCTGATCTCCACGACTTCTCCCCGGGCTATCCGCTTTCCGATTTCGGGATTGAGTTCATAAACAGTATTACAGCATGAAGTCTGAACGTAATAATGCTTATTCCATTTGAAACAGGGGATAAAAAATAAAGATAGTACAGTATAGGTCATGAATACCTGATACCGTCCGTATCTTCCGCACACACTGCAGAGAATAGACTGTATAAAATCAAAGTCCTTCCTGCCATCGGTAATTCCCATGATAAAAAACATATATTAAAAATCCTCCACCGGAACAAATCCTATCTCCGTATAGATCATTCCGTTTTTACCCCGGTCCGACCTCATAAGCGAGATACCTTCCACCCGCATTTCCTCATCCGGAACATAGATCTTAAAAGAATCCGGATTCCCTGCAAATACTGCCTTCCTCAACACCGTAATATGAGGATTGAACTTTTTTCTGTCAAAAGGAATATCGTTATCTGCCAAAGCGTGACGCACTCTCTTTACACACTTTCTCAATTCCTCATTTTCCTTTATCCCGGCCCAATAAATATCCGAAAAGTTTCCAAACCCTTCAAGCTCAATATTAAAGGGTTTTATACTGACAGTCTCAAGTGCATCCATAACTGTTTCGGGATCATTATATTCTCCGATAAAGGCAAGTGTTAGATGAAAGTTTTCTTCTTTTGAATAGTTTCCCTTTATCCCGCAATCTTTCATATCCTGCTGCAGATATGAAAGCGCCTTCTTTATTCTGTCGGGAAATTGAATTGCTATAAAAAGTCTCATATCTTCACCGGGTTTTCTTTTATAAACTGTTCCAGTATCTCTGCTGCATCGCCGATCAGTTCCGGGCAGGGACGTTTCTTATAATACTCATTTGTCCGCGCTTCAGGAACCGGTTGGTCATGCCGGACACTTAAATTTAGCAGCTCTCGGCAAACTATGGATCCGTGTTTTTCCTCAAATCTGTGTGCCAGCTCCTGTATCCTGGCATAATGCTCTGCTTTTACTTCTCCGGTCTCCGGTCCTTCATATCCATAAAGCAAACCTGCTACCATAAACATACCGCTTACGGATCCGCACACTTCCCTGAGTCTTCCCATTCCTCCTCCGAAAGACGAGGACAGCTTCGATAACAGGTTTTTATCAACAGGAAGCATATCTTCAAATGCCAGTACGATGGACTGGGAACAGTTATATCCCTTCCTGAAATTCTCCATTGCCGCTTCTCTTCTTGTCATCTCTTATTCCCACCCATCTACATCTGATGCCTTACAACCTTATATTCATCCCCATCCCTGTAATAGGGGCAGGATCTTTTCCGCTCTCCCGATACCATATGCGCATAATCATCCTCGTCCATATCTACCGAGCAGTAATACTCTTCGTAATCTTCATCATATGCATAATATGCGCAGCTTTCACACTGGTCCATATTTCCTTACCCTTCCTTATCTGTCCAGGACACGCCTGATCGTTTCCAATACTGCCCCGATGGCAGATTGCCTTTTCCATCAAACAGACAGCCGTCTAAATCTGTTACTATCAGCTTTACCATTTACCTCTATCCTCTATGGATCATATCTTTTCAAACGCCAGTCTGGGATCATTATCCTCTTCCACATAGACTGTCCCGCAATGGATAAATCCAAGCTTCTTCAGCATTCCCTGCATCACATAATTATCCCCATGGGTATCTATGCGGATATGACCGCACTGTTCATAGGCCCAGTTTAAGCAGAATGATCCTATTCCCTTTTGGGAACCGTCTGCAGCTATCCTGTGAACAACCCCATACGGGCTGTCGTCAAGCCACTTGCCGTCGAAGATCTCTCTGTAGCACGGCTCTATATCTTTTCCCGCAATATAAAAGAATGTTCCGATCACTTCACCGTCATCATTCTCACAAACATAACCGTTTCCGGTTCTTACATCTTCACGGATCACCCTTTCCGGGGGCCAGTTGGTTGCTCCCCACTGCTTAGGATTCCCATGCTCTGCCATAAACTTCCGGGCATAGGCATATATCTCCATAACACGTGCAATGTCCACTTCTTCTGTTTTTCTGATCTTCATATATCTGTGTCCTGTACCGTTCTCACCGGAATTTCGAAGTTTTAGTCTTCTCCCACAAGGTGCACTGTCGTATACTCATGCCCGGTTGATGGCAGAAACTTTTCGATCACATCACCGGTCTTCAGCTTCAGGCTTGAAGTGCATACGCAGGGATGACAGCCCAGGTATTCACCCTTTAATACATCTTCATCTATAAGAAGCTGAACTGCATGATCTTTATCATTCATGAGTCCCATTATGCTCACGGCCCCAGGTTCAATATCAAGGTATTTCAGCATATCCTCTGGATCGGCAAATGACAACCTTGCTGAATTTATCTGGCTTGAGAGTTCCTTCGTCTTGAATTTCTTGTCCCCCGGCATCATTAAGAGATAGAACTTCGTTTTCTGCCTGTTGCAGAGAAAGAGATTTTTACAGATGATAACACCCAGCACTGCGTCAATCTCGTTACAGGCTTCCATGTTATCCGCTCTTTCATGATCCGTTCTTTGATATTTTATACCGAGATCATCAAGATGATCGTAGGTCCTTATTTCTCTCGGCAAACGCCCTTCCATGTTTTCCGGTCTTCCGTCATACAGTTCCATTTTTCGTCCCTTGCCTAAATCTATTTTGCTTGTTCAAATGCCGTCATGTTCAGCAATCCTCACCTGATAAAGTGTGTGGGCTGCCACTCTTCCTTCTCCGGAATTCCATATTTCTCTTTCCCCAGGGCTATGCTCTTCATAAGGAAGACCATATTCCTGGCGAGAGTCCTCATTGTCTGAAGTCCTTCCAGATCCTCAACTGCCTGTCCGGGTGCATTTCCATGCACGCTGTTCCAGTACTGGCTCGGAGCCACCGGCATTCCACTGATGGTGAAATACTTATTCAGTTCATCGAAAGTTGCAGAGCATCCGCCACGCCTGGCAACCGTAATGCAGGCACCGACCTTCATGGTCTTATTAAAATGAGTGCTGTAGAAAAGCCTGTCTAAACAGGAGATAAGTGTTCCGTTTGCAGAGGCATAATAAACAGGAGATGCGATAACAAGACCGTCTGCTTTTTCAAATTTTCCGGCAAGCTCGTTTACAATATCGTCAAACGCGCATTTCCCGGTATTAAAACAGCTTCCGCAGGAGATACATCCCCGTATATCCATATTTCCAACCCGGACAATTTCTGTTTCCACACCTTCCGCATCAAAGATCTTTACCATTTCTTTAATTGCTATTGCAGTGTTTCCATTCTCCTTCGGGCTTCCGTTCAGTATCAATACCTTCATCTCTTTTTCCTCCTGTTCCATACAGCTGCTATGATCCGGTCTATAAAGTATACTATAACAAACACCATCATTACAATGACCGCATATCCCACAAGATATCCCGGGGATCCCATTAGGGACGCGATCCATTTAAGGGGAGTTCCTGCAGGTGGAACGTTTACAAAGAAATAGTTGCAGTTAAAGGTTATATCGAATAAATAGATAAAAGGAGTCACAACTAAAAGAAAAATAACAGGACGATATATATGCCGAATCGACGGTTCTACTTCTCCGGCGAGCCTTAAAAGAAGGGGATACAGTATCAGGAGACCGTGCCACAAATAACTGTATAGATTCATAAAGTTCCAGACGGGATAGTACACTGTCCAATCCGGAAACAGAAGGGCGGCAAAAGAAGCGGGAATTATAAGGACATAGGATAATTCCCCGCAGAATTCCTTTACTCTCCGTGATGGGACATATTCTCTGATAAGAAAAATAAAGATCCCTATGCTGCAAACATGAAGCGGCAGGAATCCCAAACCGAAGCGATGGACCCGGATCAAAAAGCAATCCTTGAAGATTTCCATGAATAACATGAGAAGGGGAATAGCTTTAAGAACCTTCTTTCTTCCCCCGGTTTCAAGCCTTAAGAATGCCTTTATCCCGCAAAGCACCATAAGGAGCGTGATCCCCGTACTCATAATATGAACAATGCCGAAAAGGGGATACCCCATTCCGGCCGGTACATCATCCTGTTCTTTCCAGAAATACTCCATAGATCCTGTAGCTGCTCCTTATTATCTTAACCTTCCTTATTATTCTTCGATCAATGACATAAGGGTATCGTATAATCCCGGGCACTTTTCCTTCATCTTGACCGGCCTTCCGTCTATGCCGAGAAAAGCATGTGAAGAAGTTGCCGTACAGACCGTCTGACCTTCCTCATTCTTCATTTCATAGCCCAGATGCAGCTTAACGCCCTTAAACCCCTTCACTGAAACAATAATAGATATCTTCTCTGGAAATGTAGTAGGAGCTTTATAATCACAGCTTAAACTCAAAACGGGAGATACTATCCCCATGTCTTCAAGCTTCGCAAAATCCCAGCCCTTTTGGGACAGAAAATCGATCCTGGCTTCCTCCATCCATCTTATATAGTTGGAATGATGGGTGATCCCCATCTTATCGGTTTCGTAATACTGTACGGTATGTATGTATTCCACGTTTATCTGCCCTCCGTTACTACTGCTCTCATATTGTCCGTACCCACACTGTTTCATCAATTACCATCATATTCATTTCTCACCCCTTCGGCAAGACCGGGGAAGAAGATGTTTCAAAGTACTCCTTCATATCCTCCGGAAACGGAGCCATAATACTTATCTCTTCACCGCTAAAGGGCTGCCTGAATCCGGTCTTCCAGGCATGAAGTAAAGCTCTGTCTGCTCTATCAATATTTTCCCTATCTTTCCCGTAAAGCCTGTCCCCCACCAGGGGATGGCCGATAGAAGCCATGTGAACCCGGATCTGGTGTGTTCTGCCTGTTTCTATCTCCGCCATTATCAATGCTTTATCACCGCACTGTCCGCAGAACTTATATCTGGTCAATGCATTCTTTCCCTCAGGCGGTGCTATGATCTGCTGCTTCATGAGAGTTCCCGGAACAGGCCCCATCGGGGAATCGATGATATGCCAGCCTTCCCTCTCTAATTCCTGCATAGGATCCGTAACAACAGCAAGATATGTCTTCTTAAACTGTCCGGAATCTTTCTGACGAAATAATCTTGAAGCCGCCGGTGCATTTTTTGCATATAGGATGGCTCCGCTTGTATCCTTATCAAGACGCCCTACTGTCCGTAATTTTACCGTTATTCCCTTGCTCTCATAATATCCCGCAAGATAATTCGCAAGAGAGTCCCTGTAATGACCGTGTGACGGATGGGATACGATCCCGGCAGGTTTATCAAGAACAACCACATCCTCGTCTTCATAGAGGATCTGAATATCTCCTTCGGCGGGAGCTACCCTGCTTTCAGTGTCTTCCTCTGCGTCTGAAAACCTTATTCTTACTGTATCCCCGGCTGACACCCTGTCCTTAACGGTCGCCGTTTCATACTGACCTTCCGGGTTTCCCAGCCTTAACACTGTTATTCCTCCCGGAGTGAATTTGGCATGACTGATCTCATGCGGAGTCAGTCCCATGCATTGCTTCAATACTTTTCCAAGTATCCCGCCGATTGTTTTTTCAAGGTCAGAAGCCTTAACCCTGTACTCTAATACTCTGTCCATTACTTATTACCAAACAACCCCAAATACTCTTCAAAATCAATCTTCCCCTCCTTAACCGGTGCGGCGTCAGTTCCGACTTTGGTATATGGGTTCAAAGTCCATGCAATATGTGTGTGTCCGGGCATGGCAAAATACGGCTTATGAAGTATCCTGTAACCTGATCTTTCAAGCAGGCTGTTGTCAATCCCATCAGACAATACGAAAAAACTTTTATTATACTCTTCCGGAAGCGGAGGAAGTATATTCGTTCCATAGACATTATCAGAAATCCATCTGCATTCATCTTCATCCGCTATACGGTAATACAGTTTTATCAGCTTCTGCATTTCAAGATCGTCCGTGTCCACCGCTGCTTTATATACCGGATTGTCGTTGATATTATCTGTTGTGGAGTGTCTTATAATATCAGCAGCCCTGTCATCTCCGGAAATATTCCAGCTTAATTCCTGCAGCAATCCCTCAATTGAACTGTCCATAGAAAGCAGTGTCATTTCAGGGCATCCGGTTTCAAGCAGAAAATCCAATTTCGTTTTATCAAGCCTCCTATAGCGCACTACCGTCCGGCACTCATCAATAACTATGCTTTTACACGATCTGTCATTAAAGCTTTCTGCCTTTTCCCTGAAATCACTTATAACACTCTTTATCTGGGAACGGGCTTCGTCAGTAAGCCACAGCTTTTTTGAATCCCTCCGGATATATTCCGGATCCTCGCTGCAATAATAATCCTTTTCACCCCGTTCCCTGATCCTGCAGGAAAGAAGATACTGCTCATCCTCTTTCCTGACACAATTACAGCTGTCGATCTTCTTTACATA
>JAFSKT010000086.1 GCA_017448845.1 Lachnospiraceae bacterium
CGGCGTAAAGCCGCATAGTACCTTGACATTTTTATACTGTTGCTGTCATCTATCAAGTGATAGAAAAAAGGCCTCTAAATATGGTATAGTGTAAGTACCACCAAACAACATATGCCATAAGGAGAAGCCCTATGAACATTTTAAAAGATACTTCACTTGAAAGCAACCCATATTTAAAAATAAACTTTGATGGCGGAGATCTGTCGTCCGATGCAGGACTTCTCCTGATAAAAGAGTTCGCCGAAAAAATAGGTCTGGTCAAAATCGTATATCAGCTGTTTAAGACAAACGATACCGCGACATTCAGGCTCCATATAGATCCGGAGAACTTTCTCCAGATGGTCTACCAGACCATTGCTGCATACTTCGAAGATGACTGCTCAGATGAGTTAACGGTTGACCCGATATTTACAGCAATCCTTGGAAAGCCTGCCTTGGCTTCGCAGCCTACGATATCACGGTTCTTCAACCGTATGGACGATACAACCCTTAAGCAGTTCGACCAGATTGAAAAGCTGATGCGTGACATCGTTTATTCGATCAAAGCACCTGAATATATGCTCTTTGATCTGGACTCCACACTGCTCAATACATATGGAAATCAAGAGGGCGAGGCTTTTAACTACCACTATCAGGCACATGGTTATCATCCGCTGCTGTGTTTTGACGGGATCACCGGAGACCTATTAAAACTGGAACTCCGTGATGGAACCCACTATTGCAGCAATGGCGCAGATAAGTTTATGGAACCGCTGATAAAGGAGTTTCGCACAAAGCATCCCTCTCTGCCATTATACCTTCGTGGAGATAGCGGGTTTGCATCTCCTGAATTATATGAGGTCTGTGAAGACAACGCATGCGAATATGCCATCAGGTTAAAACAAAACAGTACGCTTGTTGCTCTGGCAGAGTACAAAGCTGAGGATTTAAGGCAAGTCACAAAGCATAACATGGTAGACTATGCGGTAACGTATGGCGAGTTTATGTATCAGGCCGGCACATGGTCGCATCCTCGCCGGGTCGTATTCAAGATAGAAAAGCCTGCAAACCAGTTCCTCTTCGTGTACACCTTTATCGTAACAACAATGGAATCTGAGCCCTATAAGGTGATCCGGTTTTATTGCGGCCGTGGTAAAATGGAGAACTTCATCAAAGAAGGCAAGGACGGTTTTGATTTCGCTGCCGTTAGCAGCAAATCCAAGATTGTCAACGCCAACCGCCTCCGCCTGCATGGTCTGGCCTACAACCTCTTCAACTGGTTCAGAAGACTGGCACTTGCAGCAAATATGCGAAAACTACGCATAGATACCGTTCGGCTTAAGCTGCTCAAAGTAGCAGCAAGAGCTGTTCGTTCAGCACGATATATGACTTTCAAACTGTGCAGCAGTTGCCCATACAAAAAGGAATTCTATGAGACCCTTCAAAATATCCGGGGATTGCAGCCACAGTTAGAATAGCAACAGTTTTCAATGTACATTGACAGTTTCATATGATGATAGGGTTTCAAAGGGGATAGTATACTCTTTTTTGAGGTAATACCCCATACTGTCATCAAAGGAACAGTCTAAAACAACGTATCGGGGACGGTCGTTTTATATTTTAAGTCCCCGTGAATAATTCAGGATAAGGATTATAGATCAGAGGGGGTCGACTGGTTTCCTGAAGAAATGCCGAATGAAGAAGAATATGAAGAAGGACTTCAGAATCTGGAATCAAATGATTATACGGTGGATTATATCATTACCCACACAGCGCCCCGGGATGTAGCTGCTGCTTTGGGTTATGGAGAAATGTCCGATGATGAGGTGGAGTTAAGGAAATACTTCCAGCGAATTGCAGAAGAGGCGGATTTTAAGGCATGGTACTTTGGACATTTTCATGAAGATGATGAAGTGGAAGAGGTTTTCAGGGCATTATTTGATGATGTTATAAGGATAGCGTAAATCCTGTATTGAAAAGGAGGGACAGATATGGCAGTAAAATTCAAGGAATTAAGACAGTATCTGGCACGGAATATCCGGCTTTCCATATGTTTTGAGAACGGTCATTATGATGATTACAATATCCTGTCAGATATCCCGGATAAAAAGTATGATGAACTGTATGTATTTGGGATCGGAAAGATTGATGTGGAGTTTCCTTTGGATGTTTATTCAGAACCATCAGAGATGCCGGAAACCGTTGGGAACAATTTTGATCTTTATCCTGCGCTGGAGGTTGTTCTGCATGATAAACCGAGAAAGGATATCGGAGAAAGAAAATGCAGAGAATATCTGAAGTTCTCTGACCTGAAAGGATATTTCCAGATTTTTGGACATATGAAGGTCGTGATGCAGAAAGACTGGTCTTCAAAGACGTTTAATGAAAGGAAAGATATACCGGATGAATACGGAGACTATTTTGTCTATGGTATCGGTATGGAGGAAGATCCTGAACCTGAAAAAGGATATGAAGACGTCAAATATGACAGTTCCATGAAAAAACGCATTGTGGTAGTTCTGTCGGATGAGCCAAGGAAGAATGTCACTGGCGAAGATGATAAAGTGATATATGGCAAAGGACCTTTTTTCCTCGTTCTTACTGCCGAGGAATGGGGGCATGATCAGGATGAATGGCTGGGGATCTATACCGGTAAAAAGGAAGCCGGAGAGGCATATGACAGAGCAGTTTCCTATTATGATGAAGAAAGATCACACGGACATTATTTGGAAGACCAGCAAGTGATGTTAGCTGAATACATACCGGAGGAGGATCGTTTCAGGAAAGTAGAGCGGAGTGAGCTTTAAAACTATTTTCAAGTGTAACAGTACTATATTAACGGTAAACATTGATTCATCGCTCCAAGGGGAGCAGAAAGGAGGACAGTCATGACGAGAATGACATTGATGGTAACAACAGGAAACACGGAATACAGAGGCATGATTGTCCGCTTGTCTGATTTCTGATCAATTCGATTATTTCTCAGATTTTATAGACCGGACAGGGAGAAGCCTCTTGCAAAAGGGAGGTTTTATTTTGATACCGGTAAAACAGGACCTGCCTTTGTCAGGAATAAGGAGAAAGAAGTTTTATGAATTTACCAATAACAGTCAACCAGGAGGAACTTATGGAGATCCTCTGTTACTGAAATACGCAATAATCTGTTTTCTGTTTTCTCATCCTTATTGGGAATGAAAGAAGCGCTTTTTGTAAGTTCCTTCTTAGTAAGAGTATTATAACATATTGTATGTTACCTTTTCATAGTATTTTACGAAGGAAGTAAGATGAGATGTTTGTTGATGCAACGAAATGGTGGCGAGTCAGTTTTCTTTATATAACTGATACAATTATGTTGTGTTTTTCGGCTATAATTATGCCATGAATAAACTGCTGGTGTTTGTTTATTTGAAATAAGGGAGATACCTATGGATACAGCGGTGAAGATTGATAAGAGAAATGAAGAAAAATTGGAATTATATGCGCTTCTGGGTTCGGGATATAAAGCCATGCAGGAAGGCCGGGAATCATCTTTGCAGGAAGTGAAGGAACGCATTGAAAAGAGACGCAATGAATCAAGCTGATATTTTTGTAACAGAACCTGCGGAGCATGATATTGATGAAATAGAGTATTACATAGGGGTTAATCTATGTAATAAATCTGCTGCTGAAAATACGGTTGATGGCATAATTTCTGAAATATCGGAATTAGGTAATTATCCGCTCAAACATCCACCAAGCCAGACACCCTTTTCGTCGCAGAAGATGAATTCTGAGGAAATGCCAAGTCTTTCCTGGCTTTCCTTTATTTCGGCAAGAATACTTTCGATAGCATCGGTCACAGGGAAATATCTGCCGTTTTTGGGATGAAGCCTCTCGTTTTTCGTGTAAGAAAGCTCCTCAAAAGTCCGCCCCTTTCCTTTGATCCTTGTCATTCGCTGCTGACGATGGATATGAAGACCTTTATCAGTGATATCAGACCAGCGGAGCGGGGGGATTTCTGATCCTGTTTTTTATGGCTTCTATTTCCTCATCGGTAAAAATCTTTTCGTCTGAGCTTTTCACAGAATTATCGCAATTCTTATAGTAATTCTGTATGTCCACGCTGCTAACAGGATTGCTCTGTATTATCCTGTCATGTCTCAGGTAAAAAAGCTAACTGGGTGGTATACATAAAGTTTCTATGTTTTTTTGAGGTTTTTTTCATAAGCATTCACCTATAAACTCGAACAAAAATGGCACAGTTTTTTGAGGTGTGCCGCCGTCAATAACAAGCCCTTTACGCAGTAGTAACGCTGTAAATGAGGAAAACACTTTGGCACAGAATGCCAAATAGAATTCTTTTATAAGATTAGGAGCATTAAACTGCGGAGTCCCGAAAATGGGGCCCCGCAGTATTTTTCTACACCCTTTTATCAGACGGTAAAGAAGCTCAGATCCTCGTCCAGGCTCTGTGCCAGGCCCATAAGGTCTGATGCAGAATGGCTTATGATCTCGAAGGTAGCATTAAGTTCCTCCATGGAAGCGTTGGTCTCCTCGGTGGAAGCCGCGTTCTCCTCGGATATCGCAGAAAGATCCGAAATGATCGATACAAGACTGTTCTTGGACTCATTAAGCGTATCCACACGGTTGGAGATATTCGCCGAGCTGTCCGTAACGCTCAGCACGTTCTCCTGCATGCTGGCCATATCGCCCTTCGTGGATTCGATCTTCTGAGTCTGCTCTTCAATGGCCTCATTGAGCTGTTCCACCGTGACTACTGTCTTTTCGGATTCATCGATCAGCTCCTTAATGATGGCATTGATCCTGACCGTAGCCTCCTGGGTTTGGGATGCGAGGGAACCGATCTCATCGGCAACGACGGCGAATCCTCGTCCTGCCTCCCCGGCTCTCGCCGCCTCTATGGAAGCGTTCAGGGCAAGAAGGTTGGTCTGTGACGAAATATTCGTAATAAGGTTAGAAGCCTCGGAAATATTCCTTGCCGCCTCATTCGTGGAACGTATCTGCGCGTCGATGCTCTTCATGCTTTCGACCGTGCTTACGTTCTGAGCCATCAGCTGATCAAGGGCCTCCATCGCACGGGTGCTGGCTTCCTGCATGCTGTTGGCATATTCGCCAAGCTCGTCAACGTTCGTCGTGATACCGTCGATATCGTTTCCGATATCGGCAGTGTTGTTTGCCGAGGTCTGTACGCTGTCAGCCTGTCCGACCGCACCCTTGCTGATATCATCGATAGCCGAAGTGACCTGTCCGGAAGCTTCCGAAGCCTGCCCTGCCGATTCCGACAGCTCCTGCCCTGCCTTGGACACATCCCCGGAAAGCTTTTTGGCGGAGCTTAATACGCTGGTAAGCTCATCAACAAGAGTCTTTGAGCTCTCCGCTATGGTTCCAAGCTCATCGGTCCTGGAAAGAGCCGCCTCCGAGAACTGTACTCTCAGATCTCCCGACGCCATCTGTACCAGCGACTCAACGATATTCTTCATTGCGGATGCACTGCTTCTGTAAAGCACGATACCTATTCCGATAACAATGCAGACACAGACAAGAGCCAGCACCACCATGGTTATGATGATCTTACGGATGGCAGCCTCCACATCAGCGGTCTTTCTGAAGGCGCAGGTCATGCCTCCGATGGAGCCGTCATCGGCAAGCACCGGTGCGTAAACCCCGGAATATACCTGACCGGCTACCACGTAATTAGGACGGTAATAGGTCTGTCCGCCCTTCACGACCGTATTGTAGATATCACTCGGCGCCGTCGTGTCCGCATTCTTACGTCCTACCGGCGAGCCCTCCACTGTCGTTATAGCACGGATATTATCATAAAAGATCGCATAATCAAGACCGGTCCTTTGCTTTAAGGAGCCGGTAAACTGGCCTCTGAATGCCGTTTCGCCCTTCCAGAGGACATCATCCTCGTCCAGATTCCACTCTCCTTCGTACATTCGCTCGATCTCATCAGCCATCTGGATCGCGGCCGTCTTCAGGGTCTCCTCCACCAGCTGCTCATAGGTGCTGGATAACTCATTGGAAGCAAATATCGTCAATAGCAGCGCTATGGCGGTACAGGCAGCGACCGATATGATGATAATATTCAGCACCAGCTTTTTGTTCCTTGTCTTTTTCTGCTTCATACCTTCCTCCTTATTGTGTTTTTTATGTGCCTAAAAAGATATAATTATACATATTATATCATATTATTTTAATGCAGTCCTCTAAATTCAGTCTGTTCCTAGGGTTGTTTCACGAAGCGATGTATTAAAGAATTTCCGTTTATAAGGAAGCCTTGCGGTCGCTCCCGCTCCCTCAAGCCCTTTCATTCTATCACGTATAAACTCCTCAACCATCATATCCCTCTGTTATTTATTGTCTTTTCGGTGTAAAATATAATACTGGGGCTGAAGTTTTTCAGTATCCATATGTCATAAGTTGGGGGTATATCAATGAGTAATTTTTCTTTTCTCGAAAGCCGTTGGACCGATTTATCTAAACTCGGAACACTGGCTGAAAAGTATGTATTTTCAGACCCCAACTCATCTATATTAAAACAGGGGATGTGTGCCGAACGACTGGTTCAGTACATGCTTGCATATGATGGCATCCCGGAGCCGGATTATGATAACACTCATGCGAATCGAATAAAACTTCTGAAAAAAAATGAACTTCTCCCAAAAGAAATAAACAACACTCTTTATATCCTTCGGAAAGACCGTAATGATGCATCTCATAACGCAATGGACGAACAGAAGAAGGCGTTATCAAATCTTCCCCTTCTATATGACCTCTGTGTATGGTTTATGCAAACCTATGGTGATTATAACTATGAGCCTGATGGATTCAAGCCGCCATCAGACATTACTATAGACCTTTCCAGTCTTGAAAAAGAGAATAAAGAACTTGAAGAACAGAACCAAAAACTTCTTTTAGAACTGGAGACCATAAGGGAAAAAGGAAGTGCAGACAGTTCCCGGAGGTTTAAGGCATATAAAAAAGCTCAGAATATCCACTTAAACGAAGCACAGACTCGGGAACTCATTGACGACCAGCTCCGGAAAGTGGGATGGGAAGCTGATACCGATAATATCAGATATTCCAAAGGCACAAGACCGGAAAAAGGCCATAATTATGCCATAGCGGAATTCCCCACAGATTCAGAACTTGTAAGCGGTGGGTCTGCGGATTATGCTCTCTTCATAGGAGAAAAACTGGTTGGAATAGTAGAAGCAAAAAGAAAGCATAAGGATATCCCCTCCGTTCTGGACTACCAGTGTAAGGATTATGCTCGGAATATCAAGTCAGAACATCAAAAATACGTTATAGGAAGTTTTGGCGAATATAAAGTACCGTTCCTTTTTGCCACAAATGGACGGGAATATTTTGAACAGTATAAGGAAAAATCCGGGATATGGTATCTTGACACCAGAGATCCATTCAATGTAGGAAAAGCTCTGCGGGGTTGGTTCTCACCTGAAGGTATAGAACAGAGACTTGAAAAGGATATCAAAGAAGCGGAGAAACAGCTTTTATCAACCAGTTATGAAGTGCTTGAAGACCCGGATGGCTTAAACCTTCGCCCCTATCAGATAGATGCTATTAAAGCAGCGGAGAAGGCTATAGTCGAGGATAAAAAGCAGACGGTTCTTCTTGCTATGGCTACAGGTACTGGAAAAACCCGTACTGTCCTTGGGATGATATACAGGTTTCTTTCCTGCGGACTCTTCAAAAGAGTTCTGTTTCTTGTTGACAGGACTGCTCTAGGAGACCAGGCATCCGACACGTTTAATTCAATAAAACTGGAAGACCTTAAATCCCTTGATAAGATATATGATATCAAGGATTTAGGAGAAAGTGAGATAGAAAAGGATACCAAGCTTGTAATAGCCACTGTCCAGAGCCTTGTAAAAAGAATTGTCTATAATACTTCAGACGTTATTCCCAGTGCATCAGATTTTGACCTCATAATAGTAGATGAAGCACACCGGGGATATGTCCTTGACAGGGATATGAGCGATGATGAGGTTAAATATCGAAATCAGGAAGACTTCCAGAGCAAGTACCGTGCCGTTATTGATTATTTCGATGCAGTAAAGATAGCCCTCACTGCTACCCCTGCTCTTCATACCACAGAGATATTCGGGGCTCCTGTATATACCTATGACTACAGGACTGCTGTTGTAGACGGCTTCCTTGTTGACCATGATGCCCCGCATCTTATTACTACAAAGCTTACTGATGAAGGAATACACCTCAAAGCCGGTACAGTTCAGCCCATATATGACCCGGTAACAGATACCATAATAAACGGTGCAGAACTGCCGGACGACCTGGATTTTGATGTAGACGACTTCAATAAGAGAGTGGTTAATAAGCCCACTACTGAAGCTATCATCTCTGAACTTGTGAAATACATTGACCCGAATGAACCTGGCAAAACGCTGATATTTGCCGTGGATGATGCCCATGCAGATATGATAGTGAATATCCTTAAAGAGAAGTATACCTCTCAGGGAATTCCTGAGGACGCAATAAAGAAGATAACAGGCTCTATTGAGAACGGAAACAGCAAAAAGATAAGGGAACACATAAAACGATTCAAGAATGATGAAAATCCCAATATCGTTGTTACCGTTGACCTTCTTTCTACAGGAATAGATGTTGAAAGGATAGTCAACATCGTATTCATAAGGCGTATCAAGTCCAGAATCCTTTTTGAGCAGATGCTTGGAAGGGCCACGCGCCTCTGCCCCGAAATCGGGAAAACCCATTTTGAAATTTATGATGCGGTCAAGCTTTATGAGGCATTATCTCCTGTCTCATCCATGAAACCTATTGTGGCTAATCCTGCAGTATCTTTTGATACCCTGATAGACAGCATAGATATTCTTGATACTGATGAACAGAAGAAAAATCAGATAGATATGATAATTGCGAAGATGAGGCGCAGTATCAGCAAGATGTCTGATGAAAACCGGGAGCAGTTCACTTCTCTGACTGAGGGAAGGTCACCTGAAGGATTTATTCAGGATTTATCCCACTTCTCTGTCGAAAAGGCTTCAGAGACTGTTAAGAAATACCGTGAAGCATTTGATTATGTGAAACGGGAATCATATCTCCGACCACAGATTATAAGTGATATTGCGGATAGTGTTAAAAGCCACGAAAGAGGATATGGGAAAGCCACAAAACCGGAGGATTATCTTAAGGAATTTCAAAACTTCATAGAAGAGAACAGGGATAAGATAGCAGCTCTTACTATTGTGGCAACGCGACCTAAGGATCTTACGAGGCAGTCCTTAAAGGAACTGAAACTTATCCTTGACAGGGATGGTTTTAGTGAAACCAAACTTCAGACAGCATGGCGTGAAATGACAAATGAAGATATAGCCGCAGACATTATCAGCTTTATAAGGCAGAAAAGTTCAGGAAATGCTCTAATCAGCAAGGATGAAAGAATCCATAAAGCCATGGAAAAACTGAAGGCTGTTCATTCTGAGTTTACAAAAGTTCAGCTTAACTGGCTCATGCGGATAGAGGAATACCTGAAAAAAGAGACTGTTCTTAACAAGGAATCCTTTGATGCCGCGGCATTTAAGAACAAGGGCGGTTACAATGCGGTTAATAAAGCTTTCGGAAATAATCTGGATGCAATAATTGACGAAATTAACGAGTATATGTATGCGGCATAATATGTATATTTTACGCAGATAAATAGATGACGAGGCAGGAAGCGGTAATATGACTAATAACGAAATAGTAGCAAAACTCTGGAACCTCTGTAATGTACTGAGGGATGACGGTATCACATACCATCAGTATGTCACGGAATTGACCTATATCCTTTTCTTGAAGATGGCAAAAGAAACAGGGACAGAAGACAATATCCCGGAAGAATACCGCTGGGATGTTCTTAAGAAAAAAGACGGTCTGGAACTGAAGAAATACTATGGAAATCTTCTTACAGAACTTGGCGGGAAAGGAAAAGGTCGTATAAAGGAAATCTATAACGGTGCCCGCAGTAATATTGAGGAGCCTGCAAATCTTAAAAAGATTATCACCAATATTGATGCTCTTGACTGGTTTTCCGCAAAAGAAGAAGGACTTGGCAATCTATATGAGGGGCTCCTTGAAAAAAACGCCGGTGAAAAGAAATCCGGTGCCGGGCAGTATTTTACTCCGCGTGTCCTCATAGATGTTATGACAGAGCTTATCGACCCAAAGCCTGGGGAACTCTGTAATGACCCAGCCTGCGGAACTTTCGGTTTCATGATTGCCGCAGATGCTCATATAAAAAAGCAGACACAGGAATTGTTTACTTTAAGTGAAGATGAACAGCACTTCCAGAAATATAAAGCTTTTACCGGAGGGGAACTGGTGCATGAGACCCACAGGCTTGCCCTTATGAATGCCATGCTCCATGATATCGAGGGGAAAATAACCCTTGGTGATACCCTCTCAAATCTGGGGAAGTCTATGAAAAACTATGACGTGGTCTTGACCAATCCCCCCTTCGGGACAAAGAAAGGCGGGGAAAGGGCTACAAGGGATGACTTTACCTTTGCTACAAGCAATAAACAGTTGAATTTCCTTCAGCATATCTACCGCTCACTTAGGAAAGATACCGGGACTGCAAGGGCTGCTGTCGTTCTCCCGGACAATGTCCTTTTTGCAGATGGTGATGGTGAGAACATCCGTGTTGACCTTATGAATAAATGCAATCTCCATACGGTACTCCGACTTCCTACAGGCATTTTCTATGCACAGGGAGTAAAGACCAATGTCCTCTTCTTTACAAGGGGAAAAACGGATACAGGAAACACAAAGGAAGTCTGGTTCTATGACCTCCGTACCAACATGCCATCCTTCGGAAAGACGAACCCCCTTACAAAGGAGCATTTCGAAGGCTTCATAAAGGCATATACCGCAGAGGACAGACATAGCATACAGGATGAACGATGGAATTGTTTTACTGTAGAACAGATAGGGGCTGAGGGTAAGAATCATAGCCTTGACCTTGGGCTTATAAGAGATGATTCTGTTCTTGATTACAACGACCTTCCTGACCCTCTGGAGAGTGTGGAGGAATGTATCGGGAAACTGGAAGAGGCTGTTGATATCCTGAAGAGTGTGGAGAAGGAACTGAAGGCTATCAGCCAGTAAAATAGAAAAGAGGTGTTGGTATGCAGACGGTAAGTTCGATTAAGGATATAGTTTCACCTATAGCAAAGGAATATGGGATTAAGAAAGTATTTCTCTTCGGTTCATATGCCAAGGGTACGGCTACTGAAGAAAGCGATGTGGATTTGTTGATTGATGCCGGGAGGAGGATGACCTTCATCACACTTTCGGGATTAAGGCAGGATGTATGTGAATCCTTAAAGCTTCCGGTGGATATAGTGACAGTAAACTCGCTGGATGAGGATTTTAAGGACTCTATAAGGGAAAGTGAGGTTCTGCTATATGAAGAACAGGGATGAAACCGTACTCCTAAAAATATTAAAATATATTTCTCAGGTAGAGGATGCTCACAAGGATTACGGGAATAACTTTGAGTCTTTCCAGAGTAGTTCCGTATATAGGAATGCCTGCTGTATGTGCGTCCTTCAAATCGGGGAATTATGCAAGGTGATTTCTGATGAATTAAGACAATCAGAAAACCAGGTTCCATGGCGTGAATGGTGTGGAATAAGAGATTTATTCGCCCACCAGTATGCTGAAATGGATGTAGAGATAGCTTGGAACACTCTGGAAGATGACCTGCCGGTTCTGAAAGAAAACGTGGAGCGGATTCTAAGGGAGATTCAGGAAAAAGATTGAAAAGGAAACTGCGCTCTCACCAATATGGACAGAGGCTTGTATCTTTTTGATTAGCGAGTATGCCGAAAGAGAAATAAATCATGGCACGACAGAATAAAAATGAAAACCTGACAATTGAGGAAAAACTGGAGAAAGCTCTTGTTCCGGAGGGTGAGCAGCCTTATGAGGTGCCAGGGAACTGGTGTTGGGTGAAAATCGGGGAAATAACAAATGTAGTAAGTGGCGGGACACCTTCAACTTCGCATAAGGAGTATTATGAAAATGGCGATATTGCATGGATTTCTCCTGCTGATTTATCAAATTATCATGATAAATTCATTTCAAAGGGTGCAAAGAACATCACTAAACTGGGGTTAGAAAAGTCGTCAGCCCGTATTATGCCAGAAAATACAGTGTGTCTTTCTACGAGAGCTCCTATTGGATACGTAGTTATTGCAATGAACGAACTTTGTACGAATCAGGGATTCAAAAGTTTTCTGCCGTCAAGGGCATATATACCGGATTATTTATACTGGTATTTAAAAGGTATAAAGGAACGTCTTGAAGAAAAAGCGAGTGGGACAACATTTCTCGAGTTATCGGGAACTAAAGCATCACAAATAGAGTTTCCGATAGCTCCGCTTCCTGAGCAACACCGCATTGTTAAACGCATAGAGAGCCTGTTCTCCCAGCTTGACGAGGCACGGGATAAGGCACAGGAGGCGCTGGATAACATACAAGATACCTGGTCTTCTATCTCATATGATGCCTTCTCTGGAAAGCTGACAGCTGAATGGAGAAAAACAAACAATAAGGCAGAAACATGGACAGAATACAGTTTGCAAGATGTTTGTTCTATGAAGATTACAGATGGAACACATCAAACACCGACCTATTGTAAAAAGGAGGATGGCGGAATACCGTTTATTTCAGCAAAGGATGTTACATCAAAAAAAATAAGCTGGGATGAAATAAAATATATTGTTCCGGAATTACATAATGAATTATATGCACGTATAGCCCCACAAATAGATGATATTCTTTTGGCAAAAAACGGAACAACAGGTGTCGCAGCTATTGTAGAGACAGATAAGGTATTTGATATATATGTCACGTTAGCTGTACTCAGACCTAATAAAGAGATTATATTGCCACGGTATCTGTTGAATATCGTAAATAGTCCGGTTTGTAAAGACCAATTTAATGAACATCTGACAGGGATAGGTGTGCCAAATCTACATCTACGTGATATTAAAGCAGTAATGATAAGAGTTCCAGAAATTGATGAACAGAAAGAAGTTGTAAGAATAATAGACAATTTCTGGAATGTTCAGGAATCTGTCATTGAAGCAACTAAATCTGTCATAGAAAATATTGAATTGACAAAAAAATCCATCCTCTCCAAAGCCTTCCGAGGTGAACTGGGGACAAATGACCCGGAGGAAGAGAGTGCGGTGGAACTGATAAAAAGTATTTTAGAGGCAGAGGAATACCCATTCCTTTTTTGAGAGTGGTTTAAGGTAGTTTTTCTTCAAGTCGCGTATGTTGCCGAAAAATAACATTTCGGATTTGGAAAACAAATTGTTTTCGAGTTTAAGGCGGACAAGTTCCATTGTGCATAGAAGATCAGCCGCCTGGAACAGCTTATATTCTGTGGGCATCACTTTCCTAAAAATGGGGTTTGGGAGTAACGCATTAAAAACTGATGACAGAATTTTGCTTACTTCAACCTGTCCGTTGTCATAGTAGAGTTTAACGTCATCAAAAGAAAGGAACTCTTCGTATGAAATTGTACAGGTTCAGTAGTTGTTACGAACGAACAGTGAAATCTGCTTAGAAAGTTTTCCGGTTGCTTCGACAACATCAGAAATGTGTTTTTTCTCAATAAAAAAGCATTTGTAGCGAACGTTAATCTGGCGGATAAAAGCAACCATTTTGTTAAAGATGCGACGACGTTCATCAATTATCATTTCCGCATAGATTTCTTCTTTGCGGATTATAGGACCGGTATGTATGCATAGGTTATCCAAATGAAGATAAGAGAGTTCCTGACTCAGCCTCGATATGGCAGGTTGAATATCTTCGCTCTGGTCATGAAAGATCATGGTAATGATGTAGAAAGGCGAGTGAATGGCATATTCACCAAAATCGCCCGATTCATCTATAAAGATGCTGAGTTCTTTCAATGCAGTTCACCTCTGGCTTTGCTGAAAAAAATGGCGGGGAACTTCCCCGCCCATGATGGACCTGGGTCTTACGACCAGCCCAAATAAAAACATTGTTTTATGGAAGATATTATAAGGCGAATTAAGCAGGAAATCAAGAGTTTATTGCCGAGAGAATTACCATCCTGTGTACCGTATGATGGATGCTGGCCTGCTGAAAGCAAGGAAGATACACGGAACAAAGGCTTTCTGGATCAGACAGAATTGGATCTTATTCTAACTGTTGCCGTCAAAATCCCCTGCTGTGATCGCAAGGATACACTGTCCTGAAAAAATATTAGCTGCCGTGGTGACAAAATCCAGAATGCTTGCCAGGGCAAGGATGACAACCAGGTTTGTAAGCGGAAGATGGAGCTGCGTAAACAATACCGAAAAGCATGCGTTCATTCCGCCGGGAACGGGAGGCGTTGCGGAGGAAAGCAGAATGCACATGATCAGAGTGGTGATGAGCCATGTAAGGGATAAAACACTATCGGAATTTTCGGCGGCACTGATCGCGGCGCACCAGAACATTACTGAAGAGCTGGGCTTATACAGGATCTGTGCAAAAGGCACGCCAAAGTTCACGATCCTTCTGTTGAGACCAAACTTGTCAATGCAGGTATGAATGTTGTCCGAGAATGCGGCAGAAGAAGATGCCGTGCTTAAGCATATAAGGAAGGTAGAAAGAGTTTTTTCCCAAAGAGTAAATGGCGACATCTTAAGGCGCAGGCAGACCAATGCGGTATGCATCAATATTATCAATATACTGCCGATCACTGTGCCAAAGAAGAATTTACCTCCGATTATGATGGATGACACTTCACTGGATACGATGATATTGAAAAGACTTCCAAACACGAAGACCGGAACCAGTTGGCTGACCAGCATCATGATGAAATTAACGATAAGGCCTAATTGTTCGGACAGATCGGCAACGTTCTGTGTATTTTTGCCATGGATCAGCATGACAATGCCGGTTATACTGGCTATAAACAGGATCTGCAGTGTGTTGCCTTCTATAAACGGCGTAAACAGGTTGCCAGGAATAATGTTCAGGATCATCAGATAAAGCTGGGAAAAATCACTTCCGCTCTGAGATACGCCGAATTGCAGTGAAAAAAAGGGCAGGCTGATCAGTGCGCATATCGTGATCATGATCAGAAGGGAACACCCGAATCTCGCCAGGAGACCCTTGCCGAGCCTGCTAAATGTCGCAGCATCGCCGATACTGTAAATTCCCCATACCACAGACAGAAAGATCATGGGACCTGCTATTGCGTTCAGAAAGCTCATAAATGTGTTGACCAGGGGAGATATGATACCGTCGCGAAGCAGTACCTGAACGGATTCCGGCGAAAGCCGTACCAGCAGACCGAGAACAACTGCGGCAACGATCGCAAAAAGCAGATATACCCACTCTGAGGGTTTCTTTTTTGTAAATGTACAAACGATCTCGTTTGCACTTCGTCTGTACCGCCAGCGGGGAAGTTTTCCCATGCGGATCAGTGCACTCTGCATCAGGGAATCCTCGTCAGTACCGGATGCGGATTCTTCAAAAGGATCAAGGGATGATCCGGGGATCGTCAGCCTGATCATTGAGCGGCCAAAACTGCCGCCTGTTTCCAGGCGAAATCCGGCCTCCTCCCCAAAAGCCTTTTGGTATGATAACAATACTTCTTCAAGGGACAGACGGATACGGATCGCATCCTCGCGTGCAGCCTTTCGCCTTTTCGTGTATTCTTCAATCTCTGTACAGGCAGTTTCAATATTTTCATTAGTGAGCGAAGTGAGCATCTTTACCTCTGATTTTTTCTTAAGATCTGTTTACCACACTATCCACTTCATATGCCGTGTATTCGTGGTCAAACTCGTAACCAAGCTTTTCGGCTAAGCGGACGGAATTCATGTTTTGTGCATCCCAGCTGGGGTACAGGCCTTCCTTCAGATTATACTGTATCGTACGAAATAATTAAAGAATGAAATGAGAATTATGGCTGTGCAGTATTAAACCATAAGTTTAATGACACACTTTGCGGATAGGATAATAATAAGGGTAGAGAATTATTTATGGAGGGTAATTTACAGATCTATCGAAAGTAAATAGATACACCGTTATAATGGCTTGACAGTATTTGATAAAATTGCTGAAAAAGCGTCAAGGATGGGCATTTGCTCATCCTTTTTTGTGTTATACTATATTCATTCTATAAATATCCATTGGAGGGACCATGATAAAAGGATATATTCATAAAATACGGACCGGAAACTGCAGTACTGCTGAATTGACCCTGACCGGGATATGTCTTGTTCTCTTTGGAATGGTGATCGGTATGATCATCGCTCCGGCTAAGATAGCTGTTATGGGAAGCTTCAACGGTAATCAGGGAAGCGTTAAAAATCCCAAGCTGATAAAGAAGTAGAAGGATAGAAGAGGAAACTGATGGCGGAGGAAAATCGCAGATTCTATGAAGATAAGGTTTTGCCCATGATCCGGGAGCGTTTCCCTGAATATGAAGATAAGATAGCTGTGGGAATAGCCGGAGAGGGTAGCGACTGCTTTGGGTATGATGACGCTATATCAAGGGATCACGATTTCGGCACCGGCGTGTGTATATGGCTTACAGACGATATTTACAGAGAGATCGGAGAAGAACTGGATAAGTCCTATAATGAGCTCGTTGAGGAAAAGGAGAGGTCGTACTTTACGGAAAGGCTGAAAGAGCGCCGGGGAGTAATGACAGTCCATGATTTCTACTCAAATATCCTGAGGATCGACTGCAACACGAAAGACTGTGTGATGACAGAAGATCAGTGGATCGATCTGGATCATTCCTGTCTTGCCACTGCTGTGAACGGCAACGTGTTCTGTGACGGAGCCGGGGAGTTTTCTGCTTTCCGGCGGCTTCTTCTAAGTTTTTATCCTGATAATGTATGGCGGATCCGTATAGCGGAGAAAATGCATGAATACTCCGCAAACCTTCAGGTTAACTATCAGAGATGTATGACCCGGGGTGATATGGTTGCGGCGGAGACCTGCAGGATACAGGGGATGACAGCGGCTATGGAACTCTTCTTTCTCCTGAACCGCACATACATGCCCTTCTACAAATGGTCCTTCAGGCGGCTTACAGAGCTTGATAAAACGGGAGAGTTTTCCAAGCGGATAGAGGAGCTGGCGGCTCTTCACAGCGATAAAGAAGCCTGGGAAGATACAAAGTATCATCCGAACAGATTGAATTTAAAGGATAGGGTTGTAGGCCTGTCCGAGGATATAGGCTATGACCTGTCGGAGATGCTGAAAGAGGCCGGACTCATCTGGAGGATCAATCCATATCTTGAAGCGGATGTAAACACAGTATTAGACCCGGGGAAAAACTCCTGATACCTTCAAGGAACGTATTCAGCAGAGGACCATCGTGTATTAAGGTAAGGGTCGCTTTCCGGAAAGGACAGTAAAATGGCTACAAAGGATTCGGTAAAGGAACGGACCAACAGCAGAATAAAGGAACCGCGGCAGTATAACGTAGTTATGTATAATGATGATTTCACCTCAATGGAATTTGTGGTGGAAGTGCTGGTGGATATCTTTCATAAGGATGAGGTTACAGCCCAGGCCATCATGCTGAACGTTCATAAAAAAGGACAGGCGGTGGTTGGGAAGTATCCCTATGACATTGCATCAACGAAGGTAAGTACCGCACTTTCAAGGGCGAAGGCTTCAGGGTATCCCTTCAGAATGACTGTGGAGGAAGCGTGATGGAACTGTCTAAAGAAGTCATGACCGTGCTTCATCGTGCGGTCTTATATGCTAAAGAAAACGGATATGAATATGTCACCCCGGAGACCATCCTTTTGATACTTGCTGAGGAAGGTCTTTTCATCGAGGCCTTTTCCGGATGCGGAGGAGACGTTAAGCTCCTTTCGAAAATGCTCAGGGAATATATAGCGGAATATGTGGAAAAGGTTCAGGGGAAGGATCCGGAACTGTCGGCAGGAGTTAATAAGATGCTCATGTTTGCCGGGCAGAGCGCCTATAACAGCGGCAGCGGGGAAGTTTATGTAAGACACTTAGTTCACGCCCTCTGGAATCTGGAAGACAGTTATGCCCTGTATTATATGGAGCAGCAGGGTATTACGGAAGCCGATATGCTTGAGGAGCTCTCATTCTTGGAAGGGGACGCTGCAAGTACAAATGAGCAGATAAGCCTTGAAGGGGATAAGGAAACCGAAGGAAGAGGATTTAAGCTCTATGCCCCCTGCTTAAATGATACCCTTAAGGACGTGAACCCTCTTATCGGCAGGGAAGATGAGCTGGAGAGGACCATACAGATCCTCTGCAGGAAGGATAAGAATAACCCTCTTCACATCGGAGAACCGGGAGTGGGTAAAACCGCCATTACCTATGGACTGGTGATGCGCCTTAAGGAAGATAAAGTGCCGGATGCCATCAAAGGGGCAAAGGTCTTCGCTCTGGATCTGGGCGGAATGCTTGCCGGAACCCAGTACAGGGGCGACTTTGAGAAGCGCTTTAAGAAGGTGCTTTCCGAGATAAGCAAAGAAGAAAAGCCCATTATCTATATTGATGAGATACACAATCTTTCCGGAGCGGGAGCAGTGGGAGAGGGATCCTTTGACGCTTCAAACATGCTTAAACCCTATCTTTCTGACGGACATATAAGGTTTATCGGAGCCACCACCTTTGAAGAGTACAAGAAGTATTTTGAAAAGAACAAGAGCCTTACCCGCCGTTTCCAGAATGTGGAGATAAAGGAGCCTTCAGAGGATGAGACCGTTGAGATACTTAACGGCTTAAAGGACAAGTACGAGAAATTCCATGGAGTAAAGTACGCTAAGGGAGTGCTTTCCTACGCAGTAAAGTCCAGTGCGAAATACATCAATGAGAGGTTCCTGCCGGATAAGGCCATCGATCTGATTGACGAAGCGGGATCCTATAGAAAGCTCCATCCCCTGGATAAAAAGGTACAGACCGTTGACAGGGATGTGATAAATGAGATACTTACAAAGATCTGCCGGGTTCCCATAGAGACGGTTGAAACGGATGACGTTAAAGGACTCGCCGGTCTTGAAGACAGAATGAAGAAAAAGATCTTCGGGCAGGATGAGGCCATAAGCCAGGTGGTGAATGCGGTTAAATTTTCAAAAGCCGGCCTCATTGGCGAGAGCAAGCCTCTTTCCAGCCTTCTCTTTGTGGGGCCTACAGGCGTGGGAAAGACGGAGATCGCAAGACAGCTCTCTATTGAGCTGGGAGTTAAGCTTATCCGATTTGACATGAGCGAGTATGGGGAAAAGCATGCGGTTGCAAAGCTCATCGGCTCTCCCGCAGGATATGTGGGATATGAAGAGGGAGGCATACTTACAGAGGCCATCCGGAAATCGCCCTCTGCGGTCCTGCTTTTGGATGAGATAGAGAAGGCCCATGCAGATATATATAACGTACTGCTGCAGGTCATGGATTATGCAACTCTTACCGATAATCAGGGTAGAAAAGCGGATTTCAGAAATGTGGTCATAATCATGACTTCAAATGCGGGGGCAAGCCGGCTTAATAAGCAGGGTATAGGATTTACGAGCACCATGGACAACAGCGCCCTTATGGATGAAGTAAAGAGGATCTTCCAGCCTGAGTTCAGGAACCGCCTGGATAAGATAGTGGCCTTTAACAGCATGAACGATGAAATGGCGGCTCTGATAGTCGATAAGAAGTTAAGTGAACTCTCCGAACAGTTAAAACCTAAGAAGATCACAGTCACGGCGGACAAAAAGGCACGGGAGCTGCTTAGGAAAAAAGGCGTTGATCAGGAGATGGGAGCCCGGGAAATAGACCGGGTTATTAGAAATGAGATAAAGCCCCTCTTTGTGGATGAGATCCTTTTCGGGAAACTGAAAAACGGCGGTAAGATCACGGTAACCGCAGATGGTTCCGCTTTTTCGGTTAAAACCCTTAAAAAATGAACATGATGGAGAAAAGCTGAGATGCCTGTTTTCCAGCTTGATGAAAATGAAATAAGCTTTCCGGATCCCATGTATGCTGAGGAAAGCGGTCTTTTAGCAGTAGGCGGAGATCTTTCCGTGGACCGCCTGATCCTTGCATACAGCAATGGGATCTTTCCCTGGTATGAAGGAGATGAACCCATACTCTGGTGGTGTCCCCACGAACGGTTCATAATCCGTCCCTCCGAGATACATGTTTCCCGATCCCTTAAAAAGTACATAAAAAGGCACGAGATAAGTTTTAAGGTAGACAGGGATTTTGCCGATACCATGCACCGGTGCAGGATAAAGCGGGAATTCAACGAAGGAACCTGGATCACGGACGCCATGGAAGAAGCCTATTATGAACTCTGGAAGAAAGACCTTGCTTTAAGCTTTGAAGCATATGTTGACGGAGAGCTGGCAGGGGGACTTTACGGAGTCTGCATGAGAAAATGCTTCTTTGGTGAGAGCATGTTCTCGGACATGGAAAACGGGTCGAAGCTGGCCCTGATAATGCTTGCAAGGCTTCTTGAAAGAAATCAGTTTGTGATGATAGACTGCCAGTTTTACACCGAACACCTTGAAAGCATGGGAGGTAAGAGGATCAGCTGGGAGGAATTCAGGAAACTGCTGGATGAAGGGCTTGCATTAGATGAAGATTGATGCGTATCTTAAGAAAATGGTCTATAATAATGGGAGCTGTCCACTGATTTTGACAGTATCGACAGGAGAGATACAGGATGCATAAAGAATTCTTAATGGGAAATGAAGCAATAGCCATAGGAGCGCTGGCCGCGGGAGTGAATTTTGTGGCGGGATATCCGGGAACGCCCTCTACTGAGGTGCTGGAGACCGTTGCAAAGCGGAACCCCGGAAATGTATATGTGGAGTGGTCCGTCAATGAAAAGGCGGCAATGGAAGCAGCGGCAGGTGCCGCATATTCCGGAGCCAGAGCCCTTGTTACCATGAAGCAGGTTGGCTTAAACGTGGCGGCGGATCCTTTGATGTCACTTGAATATATCGGAGTAAAGGGCGGCATGGTCATCATGGTCGCGGACGATCCGGGACCGATCTCCTCCCAGACAGAGCAGGATACCAGAACCTTCGCCGCTTTCTCAAAAGTGCCTCTTTTTGATCCCTCTTCTGTAGAAGAGGCCTTTTCCATGATGAAGGAGGCCTTTGACTTTTCAGAGAAGTGGGGAACCCCGGTGTTTTTCCGTGCCACTACCAGAGTAGATCACGGGTATGAATCCATTGAAATACCGGATGTGGAAGAATATGAAAAACACGAGGCCGAGGGATTTATAAAAGACCCTTCACGCTTTGTGATCTTTCCCAGGCTTTCCGTTAAGAATCACGCATTGATAGAAAAGCGGAATGCCGAACTTTCAAAGACCCTTTCCGAATATCCCCGAAACTTTATCCTGCCTGCATCTGAAGGCAGTAGGTATACAGGCCACAGGGCAATAGCCACCCACGGCATAAATTACACCTATGTGATGGATGTGTTTGAAGGAAAAGAGCATCCGGAGATCCTCAAGGTAGCAGTTCCCTTTCCTTTTCCCGAAGAGCTGGCAGCAGAATTCTTAAAGGATAAAGAGGAAGTGCTCTGCGTTGAAGAGCTGGATCCGGTGATCGAGCGGGCCCTGATCTACGTATGCGGGAAATATGGGCTCACCGTCCGTATCCGCGGAAAGCTTACGGGGGATATAGCTCCCTCCGGAGAAAATTCCGTAGACAGCGTTGCCTCTGCATTGGCGGCCTATTTAAGGGATGATTCCCTAAGGTGCACGGCGCCGGAATTAAAGGATATGCCTGAGCTGCCGGTGAGACCGCCGGTTCTCTGCGCAGGCTGTCCCCATCGTGCATCCTTCTATGCCGTAAAGCAGGCGATGAAGGGACAGAAGGCATTTTATGGCGGTGATATCGGCTGCTACACCCTTGGCAATGCGCAGCCCCTTGAAATGTGCGATACCTGTCTCTGTATGGGAGCGGGGATCAACATCGCCCAGGGGATCTGGAGAGTTGAGCCCGACACGAAATGCTTTGCCTTTGTAGGGGATTCCACCTTCTTTGCGTCGGGGATCACCGGCGTGGTAAATGCATTTTATAATCAGGCGGACCTGACCCTTGTGGTCCTGGATAATTCCACCACAGCCATGACCGGCCACCAGCCCCATCCCGGCAGCGGGCGGACAGCTATGGGGCAGGTGGTGGATAAGGTGAGCATAGAAAATGTCCTGAAGGCCATAGGGCTTTCATTTGTGGAGACTGTGGATCCGTTAGATTTAGAGCGGGCGATCGATACCGTAAAGCGTGCTCAGGAGGTAAAAGGGGTGAAAGCGGTGATCTTCCGTTCACCCTGCATCGCCATTGAGAAATCCGACCGGAAGGCCTCTGTTAACGCGGAAGCCTGTATCGGCTGCAGGAAGTGCATAAATGAGCTGGGCTGTCCGGCAATAGTTCTCGAAGGGAAGAAAGCAAAGATCAATGCCTCTTTGTGTACAGGCTGCATGCTCTGTTCAAAAGTATGTCCGGCCGGGGCCATAGGAGAGTAAATGGAAAGGGTACGTTAAATGCAGACAGTACAGGATTTTAAGGAAGTGAATATCGTCCTCTGCGGAGTGGGCGGACAGGGAACGATCCTGGCATCCAGGCTTATTGCGGATGCGGCAATGAATAAGGGGATCCATGCCCGCTCGGCTGAAACCATAGGAATGGCGCAGCGGGGAGGCAGTGTTTTCACCAATCTCCGTCTGGGGGAAGAGATACAGACTCCTCGTATAGGCAGCGGCAAGGCGGATCTCATGATCGCCTTCGAACCGGCAGAAGCGGTACGCATGCTCCCTTACCTGAAAGAAGGAGGAGCCGCGGTGGTATCCATGGAGCCCATAATGCCTGTAAGTGCTATGGTAGGGGCTTCAACCTATCATCTTGAAGAGATACTTACATACCTTAAAGAACATGTGAAAAATCTTACATTGGTTGACAGCGCTGAGGCGGCGGCCGCTCTCGGTTCCGCAAAGTGCCTTAATGTGGTGCTCCTTGGCGCGGCAGTACGGAGCGGAAGTCTGGGACTTTCAGAGAAAGATATTGAGGAAGCCATAAGGAAAAGGATTCCGGAAAAGCTTTTGGGTCTGAACATGAAAGCCCTTATGTATACTAAAGAGAAGGAGTAACATATTATGAAGATCAATGAACAGCAGCTTAAACTCGTGGATCGTCAGATAAAGCGTCTGGTTGCAGCCGACAATTTCTACGGTGCAAAGCTCAAGAAGGAGGGCATCGAAGGAGTAGAGACCGTTGAGGATTTCCTGAAGCTCCCCTTTTCCCATAAGCAGGACTTAAGGGACGCCTACCCATTAGGACTTATGGCAGTGCCGGAGGAGGAGATCGTTCGTATCCACTCTTCTTCGGGAACCACAGGTACCCCTGTGATCATTCCCTATACCGCAAAGGACGTGGATGACTGGGCGGAGATGTTCAAGCGCTGTTATGAATTTGCGGGGATCACAGAGAAGGACCGTATACAGATCACACCCGGATATGGCCTTTGGACCGCAGGTATCGGTTTCCAGAACGGTGCTGAGAAGCTTAAGGCCATGGCAGTTCCCATGGGACCCGGCAATACGGATAAACAGCTTCAGTTCATGATGGATATGAAGACTACGGTTCTCTGCGCTACTTCCAGCTATGCGCTTTTACTGGCGGAGGAGATTGAGAAGCGCGGTATAAAGGACAAGGTTTACTTAAAGAAGGGAGTTATCGGTTCCGAGAGATGGGGCGAAAAGATGCGGAAGAGGATATCTACTGAACTTGGTATCGAGCTCTACGACATATACGGACTCACGGAGATCTACGGTCCCGGTATCGGCATCAACTGTAAATACGATCAGGGAATGCATATCTGGGATGACTATGTATATTTAGAGATCATAGATCCGGCTACGGGAGAAAATGTACCGGACGGTGAATTCGGCGAGATTGTTCTTACAACCCTTGTCAAAGAAGGAGCTCCGCTGATCCGCTACAGAACCCATGATATTTCAAGGATCATACCGGGAGAATGCCCCTGCGGATCCAAGTTCCCGAGGATCGATGTGATCCAGGGACGCAGCGATGATATGGTTAAATTCAAGGGTGTGAATTTCTTCCCGAAGCAGATCGAAGAGATCTTAGCGCTCTATCCTGAGGTATCCAGTGAATATCAAATCAGGATATCACACTTAGAGAGAAGGGATACATTGAGGCTTTATGTGGAGACTACAGGTGATGTGGATTTCATGCAGCTTTCAAAGAAGCTTGAGGCCGCAGTGAAGAGTAAGATCGGTTTTACGCCCATAGTAAAGGTAGTGGAAGTCGGAGTCCTGCCAAGGAGTGAGAAGAAGACAAAGCGTGTGATAGACGAAAGATATGAATAATTAACGGAGGATATGCAATGCTTTCAGAAAGACCAGGAGAAAAACTGAATACTTATGTCCCTGATTATGTGGTATTTGACCTTGAGACTACGGGGATATCATGTACCTCGGATGAGGTTGTGGAGATTTCTGCCGTCAAGGTTGAGAATAGGCAGATCGTGGATGAATTCTCGACTTTAGTTAACCCGGGGATGCCGATCCCGGCAGCTGCCAGCGAGGTGAACGGTATTACTGATGACATGGTGCAGGACAGCCCCACTTTTGAAGAGGTTTTGAGAGATTTTGTAGATTTTATCGGGGATTTTACACTGGTGGGGCATAATATCCATACCTTTGACATGAAGTTCATTCAGAGGGATGCCTTAAGGTATTTTGGGCAACAGATCGGGAATGACTACATCGATACCCTTCAGATAGCAAGGTTATATCTTCCGGAACTTGGTCATCACAGGCTTACGGATCTGGCGGACCATTACGGAATAGACAGTGAAGGGGCTCACAGAGCTCTCAATGACTGCCGTATGAATCAGCAGGTATTTGAGTTTTTAAGCAGAGAGATAGAAAATCCCTCCGAAGCAGCGAGGAACGTGAGGGTATGTCCGCTGTGTGGAAGCCCTCTTAAGATGAGAAACGGCAGGTATGGTGATTTTTGGGGATGTACGGCTTATCCCGAATGCAGATATACAAAAAATGTGCAATAAAGTGATCATGTTTTAAATAAAGGGGTATAATATATTTTGATCATGGATCTGATCATGAGGTGGGTAATATGAAGTGCTTAAATCGAGGGAGGTTATCAGCAGCGGTACTGGCGGCAGTATTTACCCTGACTGCCTGTTCTTCATCCTCTCCTTCTTCCGGAAAGGATGAGATTCAGGACAGCCCGGATACTGCTGTTGAAACGGTGTCGGAAGAACAGTCCTCTTCAGGAGGAGGGGATGATTACGTTTCCAGCGCAGTGGATTTTGACCACGAGTTAGATGGGTATATGCCTCTTAAAGATAATTACAACTTTTATTTTACCTATAAGATCGTTCATCCCTGGTGGGATGCGGTTGCCCTTGGAATGGAGGAAGCCCAGAGACAGTATTTAGACAGGGGCATAAAGATCACATACGAATACATGGCTCCGAAGGAGGCCTCGGCTGAAGACCAGACAGAACGGCTCCACAAAGCGGAAGAGGGTAAATATGATGTGATTGGCGTGGATGTTGCGGATGAAGATATCATTTCCCCTGTCCTTGATGAGATGGTGGAAAACGGGACAAAAGTGATGACTTTCTCCAGTTCCGATGCCAAAGAAGGATGTAAAAGGATAGCATATGTAGGAAATACGCATAACTATGAGGATGGAGCCGATCTGACGGAAGCCCTTTGCGAGAAGCTTGGCTACAAGGGGAAGGTTGCGATCCTGGTTGGAAGCGTAGGCGCACCCTGCCATGAAGACAGGGCAAGGGGAGCAAAGGACACCATTGCCAAATATCCGGATATGGAGATTGTAGCTACAGAGTATGACAATGATTCCATCGACCTGGCATACAATCTTACCATGAAGATACTTGTGGGAAATCCCGACCTCGACGGCATCATCTGCTGTAACATGAGCAATCCCGTAGGTGCCGCCAGGGCCATAACCGAGGTTAAGAGTGACGCCGTTATCGTTGGAATGGACCATGACTATGAAGCTCTCCGTTATCTTCATGATGGCGTGATCTACTGTCTCGGAGTGCAGGACTGCTATTCCATCGGCTTTGATACCATTCAGATCGCAGTAAAGATCGCCGACGGCAACCAGCCGGGCGAGCTTTTCCCTGAGAAGACTGATGAGACGACTACGGTAATATATCAGAAGGATGCAGCAATAATGCTTGAGCTGCTGTACGGTGAAACGCCATGACAAAGAAAGATCGCATTACAAGAAAAACCTTTGTACTTACGGCGGTCATCGGAAGCCTTTTACTGATCTTCATGGTGTCTGCCAATACCATCTGGTCTTCAAGACAGACTAATGTTGCAACCGATGAAGCAGTTTCCGAGGTGAGCTCCTTCTATCTTGAAGCGATGGCAGACCGCCGGGCAAAGACCATTACGAACCTTATCAACAATAACTTTGACCAGATGGATAAGGCTGTTCAATTCATTGATGATGAAGATATCTACACAAAAGAGGAACTGCAGGCTGCCATAGGAAAGGTGAAATCCCTGCTGTCCCTTGACCGTTTTGCGCTGGTAGACGATGACGATATCGTCTATACGCAATATACCACATATACCGGAGGGAGCCGTCACGCCTTTCTCCTGAATGAAAAGATGGATGAGAAGAGCATCAGTACGGTATATCTCTATGGCTCTTCCAAGCAGCTCTGCTTAGCGGCGCCCACTTCGGATCTTTCCATCAGGAGAAAGAAATTCAAGGCCAGCTTTGTCCAGATAGATATCCGGGAAATTGTGGATCTCTTAGCTTTTGACGATCAGGGAAGGACCTATTTCGGACTGTATTCCCGAAACGGTAAAAATCTCTCGGATACGGAGCTTGGTCCCTTTATCGGTAAACAGAATCTGTTCGAGGCAACAAAAAGTGTCATTCGGGAAGCAGACTGGAAAAAGTGCCAGGACAGTTTCGAAAAGGGAGAGGAAGGAAGTCTTGCCTTTACTGCCCTGGGAGTGGAAGAGACTCTCTGCTATGTTCCCATCGAGGATACGGACTGGGAGATGGTGGTGCTAATAAGTGAGAGCGTGATCCATGACCGTATCCGGAATATCAGTGAGAAAAACCTTGCGGCCAGCAAACATCAGATCATATTTACATTGGTCCTGGTATTACTGTTTTCCGCTGTTCTCCTTATTGAGCTTATGATAATGTCCAGGAAAAATCTGGAAGCGGAAAAGGAAACCAGCAAACTCTTCCGCAACATGGCAAATACGGATTCCATGACGGGAGTCCGGAACAAGCATGCTTATTCGGAAAATGAGGCATACCTGAATCAGAAGATAATGGACAATGAGATAGAGAAACTGGGTATAGTTGTCTGTGATATCAACGGTCTTAAATACGTGAATGATACCCAGGGGCATGCAGCGGGTGATAAGCTCATAAAAGACGCCAGCAACCTGATCTGTGAGTATTATAACCACGGTTCTGTCTTCAGGATAGGCGGGGATGAATTTGTGGTCATTCTCCAGGATAAAGGCTATGATACCATGATCGACGTAGCCCGTGAATTAAACCGTAAGATAGAAGATAATATCAAAACCAACTCCGTGGTGGTAGCCATCGGATATTCCGAACTTACGGATGGGGATAATACACTCAGGGAAGTCTTTGAAAGAGCGGACCAGATGATGTATGAACGTAAAAAAGAGCTGAAGGAAATAGGTGCAAAGACCAGACTGAATAATTGATAATGATCAATGGGTTTCTACCGGTTCTCCTTCAAAATCGGCTACGGAATAGGTGGGCATCAGATCACCGCTACCGTGGATCTTGAAGAATCCCCGGAATATCCTGTCGATGGCGATCTTAATACCGTCGTTGTCTGCTCCTAAGAGGATAACAAGGAACTGGTTCCTGTTGTATCGGGTCAGTACATCCACGTCCCTTATGGTCTGGCGGATGGAAAGCTCCATGTTGAACATGGCTCTTTCCAGCTCTGCGGCACCGACAGCCGGGTTGTCGGCATCATCTAAGGTTATCATTATCAGCTTAAATGAGTATGAAAATCTCTGTTTCAGGTTCGTTACGAATTCATAGAGCTTTGTGAATTCCCTGTATTCCACGTTCATTGCGCCGTTATAGCTACCGCTGTTACGGATACTGTTTACCAGTTTTTCAATGTCTATCTCATTATTAAGGGAAGCTTCCGATTTGTCATTATAGAAATAATAATCGCTCTTTCCGTTCTGTTTTACATGGTAAAGAGCTTTGTCAGCCTTGTTATATGCATCTGTATAGCTGTCCTCCGGAGTACACATCACAAGACCCGCCGATATGGAGGATATGCATATGGCGGGATCGGCTTTTTTATTCTCTTCGAAATCCCGGATGATCTTCTTTACACGTTTTTCCGCTTCTTCCGTAGTGGCTTTCTTAATGAAGAGCAGGAACTCGTCCCCTCCCAGCCTGCAGCAAAGGCTGTTTGAACTGTTGGCTGTCAGGGTATCACCCATAAGACGAAGCACTCTGTCTCCCGCATCATGTCCAAAGGTATCATTGATCTTTTTTAAGTTATCCACATCCATGAATATCAGGCATCCGGCTTCTTCCTTCATGTCACGGGCAATGATACTTTCTCCCGCATTCCTGCTCATGATACCGGTGGTTATGTCGATCTCGTCCTTAGATCCCTGGGTCACAAAGGTCTCTACCACTTCCTTTAATATAACGGAAGAGGCTTCCACCGCTTCCCCGTCTTCATTGGAATCCACATTCAGGATATCATTGAGCTTACCCTGATCCCAGAGGTTTATGAAGAGATCGGTAAGATAGGGATCAAACTGGGTTCCCTTTCCTTCCTTAAGCTCACTCCTGATATGCTCGGGCTCGCAGGCTTTCCGGTATACCCTGTCGGAGCTCATGGCGTCAAAGGAATCCGCAATGGCTACGATCCTTGCCTCCATTGGAATATCCCCGCCCTTAAGACCGGAGGGATAGCCGGTACCGTCAAATCTCTCATGATGGCATCCCGCCACTTCGTCCGCAAAATCCACCATTACCTTATCCTTAAGCATATCCTTGCCTATGGTGGTATGGGACCTGATGATATCCCGTTCCACATCCGTAAGGGATTTCGGATTATTGAGGATGGAATCGGGTACGCCTATCTTTCCGATATCATGGAGAAGAGCTGCAAACCTTAAGTCATTCACCTTTTCCTTATCCCAGCCAAGGGATTCCGCAAGGCAGGCTGAATACTGGCTTACCCTTGTGGAATGACCCTTTGTATAGGGATCCTTTGCGTCTATGGCGTTTGCCAGTGTAAGTATGGTCTCATAGGACATCTGCTCTATCTTCCGGCTCTGCTCCTTAACCACGGCGGTCTGCCGCTCAACCTCTTCCATAAGACTGTTTGCGTGATCGATCTCAAAAAGAGCTTTGCTGTGATACTGCATCATGGCCATTCCGGTAAAGATGGAAAGGGTGGCGAACAATATGGGAAAGCGTCTCAGGAAATCCTCGGGATAATATGCACTGAAACGGGAGCTTAAAGGTGAATAAAGGACCACGGCAGATAGTATTGTGTAATAGGCTGAAAACAGGATGCCGAATTTGACGCTTACAAAGTAGCATAAACCGATGGGGGCAAGAAGTGACCAGAGGATCGATGATCCTTCCCCGACACCGGTTAAGATATAAGCGGTCAAAAAGGAAGCACAGAAAACAGCGGGAAACAGAACGGCCAGTTTACGGTTTTTAAGCACATGGGCACAGAAAGCACAGCCCACTCCGGCTAAAAGAGTCGCAACCGAGGGGATTATGAGGGGAAGATTCTTTGTGATGATATCAACCACCAGCAGGGTAAGCCCCAGTAATGCGGAAACAACACTGACAAAGGTAAGCGCGCGCAGATTGGACTCAAGGCGCTCACCTACATAGATATTCCGGTCCAGGTTCTTCCATTCTGTTTTCAGCGATTCTAACAGCGAATCCTTCATAAAGCATATAATACCAAATTCCTGACAGAGGCTCAATCATTATCAACAGAAAAGGAGTCAGGAGAGACGGAATAGACGAAGAAATTGACGGATTATCCTGAAACTGTTGTTTTTTCGCAATAAAACCATTAGTATTTATAGGATAATGCCATCAATTACGGATGGAAATCATATTTCCCGTATGGAGAATAAATGAGAATAACCTGGATAGTTCCGCATTTTCCTCCCCATATCGGAGGCGGAGAAAAGCTGTATATGGACATATGCCTTTTCCTTAAGGAAAGGGGAGAAGAGGTAAGAGTAGTAACCAGCAGCTCAGGCGGCATAAAAGGATACCGTAATGTGAAGGGGATCCTGGTATGGTATTGTGACTGGCCCCTTTTATTCGGACATCCTGCGGTCAGAATGTCTGATATAATGCCTCATGTCAAATGGTGCGATATAGTGCACACCTCTATTTATTCCACTGCATTAAAGGCGAATTTAGCCGCTTTCCTAAATGGGAAGAAGTGTGTGACCACCATCCACGAGGTCATGGACAGAAAGTGGTTCTGGTTTGAAAAAAATCCTCTGAAGGCTGCCGCCTTTTTTATCTATGAAAGGCTGATAGTGTACAGCTGTCCCTTTGTGCATGTAGTTTCCAGGGCAACTGCCTCCGACTACAGAGCTGCCGGGGGCAGGTGTAAAAAACCATTTATGATATACAACTATCCGAATCTGCCGCCTGTTTCGGATATTGAAAAGGAGGATATTTCCTTCAGAGAGTATTTCTCTTTAAAAGAAGGAGAGCGGGGGATACTCTTCTTCGGAAGACCGGCTAAGAATAAAGGGATTTTTGTCCTGTTAAAGGCATTGAGCCTTTTGTCGGAAAGTGAGATCGCATCTGCAAAAGTGCGGTTATGTTTTATCCTGGCAAGGGATCCTGAACCGGAATACAAAAAGGCGGTTCAGATGATCCGGGAACTTGATCTGTCCGGATATATAACTGTAAAGCCTCCTCTTCCCAGGCTAAAACTCCTGAAAGTGCTTTCCGGAGCAGACTGCTGTATTATCCCGTCTGTTACCGAAGGGTTCGGATATGCTGCGGCAGAAGCCTGCGCCCTGAAAAGAAATGTCATCAGCTCTGATGCAGGGTCTTTAAAGGAAGTAGTGGGCGGCCCATGTCTCTTTTTCAGAAACAGGGATGCGTCTGATCTGGCGGACAAACTATCTGCATATATGAAGCGGGATACAGAGGCTTTCCGCACTGAAAAAGAAAAACGCTTTAATAAGAACAGGATCACAGAACATTATATGGATATGTACAGATCCCTTATAGAAGAGGAAAAAGAGTGACTGCAAAAGAGGGAAATTTCTTAAAGAAGTCGGACGTGATCTGGGTCGGTGCTTCAAATATCATGGCCTTAGTCACTGCAGTCATAATAGGACTTGCTCTGCCCCGGTTCACAAGCTACGAGACCTATGCCGGTTACAGGGAATATACACTTTTTATCGGATTCTCCGGACTGCTTCACTTTGGCTTTGTTAACGGCGTTGCGCTCCGTTATGGCAGTTTAAGCTTAAATGAGCTGCCGTCCGAAACTTTCAGGGTATATTCCCGGGTTTTTGCTGTAGCAGAGCTGATCATAGCAGCAATCCTGACCGCAGTATTATTTATTGCTCCCGGGGGAAGGATCACACCGCTTTTTTTTGTTGCGGTAAATATGCTTTTTGAAAACCTCAGGGCTTATTTTTCGACGATAACGATCTTCACCGGCAGGTTCCGGACAGATGCGGTGCTGCAGTTCCTGTACAGAGGGATACAGCTTTTGGGATTTCTTCTGATCTTGTGGCAGGGATCAGGCGGATGGCTAGGGTTCCTTTTATTTACCACAGTATTAAATGCAGCAATTCTTGCCATATATGCTGTATGTAATTCTGCTCTTATCATTCCTTTTGCCGGGAGTATTACAGATCACGGTCCGGATATGATCAAAACGGTCCGACGGGGTATCCCGGTGCTTTTGGGGGAACAGCTTTCCCTTTTGATCCTGGGAGCCGACAGTATATTTGCCCGTTTATTTTTTGATGCAAAGCAGTTTTCGGTTTATTCCTTTGCGGTTTATATCGTTGTGACTGCATATACCGTAATAAATGCCGCCAATACAGTGATCTTTCCGTATCTGAAGCGCATAGAAGAAAAGGACATGGCAAAGAGATACAGGGATCTGAAAAATATTTCCCTGATACTTTCCCTTATCATGTCGGTTTTCTTTTTTATCTGTCCTGCGGCTATAAGGAGGCTGATGCCGGGATATGAGGACAGTATCCCGTTTCTCTGCATTCTTGCAGTGACTCTGTTTTTCAGGACGCTGCAGGGAATGGCCTGTTCAAATACCATGAAAGCGCTGGATATGGAAAAAGAGTATTTCAGATGCTGCGCTGTCACCTGTGCCGCTGCGGTTCTTTCGGATACGGCTGTTTATATGATATGGAGAGATCTCAGGCCCATTGCGGTCTGCAGTGTGCTGGTGTTTGCGTTCTGGTATTTCCTTTGTGATCATTTGATAAGAAAACGGCTGGTAAAGTTTGAAAGTCTTTGACTTTCAAACTTCATCGGTGCCGCTCAAGCACGTCACCGATGGGACACTGATGCCTGCGGCATAAGGTCAGAAAATGAAAGATCTGTTGATAATAATACCTGCGTTTAATGAAGAAAAGAATATCGGCAGCGTTATTTCGGAACTGAAAGAAAGGGCGGGAGATGCTTCTTTGCTGGTCGTAGATGACGGATCCTCGGACGGTACAGGAGAGATATTAAAAACCATGGGGGTGAAGACCGTCAGGCACCGGGTAAACCTGGGACTCGCCGAAGCTGTAAGAACAGGGATGAAATATGCCCTTCGACATGATCTTAAGTATGCCATGCAGTTTGACGCGGACGGGCAGCATGATGCGGCTGCGGTTGAAAGGCTTTATAAACAGGCTGTAAAAGGTGAGTATAATATAGTCATAGGCTCCAGATACGCAGAGAAAAAAGCGCCCCTTTCATTAAGAACTATAGGCGGTACCATGATCTCGCTATGCATATGTATGGTGAGCGGAGAAAAGATCAAGGATCCCACCTCCGGTATGCGCTTATATGACAGGCGTGTTATGGAGTGTTTTGCGGCTTCCTCACATTACTCACCTGAGCCGGATACTCTGTCGTATCTCATAAGCCGAGGAATTAAAGTAACAGAAGTTCAGGTCAGCATGAATGAAAGGATGAGCGGCAGGAGCTATCTTGATATCACGGAATCCCTCCGTTATATGTTCAGGATGTGCAGTTCCATACTGCTGTTGCAGTGGATAAGGAGATAGATATGCCTTTGATATTACGGATACTTTTATTGATTTCATCATTATTGAGCTTTATTTTTGTGGTCAGAAGACTGAGGAAATCCGAAGTACAGCTCTATGACACAACTTTCTGGATCACTTTGTCGGCGCTTTTTGTGCTCTTAAGTCTTTTTCCCCAGATAGCGATAAAGGTTGCCGAGCTTATTGGGATACAGTCTCCGGTAAACATGGTATTCCTTATAATTATTTTCTTCCTTTTGGGACACTGTTTCCTCCAGTCTCTCCGTTTTTCCCATCTGGAGAACCGGTTTAATAAACTGGTGGGAGATGAGGCTCTTAAAGCTGAAGATGAAAAGCAGGAGGAAGATTCTTGAAAACAAAAGAAAAGACAATAAATCCGCTGATAAGCGCAATAATACTGATGGTGCTGATCATGTCCACAGCCCTGTTTTTCAGGATAATGGCTTCCAGGACCGTATATACTTCTTTGGGAGAGGATTATATCGATCCGGAAACCTCTGTTCCGTATCTTACCGAGATGGACTCCTATTATCATCTGAGAATGACAAGAGATATCAGGGATTACTCCCATCCCGGAAACGAGCTTAAGTATGGGGAACCCTGGGACGGTCTGAGCTATGCTCCATATGGCAGAAGCGCTGCAGGATACAGTCCCCTTATGGCAGATATCGCAGTCTTTTTCTCAAGGCTGCTTTCTTCTTTCGGGGATCTTACTCTGGAAAAGGTTGTATATTGGCAGGGAGCGTTTTTGTCTGTGCTGGTTGTTATACCTGTTTTTATCATGGCATTCCGTATGCAGGGAATGATCGCAGCCTTGACGGCGGCGGTACTGGCCTCCTTAAACTACGGGTACTTCCTTCATACCGTTCCGGGCTTTTATGACACCGATACCGTCCTTTCCTGGTCTTCTGCAGTGTTCTTCTGCCTGGCCTGTCTGTTGATCAGTTCCTTCAGTGAGGAGAAAGAAGGCAATAAAACCATGATAAAAAGGACAGTATATGGGGTATTGTTCTTTATAAGCTTCCTGGTCCTGATCCTTTCATGGAATGTCTATACACTGTTCATGGGGATACTGGCCCTGTCTTTGCTGGTGTTTTTCGCACTTTCTGTCAAAGCGGATAAATCTTCGATCCGTGCAAAACTCATGGGACCCGGAACGGCGCTGGCTTTGATACTTCTCGGAGTGCTGATATTGGACCGGGGCTTTATTTCCAGTCTTTTCAGCCAGTTCAAAGGTGTATTCATAGGAAACAGTACCGGGCTTTTTCCTGATGCATATGTATCCGTATCTGAAATGAGAAAGCCATCATTGATAGCAGGAGGCTTTACCGGTCTTTTTCAGATGAAGGTCCTGTCGGAAGGCAATATAGGCATCATAAACGCGGTGGGAGGCGCCGTTCCCTGCATCATGTCCCTTGTGATGCTTGTGATCCTTATAAAGAAGGTCATAAAGGGAGAACACCGTTTTGAGTATATCCTATTCAGCATATGGTATTTGATCACCGCTGTTTTAGCCTTCAGAAGCTGGCGGTTCATAATGCTTTTTGCCGTGCCGGTTGCCATCCTCTCAGGAATGCTGGTGGGAAAGATCTGTACGATCATGGTGGACCGGAAGCTAATGGACTGGCAGGTATTTGCCACGATGTTGATACTGCTTGCCCTTTTCCCTGCCCTCTACGGGGCTTACCGTTCAAAGGGGGATTCTTTACCACAGGTAAACCGCTATCTCCATGAACCTTTAAGCAACATCCGTTCGCAGACCGGTACGGATGCCATAGTTGCAAGCTGGTGGGACTACGGATACTTCTTTGAGGAAAAGACAGGCCGAAGGACCTTATTTGACGGCGGTTCGCAGGACGGAAAGCGTGTTTACTGGGTCGGAAAAGCTTTGGCCGCCGTAGATGAAAAACTTTCCCGGAATATCATAAAAATGCTCTCGGGCTCGGGAGATGATGCCACAGAAGGTATGATAAAAGCATTCGGAGAAAATAAGGATACCCTGATATTTATGACTGAGCTCCTTTCTTCGGACAGAGATCCCGCTGAGACAAAACTGATAGAAAGAGGGCTTTCCCCTGAAGAAGCTTCCGCCATGGCAGATCTTCTGTTCCCTGAAGTGAAGGAAGAAGTTCTTTTTATCGTTACACATGACATGATAAACATCGCCCCCTGGTTTGCTGAATTCGGATATTACGGGGAAGACGATGCCCTGTCTGACGGGGAATACTCATTGATCTTTAATAACATGGAATATAAGCCGCAAAACGGAAAAGCAGCCTGGCGCTTTTCAAGGAATGGGGAGATTATAGACTTTACCATAGAGGATAATAACGGCACTTATGAAGCATATACAAAGAAGCCCGAACAGGAAGGGGATAGCATCCCCGTTGACAGGATCATTAAAATTGAAAACGGCATGTACATGGAGTATGGGGGATCGGAGGTTTCTTCCGGCACTAAAGGCTGGACGGTTATTTTGAATATGGACGCTTCTTCCCCTATGGTAACTGTCGTAACTACCCCGCTGTATGAGTCGGTTTTCGGAAGACTTTATTTTCAGGGAGGCAGCGGAATGGAGCATTATGCATTTTCAGATCTCTCCGGGGGAAGTGCTTTTATCTATGATGTGAGATGAGGAGAAATGGCAGGATGATGAAAAAAGGTCTGTATGTAATAGACGGTATTTTTCTCGCAAGGAGGCTTACGGGAGTAGAGCGCTTTGCTTATAACATGGTTAAGGAAATGGACGCTCTGGTGAAACCCGGGCGTTTTATCCTCCTTGCTCCCATGAAGAGTGAAAATGAAATGGAGCTTAAAAACATTAAGCTCGTTAAGTACGGGCATTTTAAGGGATATTTATGGGAACAGACCGATCTGGCTTATTTCATCTTAAAACACAGGGCAAGGTGCATATCCTTTTGTAATACCGTCCCGGTCCTTGCTTCAAGGGGCGTAGTCTTTTTGCATGACATCAGTATGAGAGTCAACCCCGGCTTCTTCTCCACTAATTTCAGGGGATGCCTCAGCATTTTATGCTGGTGCCTTATGTACCGGGCCATTGTGATGTCCGGAGTGAAAATAGCCACCGTCTCGGAATTCTCAAAATCCGAGATGATCCGTTATTATAAAATAGATAAAGACCGGATAAGCGTGATCCACAGTGCCTGGCAGCATATGGAGGATATTGAAGCGGATTACGGGATCCTTCAAAGACTCGGATTGGAGAAGGGAAAATATTACTTTGGGATGGCTACCGCCGCTCCCAATAAGAATACTAAATGGATAATTGAGGCGGCGAGACAGCACAAAGACAGCATTTTTGTGCTTGCAGGGCATATGAGTGAAGGAGTATGCCCGGAAAACAGGCCGGAAAACCTGATCCTTGCGGGATATGTAAGCGACGGTGAGGCAAAAGCCCTTATGGGCAGCTGCAGAGCCTTTATCCTACCGACATTTTATGAGGGATTCGGACTGCCTCCCATGGAAGCGCTTGCAAGCGGCGCGGAGGGCATCATCCTTTCAGACATCCCCTGTCTTCGGGAGATATACGGGGATATCGCTTCTTATATCGATCCCCACGACTACGATAACACCTGCCTGGAAGTAAAGGAGCAGTCTCCCGGTGATATTCAGAGATTTCTTGATCGTTATTCCTGGAAAATTTCCGCAAAAGCGCTTCTACGGTTGCTTTAATAAAGCGGTGATGATATAATTCTGTCTGTATCTAAGGCGTTTCGCCTAAAGCATGAACAAAAGATGATCATCCGTTCAGGGATATTGCTCATGCTATTTTCACAATTACAATAGCAGGAGCAGAAGAAACAGAGCATTTCAGGCAGCTGTTATTTCCACGTACTCCTCGATGTCAGTGTTTTTCTTAATGACAAGGAAAACATTGATCTGGAGATGCAGGTTGTAAGAGAGGCGTTCTGGTGTGACAGATCGCTGTCATATATATGCAGATCCTTTGACAGTCTGAACAGAGGCGCGGCATATGGTGAAACCAAACCTGTAAAGCAGGTAGCGTTTTGCGATTTCACACTTTTTCCGGATCATCCGGAGTTTTGCGCTACGTTCATGATGCTGAATAAAAAAAGGCCGGAGGTTGTGTATTCGGAGAAGTTTGTCATTACGAATATAGACCTTACCAGGATCGATCTGGCGACCAAAGAAGACAAGAAGGATAAAATTGATCAATGGGCAGAGTTTTTCAAGGCGAAGACCTGGGAGGACATGAAGATGCTTGCAGAAAAGAATGAATCCATAGGAAGAGCCGTATCCGGAGTATGGCAGCTCACGGAAGAAGAGAAGATCCGTCAACGATGCCGTGCAAGAGAGGAATGGATCATTAACGACAACTACAAGACGAAAAAACTAAAAGAGCAGGAAGAAGAGCTTAGGCAGAAAGATGCAGTATTAGAGCAGAAGGATGCCGCAATATCCGATCAAAAAGCGATCATTGAACAGCTGCAGGATGAAATTGAGCGCCTTAAGAATATGATGGCAAATAAGAATGCAGAAGAGGATTAAGAAGTGACCAGATTATGAAGAAATTGACGTTAAATGAATATGGGGAACAGGTAGTAACTATGGAAAAGAGTGATTGCGGACCTCTTACAGAAGAGGAGAAGCAGATGATTGCTGATTTAGACACTTTTGAGGATATGTATGATGAGGAATGTCCTCCAATTCCGGCAGAAATGGCTGAACAGATGAAAAAGGACATTAATTCCGGGACAAGAAAAGGAAGATTGGCTGCTATTGGATGATTTTGGAGATCGATCTTTTGTAAAAGACCTGGGAGGACATGAAGATGCTTGCAGAGAAGAATGAACCTATAGGAAGAGCCGTATCCGGAGTATGGCAGCTCACGGAAGAAGAGAAGATCCGTCAAAGATGCCGTGCAAGAGAGGAATGGATCATCAACGACAACTACAAAACGAGAAAACTAAAAGAGCAGGAAGAAGAACTCAAGCAGAAGGATGCTGAAATCGAAAAGTTGAGGGCAGAAATTGAAGGTCTTAAGAGAGAAAAATAAGTACTGCTTAAGGGAATCAGTATGTCAGGATCCGGGTTTTAAAACCGGAAATGTTTTCGGAATGGATTTAAAATAACAGAATAGACATCAAAAACGACCGAATGTTCAAAATCGGTTGAATTTTATTGAAGGATACCATATTATCGAAAATGGTACCTGACTTTCGGGGTTGAAGTGGAAAATATAGTGCTAAGCCACAGATTAAAACCTGTGACTTAGCATCTTTTTTATCTGACCTTTTGACAGAAAATAGGATGTCAGAGGAAGACCTGTTTTTTTAGTCAAGTCCTTTATGAAGACACTATTTCTTGCAAGGTTCATATATTTTCGATCAGAGATTTTTGCGATTCTAAAGTCACGGATGAAGGCAAAGATCTCTTCAGAACAGTACTTATTTTCAAGTACCTTAAACTGGAGCAGTCTTGTAAGAAGGACTGCAAGATAACAGATCAGAAAGTGCCCGGTTATCGTTTCCTCTTTTTGTAGGTATACAGGACGTGCATCTAACTCCGATTTCATAATTCGAAACGATTCCTCGATTCTCCAAAGATTATGATAAGCTTTATAAATTTCCTGATCAGACATTTTTAATTCTGATGTGACGAGCAAGTTATAACCTGCAAGTTTGCGTGCGTTTTCAATAGCCTGATCATTCATGGTCACCTTTACTTTTCCGTCAGTTTCTTTCCCTTTTTTATCCGCCGAAACAAAATTTACAAACTTTGCACACTCACCATACTCAGATCTCTTTGCTTGGGAGGTCTTTAAATCTCGCGCTTTTTCTACAAGCTTGTTTATTTCATATATTTGCTTCTTTGCAAGTGCAGGATTGAAGGTTACAACTCTTTTTTCTGTAAAAGTCACTTTTCTTTTCTTTCCGGTTTTTTCATCATCTATTTCGTATTCAAAGTCATCAATACATTCTTTGATTTTATACAGTACATCGCCATTGCTGCTTTTTATCTCTCGATAGTCATTCGGGAGCAGTACCCAGACCTTCTCTTTTTCAGAAAGAGTTTTTACGGATTTGGAGAATATATATCCATCTTTTTCTTTTA
>JAFSKT010000087.1 GCA_017448845.1 Lachnospiraceae bacterium
AATCCGGATATTCCGATATGAGCTTATTCATTATGGTGCCCTTACCTGCCCCGGCAAAGCCGGATACTACTATCAGTATTCCCTTCATTGGCCCTCCTTATTTCCTGTATTGAATCTCTCCAGAATGGTCTCCGGAAGCAGCGCTGAGAGGATTATCTGGTTATTCTCCATAAAGATGCAGGCCTTGGTCTTTCTGCCGTGGGTCGCATCTATGACCGTCCCCTCTTTCTTGCCGTTCTGAATGAGCCTTCTGGCCGGGGCTGAATCCGGCGACACTATGGCCGTGATCTTTTCCCCGTTCACTATATTCCCGAAACCTACGTTTATAAGATTACTCAATGTTCTGGATCTGCTCCCTGATCTTTTCAATCCCGGTCTTTATCTCAATGGCGCTGTCGCTGGTCAGTATATCATTGGCCTTGCTGAGGGTGGTATTTGCTTCCCTGTTCATCTCCTGGGCGATAAAATCCAGCTTCCTTCCCACTGCTCCGCCCTTTTCCAGCTCCTTCCGCATGGAATCTATATGGCTCTTAAGCCTTGTAAGCTCTTCATCCACACAGACCTTGTCGGAAAAAATGGTGACCTCGGTAACTATCCGGCTCTCGTCTATGGCCGCGTCATTGAGCATCTCACGGACCCGCTCCGTAAGGCGGTTCCTGTAATTCTCCATTATCTCGGGAGAACGCTTTTCGATGAAGCCCACTTCTTCCTTTAATTCATCAAGCTTCCCTAATAGATCCCGTCTTAAATCTTCTCCTTCTCTCTCCCTGGTCTGCCTTATCTCTTCCAGAGCCTTTCTCATCACAGGCTCGAATTCGCCCCATATCTGATCCTCGTCCGGCTCTTCTTCCTCTGTGGTAAAGACATCCGGGAATCTGGAAAGGGTGGAAACCCTTATATCATAATCCAGTCCGAAATCCTCTTTCATCTCATTAAGGTACTTAAGGTATTCCGAAGCTATTCCCTTATTATATCTCACACAGGCTGTTTCTGAAGAAGTGTTGAAAAAAGAAATATAGACATCCACCTTACCGCGCTCCAAATATTCCTTCATGATGGTGCGGATAGACGATTCGAATTTTGAAAGAACCTTCGGCATCTTTATATTGATGTCCAGAAAACGGTGGTTTACAGACTTGATCTCAACCGTATATCTCCTACCGTTGGGTTCCGCCTCGCTTCTTCCGAAGCCGGTCATGCTCCTAAGTATTCCCATTACTCTGTCCCGAAAAAAATATGATACCGGAAAGATCCGTCAATGATCTTTCCGGAGTTCCCGGCAGAAAAAACTGCCCCCCGAAGCTACAGATACGATTATAAACTATCGGATTTTTTCTTACAAGCCCTGCTTTGAAACCTTTTCGGCTTAATCCTTCATCATGAAGATAAGCCCGAAGGTGCCGACTCCCACATTAATGGCAATGGCGGGCGAAGCCTTTGTGACGTAAACCTCATCAAAGTGAACATGCTTTTCCACTTCGGATTTTATCCATTCCACGTCCGCATTGGAAACACCCACATGGGTAATGAAAAGCATGCGCTTATCTATAAATTCCCTGTTTCTTAGGGCATAGGAAATGAACGACCTGCAGGTATGCTCTCTGGAGCCAAGACATAGTTTCCCGGTCCTTATCTTTCCGTTTTTCATAACTAAGACGGGACGTATAAGAAAGGCCTTAAGTATCCTTGCAAGCCTGTTGTTTATCTGATGGGAATCCACCATATTGTCCACATTCTCAACGAGAAAGGCAGTGCGTATCCTATTCTTTAACGCATTTAGCTTTTCAAGGATCTCATCCAGCCTCTTTCCTTCCTCCGCCATACGGCTTGCTTCTATGGCCAAAATTCCCTGTCCTGCGGATATCTGTTCTGAATCCACCACGGATACGTTATTCAGCTTCTCTGTGACCTCCAGCGCTCCATGGATCGAGGTATCATATATCCTTCCGGAAGCAGAGATATGGATTATATTGTTTGAAGTCTTTAATATCTCCGAGAAGAACTTTTCAAATTCCGGGGCAGAAATGGGCGAAAGCGACGCCTTCTTTTTCTTTCCTGCCACATAGGAAAGAATGGCATCCGCATCCATGTCTATACCGTCCCTGAAGCATCCACCTTCGGTCTTTACCCTTAGCGGAACCGTGGCGATATTATATTTCTCTGAAAGTTCCTTCGGCATATCCGCAACGCTGGACATAGTCACTCTTATACTGCTCTTTTTTGCTCCGTTATCGATCCAGGAAACACTCTCCTCCAGCACGTTTTCATCCTTGACCTCAAACTCTATCACTTCCTTCGGAAGCAGTTTCCTGAGCTCTGTCTCTAAAGTATTTCCCGTTACAGGTTTCAGGACGTAGGCATCAAAGCCCTCCTTTTCATAGAGCTGGCGGCTCTTCTGGTCGGCATTGGCAGTGAGGGCCACGATCTTTGCGTCTCTTGAGCTGCCTCCCCTCTGTGACCGAATGCGCTTCATGCACTCAATACCATCCATCTCCGGCATCAGGTGATCCATGAAGATTACGTGGTAGTGGGTATTCAAAGTCTTTTCCAAAGCTTCGGAGCCCGATGATACGGCATCGAGCTGTACCTTGGTCTCCCTTAAGAGCTTCTTTATGACCATGAGGTTTGCGGCGGTGTCATCCACCACAAGTATCTTTGCATCAGGTGCCTCAAAGCTCTGATGATAGGTTCTTCCGGGATTCTCATCCTTCTTCCCATACATATCGGTCCTGTCAATGGGTTTCCCATCAGTAACAGTCTGGGGTATTTCAACGATAAAGGTGGAACCCCGGGTATAAATACTGTTTACTGTTACCTTTCCTCCCATCAGATCCACGAATTCCTTCACTATGGAAAGGCCCAGGCCTGTACCCTCGATATGCCTGTTCTTATCTTCATCCACTCTCTTAAAGGCATTGAAGAGATAAGGGATATTCTCCTTCTTTATACCCATGCCCGTATCTTCAACGGAGAATATCACGGATACTTCCTTGTCATTTAAGCTCTCACACTGTACGGAAAGAGAGACGCTTCCCTCATCCGTGTATTTCACCGCATTGTTAAGGATATTGATAAGGATCTGCTTTATCCTTATCTCATCTCCCATAAGGCCTCTGGGCAGATCCGGCGCAATACTCACGTTGAAGATAAGGTTTTTCTCCATGGTCCTTATCTGTATCATGGAGGCCACTTCGGTTATCATCTCCGCTGTGCTGTAGTTCACGGGATTTAACTGCATCTGTCCCGACTGTATCTTCGACATGTCAAGAATATCGTTTATAAGGCTTAAGAGCATCTTACTTGCAGCCTGTATGCTCTTCGCATCCTCTTCCACTTCCTCCGACACGTCCTCTCTTAAGATCATCTCATTCAAACCGATTATGGTGTTGATGGGAGTCCTGATCTCATGGCTCATGCTGGAGAAGAAGCGGTTCTGGGCCTTATTCAAATCATCGATCTCCTCCTTCTGCTGTTCCACCGTTTCATTATCCCGGCGAAGGAGGTAAACCTGGAATGTGATCATCAGTGTCATGATAAAGCTCACCACAGTAAAGGAGGCAAGGGAATCTAAATAGAACTCCTTCTCTGTGTGGGGTATCACCATCTGTGGATAACGGTATCCTATGTAATAGCAGACAGCAGCCACAATAAACTGGGAAACGAGAAGCACTATCCTCACCCTTCCCCTTATCAGCATGCTGGTAAAGAGCATGGCAAAGACAAACCAGATGGGGGATCCTCCGTACACGCCTCCGCTGGTGAAAAAGACGATAGGGAAGAAGATATAGATTATCATTGCAGTGAGGATATTGGCCGTAAGCCTTATCCTGTCGTACTTTAATCCTAAAAATATAGCGGTGGTCAGGACTAAGAAGGCAAAAAGCATGGCAAGAATACCCTCGGCATTTTCACCGAGGATCAGACTTGCAACAAAAGCCGTGATCATACCCCCAAGGGCTATGACCGTCAGCAGTACAAAAAGACGTTCCTGAACGTCCTTTCTGTTGTCAAACAGGTAATCCCTGATCTTCCTGATTCTCATTATCCGAACCGTAAGCCTCCGCTATAGCACTGACTATCTTCTTATATTCCGGGACAAATAAGGGGTAGTTTTCTTTCACAAAATCCATGTCCCCGTTCTTTGCTGCCTGTTCCAGATCCTTCGCTTTCCGCGATACTTCCTCTGCTCCTATCATCAGAGAAGAGCTTTTCACTGAATGGATACGTATGGTAAAGTCACTTAAATTCTCTTCAGCAAAGAACCTGTCCATTTCTTTCTGTTTATTCCCTGAATCCTTTAAGAACTCCTGCAGGACGGCTACATACATATCTTTATCATTCAAGCAGCTGCCCATTCCCTTGTCGCAGTCGATACCGCTTTTTCTTAAGATATCAAAGTCCCGGTCCCCGGAAATGCTTTCCGGAACTGGATCATCTTCTATACGTACCGTATCATAATAACGGACTGAGGATTCCGGAAGGAGGCTTAAAAGTATCTTCTCTAACTCGGCATTCTCCACCGGTTTATTTAAGAAGCCAAGGAAACCTTCATTGATAAATCTCTCTTTAGCGGTACTTACAGCATCTGCAGTAAATGCCACCATGGCAGGAACATTTCCGTCCCCTGATTCCTTCAGGGCCCTTATCCGTCCCGCTGCCTCTATGCCGTCCATTCTGGGCATCATATAATCCATGAAGATCAGATCATAATCTTCATTTCTGCACATATCCACAGCCTCCTCTCCGGAGGATGCGATGTCAGCATTGATGCCGTAACGTCTTAAGAGATTCTTTGTCACCATGACGTTCAGGGATTCGTCATCAACCACCAGGACTTTAACATTACTGAAACCAAGCTGTTTCTTACCAAGATTCACTTCAGAAGGATCCGAATTTAATATATCCAGGATATGGAAAGCGGAAAAAGGCTTTCTTATGATTTTTATGCCGGAGTTTTCCGTGGGATTGAAAGCCTCGCTGCAGAAAACGATGACTACCATTTCCCGCGCTAAGGAATTAATGAATTCCGGATCTGTTCCGTATTCCTCCTCACCAACGAAGAGATGTGTCATGTTCAGACTTCCCCTTAAGAGCTTTAACTGCTCCACATTATCAACCTTATGTATGGGGATATTAGTGCCGTTTACGCAGTTCCTGATCATACGGCTGTATGATTCCCTGATATACGGATCCTTATATTTTTCAAAATCAAGGAATCCGCCGATCAGCATGTTTTTACCCTCTTTAACCACCATGCAGGGACTGTCCTGTACAACCTCCTGGGGGATACAGATATGTACCGTGGTCCCGGCACCGGGTTCGCTCTCAACAGATATAAAGCCCTCTAAAGCTTCCACAAAGCCTTTTGCAATGGACATTCCAAGACCCAGACCGCTGCTGGATCTGTCACGCCCGGAATCCGACTGATAGAAGTGCTCGTATATCCTCTCTTTTTCCTCTTCAGTCATTCCGCTTCCGGTATCGGTTATATCTATACAGAGGTTTGCGCCGTATTCCTGGGGCGTGGTGCTGAAATGGACATAAACCCCGCCTGTAGCGCTGTATTTAAGCCCGTTCATTATCACGTGCCAGAGTATCCTCTTTAATTTGACCGTATCCGTCCTCATTACCGAGGGTATCTGGGGATCTGTATCGATGATAAGTTCTAAGTCATCCCTCATGAAGACCTTCATCCTATTGCAGATCTCTTTTGCAAGGGTGGATATCCTGTAGTCCTCCTTATTGACCACCAGGTTTTCTCCCACTATCTCGGAATAGTCTAAGATATCGCTTATCTGCTCCGATATACGCTTTCCCGCAAAGGAAATGATCTTCAGGTTTTCCCGGTTCTCTTTATCCTGCTCTCTTTCGATACATACGCCTGCAAGTCCTATGACCGCATTTACCGGGGTTCTTATCTCATGGGATACGTTGGCAAGGAAATCATCCGCACTCCGGTTCTGCTGAAGAAGAACGGAAATATACCGGCTGTATATCTCCTCTGTCCTCCTGGTCTCCCCCACAAGGCTTGCGGCAACAAGAGACGCTATTAATATTATCAGACAGTGCCAGATCACACGTCCCGGATTCGGGCTTTCTGCAATCCTTGTCAACACGGCTATACTGCTGGTAGCTGCAAAGATCCAGATGATCCTTCTTTCCTTGGTCAATGAAAGCAGGACCACAAAGAGAATAGCTATGGGGCTGCAGCTGAATACCTCGTCCACATTTACAGTGTAATAAAAGATCTGAAGACAGATAAAGGCACTGAAAAGATGTAACCTTTCCCGCTCTCCGGGTTTGCCGGAGATATGCATGGCAAAACAGATGATGATACCGATAGCAAAAACAGGGATGACCCACTTCTCCCATCCCAAAGAAACATTTAACGCTATCAACACTATGGAGAATACTGTCAGAGTGGAAAGAAGTACCACATGAGACAGCATTCTCATTTCATCCTTTATATACTCTCCCATTAACCTCACTTCTTGCTGTTCCTGTACTGGACAGGAGTCATTCCGTAGCGTCTCTTGAACTGTCTGTTAAAGTGTTCGACGCTTGGGTATCCAACATTTTCCGCTACTCTCTCTACTTTCATATTTCCGTTCCGGAGGAGGGTGCAGGCCTTCTTAAGCCTTATCCTCTGGAGATTGTCGCTGAAGGTGGCGCCGGAATTCTCTTTAATATACTTTGAAAGGTAGGGCTTTGAAAGATAAAAGTCCCTTGAAAGGTCATCCAGCGTAACGGAGAGGTAATTCTCCTGTATATAATTCATTATCTCCGTTATCCTCTTGTCCTTATCCCTGCCGTTATCCTGAACTGATTCCAGCTGGTTCACCGCAACGCAGAGCGCGTTAATGGAGGAACGGATAATATCCTCGTCAATACCCACGCCCCAGTACTTCTTTCCGTTGCAGGTGATCCCCACATAGGTGCAGGCCTTACTGGAAGATCCGCGGCTTAAGGCGTGCTCCTCATAGGTTGAAAGCTCATAGGATACGTCAAAGTAGGACTTTATGGCGTTGCTCACCGCGTCTAAACGTCCGTTTCCGTTGGCAGCCACCACGATATCCTGCCCGTTCCGCCTGATGGTGGTCTTTGTGAGTATCCCG
>JAFSKT010000088.1 GCA_017448845.1 Lachnospiraceae bacterium
ACCCTGACTCATTATTATTTCCTGATCTTCGCCTTTTATGAGGCGGCATTTATATCAATACTGTTTTTAGGCAAAAAGCTTTTCAGGGAATTTTTAATCCACGCTTCCCTCTATGTGGTTTCGGGACTTATGGTAATACTCATTTTCCCGAAGATCATCTGGCAACTCACTGCCACTGATGTGGGCTCCGAATCCCGGATAATGAGGACCCTGCCGGAGCTCATCCGGAGGATAAGGGTGATGTTCTTTAACCTCAATGAGGCCTTATTCGGGGGAGAGGTAAAGTTCATAATCCTTATACTGCTGATCTTCGCGGTCTTTGTTCTCGTAAAAGGTTCCGGGAGCTTCAGGGAAAGAGCCTTAAGGGTATTCGATTCGGTACGGCAGTATACTGAAACAAAACACATGTTTTTTATATTTACGGGGCTGTTTTATTTCCTTACCGTATCGGTTACCACCCCCTATCTTACCGCCCGTTATCTGTCCGGGGCCTATCATCTTTACATCCTTATCACGGTATGGATGATGCTGCCGCTTTTAAGAAGGCTGTTCCGTTCCGAAAAGGCGGGGATACTTATTTTTATCCTGATAATGGCGATCCCCCTGTACTCAAAAGTCAGGGCCGGACTGTATGACGTAAATAAGGCTGCCATGGATTCCCTGTCAAAGGAGCATCATGAGGATATCTGCGTTTTCTTCCGGGGCATTTCCACCGAGGAAAACTATTTTGAACTGATGAATTACGACAGGCTGATGGCAATGCGCCTTAATCCCGAGGAAGGGGAAGAACCGGGAGATACGGCTCTGATCGCCGGTGAGAAGGAGATCGTGATCTATGTTCCGGAAGGTAAGAACCCGGAGGATTATTTTTCAAGGATAAGGGAGATCGATCCGGAGCTGGTTTCAGCGGAAAGGCTTTATAAGGCCTATTATTCGGATGCATATATAATGAGAGCCCAGTGAACCGGTGCCGCGGCACCCGGGACTCTCAAATATTCCAGTGAGGTTTAAGTCATGAAATACGTACGATACACCATAAAGACCCTGCAGGGTGCGGAAGATATCATAGCCGCCCTTCTTTCCGACCTTAACGTGGAAGGAGTGGAGATAGAAGATGCTTCCCTTCCGGAGGATATTAAGAAGAACGGAACCTTTTATGATGTGCTTCCGGAAAACAATATAGAGGGTGATGACGCCTTTGTTTCCTTCTATATCGAAAAGGACAAGGATAAGGACAGTATTTTATCCGATGTGGGGCGGATCCTTAAAGAGCTGAGAGAAACCATGGATATCGGTGACGGCGGCATTTCCGTTTCCGAGACTGAAGATAAGGACTGGATAAATAACTGGAAGGAGTTCTTTAAGAGCTTTACCATTGATTTTGAAGACGGAAAAAAGGCCTTTTTCACCCCTTCCTGGGAAAAGGAGGAGGCAGACGGTTCCTGCGATTACACCATAAACATAGATCCGGGAACGGCTTTCGGCACCGGAGCCCATGAGAGTACCAGACTCTGTATAAGGGCTCTGGAAAAATATGTGAAAGAGGGTATGAGGTTTTTAGATATCGGTGCCGGAAGCGGCATATTATCCCTGCTTTCCTTTATGTTCGGGGCTGAGTCCGGAATGGGAGTGGATATAGACGAGGGATCCGTAAGCGCTGTTCATGATAATTTTGAGAAAAACGGCCTTTCGGACGCGCCTTACCATCTGGTCATAGGAAATTTCCTGGAGGACCAGAATGTGCGGGATCACGCCGGGATAATGTATGATCTCATCGTTGCCAATATCCTGCCGGAAGTGCTGATCCCCCTTACGGGATATATCCCGGAGATGCTTAAGAGCGGAGGGCTCTATATCGTAAGCGGCATAATAGAGACAAAGGCCGAAAGCATGAGGAAGTGCCTTGAATTCAATGATTTTCAGATACTGGAAGAAAACCATGACGGAGAGTGGGTGAGCTATGTATCAGTTCTTCGTTGATCCCTCTCAGATCCGGGGCAATGAGGTAATAATAGAGGGAGCGGACTACAACCATATAAAAAACGTGCTCAGGATGAAGGCAGGAGAGTGCGTAAATATCTCGGACGGCGTATCCGGGAAGGAAATGAGATGCCATATTGAGAGCTTTTCCGATGACAGGGTCAACTTAAAGCTTGATTTCATAAAGGAAGCGGATGTAGAGCTCCCGGTGCATGTCACCCTGTTCCAGGGACTCCCAAAGTCGGGAAAGATGGACTTTATAATAGAAAAATGTGTGGAGCTGGGAGTTTCCGAGATAGTGCCGATGATGACAGAGCGCTCGGTTGTAAAGCTGGATGCGAAAAAGGCGGAGAGCAAGGTGTCCCACTGGCAGGGAAAGGCGGAGGCCGCGGCGAAACAGAGTAAGAGAGCCCTGATCCCGGAGGTAAAGATGGCGGTTTCCTTTAAGGAGGCACTTGAACTCTGTAAAGATCACGAGCATAAGATAATCCCCTATGAGCTGTCCCGGGGATTCGCTGAGACCAGAGACAGGTTCCAAAGCTTTGAAAAGGGCAGCAGGATAGCCGTGTTTATAGGGCCGGAGGGAGGCTTTTCCGAAGAGGAGATAGCTCTCGCCGAAGAAAAGGGAGTCATTCCTCTGACACTTGGCAAGAGGATACTGAGGACAGAGACAGCAGGCATGGTAGTGCTGTCATGGCTCATTTATCTCTATGAGGACGAGAACTGACCGGCGGCATTTTATGCCTAAGAGCGGTAAAAATGCTTAAAAAGGGCATAGATTTCCGGGATTTCCACGGAGTATTGATTGAAGAATATGCCTAAGAGCGGTAAAAATGCTTAAAAAGGGCATAGATTTCCGGGATTTCCGCGGAGTACTGATTGAAGAATATGCCTAAGAGTGATAAAAACGCTTAAAAAGGGCATAGATATCGTACAGAGATACAGAAGATAAGCTGAAAAGTATGCCTAAGAGCAGTAAAAACGCTTAAAAAGGGCATAGATATCGTACAGAGATACAGAGGATAAGCTGAAAAGTATGCCTAAGGGCAGTAAAAATGCACGAAAAGGGCATAAATAGTAATAAGCGCATAAATATCAGGGAGCAGTGTTAACAGGAAATGGAAGTATATATGGATAATTCAGCCACCACAAGGACAGATGACGCCGTGGTGGAGCTTATGGACAGGATTTACAGGGAGGATTACGGAAATCCATCCAGTTTACATAAAATCGGATACAGGGCGGAACAGTATGTGAATGATGCTTTAGATACCTTTTCTTCCATTCTTCAGTGTAAGAGGAAGAATATAGTATTTACCTCCGGCGGCACAGAGAGCAATAATACTGCAATCCTGGGGACTGCGCTCTTTAAGGAGAGCAGGGGAAAGCATATTATCACCTCGGTGACTGAGCACCCTTCCGTACTTGAGCCGGTAAGGACCCTTGAAAAAAGAGGCTGGGAAGTGGAATTCCTGAATGTGGACAGTGAGGGGCATGTGGACCCCGATGAACTAAGATCAAAGATCAGGAAAGATACGGTGTTAGTTTCCCTCATGCATGTAAATAACGAGATTGGAACAATAACGCCCGTTTCGGAAATAGGAAGGGTGATCCGTGAAGCAAATCCGGAGTGCTTTTTCCATGTGGACGACGTGCAGGGCTTCGGAAAGATCGGATTTAAGATGAAGGATTCCAATATTGACTTCCTTTCCGCCAGTGCCCATAAGATTCATGGCCCCAAGGGATCGGGACTTCTTTACATGTCTGACCGGGCTTCCCATATTTCACCCTATATAATGGGCGGAGGGCAGCAGGGCGGTATCCGCTCCGGCACCATTAATGTTCCGGGAATCGCGGGCTTTGCAAAAGCGGCAGAGCTTATGTATAAAGATATTGAGGATAATTTTACCCGGGCAAAGGACATAAGGGAGCACTTTGTGACGGAGGCTGAAAAAACAGAGGGTGTCAGGGCAAACGGAGGCACGGAAGGCTCTCCTTATATCCTGTCCCTTTCGGTAAGGGGAATAAGGGCGGAGGTGCTGCTCCACGCTTTAGAGGAAAAGGGAGTGTACGTTTCTGCGGGTTCTGCCTGCTCAAGCCATAAAAAGAAACTCTCGGATACCCTTAAGGGCATCGGTTTATCTGATGATGAGGCAGAATCTACAGTAAGATTTTCCTTTTCCGTACATACGGATAAAAGACAGGCGGATTACTGCATTGAGTGCTTAAATGCGGTGATACCGGAATTAAGAAAGTTCAGGAGAAGATGATGGAGAACAGATTTCAGGCTTTTCTCTTAAAATACGCAGAGATAGGCGTAAAGGGGAAAAACCGCTATGTATTTGAAGAGGCGCTGGAAAAACAGGTAAGGATCCACCTGAGGCGGACGGATGCCGAATTTGAAGTCCGCAGGATAAACGGACGGATATACTGTGAAGCTAAATCCGAATATGATTATGACAGGGTCATTTCGGAATTAAAGAAGATCTTCGGAGTGGTGGGGATCTGCCCCGTTAACCATGTACCGGATAAGAGCATTGATGGTATAAAGGCGGCTGCGGTAAAGTTCGTGGGAGAAAACTATGAGGACAGGAACTTTACCTTCAAGGTGGATACCAGAAGGGCAAACAAAGCCTACCCCAAAACCTCCATGGAAGTGGATGCGGACGTGGGAGAAGCACTTCTCGACGCATATCCGGAGATGAAGGTGGATGTGCATAACCCGGAAGTCCTTATACATATTGAGCTCCGGGAGCAGATCTTTCTGTATTCAAAGATAATAAAGGGTGCCGGAGGCCTGCCTCTTGGGACCAACGGACGGGCCCTTCTTCTTTTATCCGGAGGCTTTGACTCTCCGGTGGCGGGATATATGGTGTCCCGCAGGGGCGTATATCTTGACGCGGTATATTTTAACGCCCCACCCTATACTTCCGACAGGGCAAAGCAGAAGGTAATAGATCTGGCCCGGGTGCTGTCCTCATACACCGGTTCCATTAAACTCCATATAATAAACTTTACCGAGATACAGATGGCCATCTATGAAAGATGTCCCCATGACGAGCTGACTATCATCATGAGGCGCTACATGATGAGGATCGCAGAGGCTATAGCAAATAACAGCAAGGAGTGTCTCGGGCTTATAACCGGAGAGTCCATCGGACAGGTGGCGAGCCAGACCTTAAGGAGCCTCTTCACCACGGACGATGCCGTGTCTATTCCGGTGTACAGGCCTCTTATCGGCTTTGACAAGCAGGACATAATCGACAAGGCTGAGGAGATTGGGACAGCGGATATCTCGGTCCTTCCCTTTGAGGACTGCTGCACCATATTTGTTGCAAAGCATCCCGTGACCAAGCCCCGCTTAAATGTGATAAAGGCGTCGGAAGAAAAACTTGCGGATATAAGCGAGGAACTGATAAACAAGGCCCTGGCCTCTGATGAAACTATGGATCTCTGGTAAAATGTTGATATATGGCCTACAAAAACTTACCCTTTTAGACTATCCCGGGGAGACGGCGGCAACCGTCTTCTTAAACGGCTGCGACTTCAGATGTCCGTACTGCCATAACAGTCATCTGCTGTCCGGGGATTGTGAGCCCCTTATGGACGAAGAGGAGCTGTTTTCCTTTCTCGACCGGAGAAAGGGACTGCTGGACGCAGTGGTGGTCTCCGGTGGAGAGCCCTGTTTGAACAGGGGATTAAAGGATCTGATATGCGGCATAAAGGACAGGGGCTTCAAGGTAAAACTGGATACCAACGGTAATCATCCGGAGGAGCTGAAATCCCTCATAGAGCAGGGACTTTTGGACTATGTCGCAATGGACATAAAGAATTCCCTGCCGAAATACGGCCTGACTATCGGAATACAAGATATTGATACTACGGGGATAAGAGAAAGCGTATCCCTGTTGCTTCAGGGTAAGTGCGACTACGAATTCAGGACCACAGTGGTAAAGGGTCTCCATGAGCTGGAGGACTTTACCCTTATAGGAAAGTGGATAGAGGGCGCAAAACGGTATTTTCTCCAGCAGTTTGTGCAGAGAGACAGCGTTCCGGATAGGGATCTTCAGTCTCCTGATAAGGAAGAACTGGATACTTACTTAAGGGAAGTGAGAAAGTATGTCCCAAATGCTGAATTAAGGGGCCTTTCTTAGGAAACGTTTTCCGGAAAAACCGCAACATTTTGTTGTATACAAATAATATCACTACAATATATTGACATTTCTGTCGAGGCATTTTATTATATATGGGTGCGGAAAAATCCCGGTGTTTCCGCACCATTATTTGTGTAATAAGCCGGGAGATTTTTTAGGAGAGAGGACTATATCATGTATCAGGTAGTTAAGAGGGACGGAGCAGTTGCGGATTTTGACATTTCCAAGATCTCGGCAGCCATTACAAAGGCATTTGTAGCGCTGGAAAAGGAGTATCACACCAGTGTCATCGACCTTATTGCGCTCAGAGTAGCATCTGATTTCGAGAGCAAGGTGGAAGACGGAAGGATCACGGTGGAGCAGATCCAGGACAGTGTGGAGAAAGTTCTGTCCGAAGCCGGATATTCCGAAGTGGCAAAGGCATATATCCTTTATCGTAAACAGCGTGAAAAGGTGCGTAATGTAAATTCTGCCCTGCTTAATTACAAGGATATCGTCGATGATTATTTAAAGATAAATGACTGGAGAGTGAAGGAAAATTCAACAGTCACCTATTCCGTGGGAGGTCTCATCCTTTCCAATTCCGGAGCCATCACAGCCAATTATTGGCTCTCAGAGGTTTATGATGAAGAGATCGCCAATGCTCACAGAAGCGCTGCGATCCACATTCATGATCTTTCCATGCTTACGGGATATTGCGCAGGCTGGAGCTTAAAGCAGCTGATACAGGTAGGTCTCGGGGGAGTTCCCGGAAAGATCACCTCTTCTCCCGCCAGCCATCTTTCTACCCTCTGCAATCAGATGGTCAATTTCTTAGGAATAATGCAGAATGAATGGGCAGGAGCCCAGGCGTTCTCTTCCTTTGATACATATCTTGCTCCCTTTGTAAAGGTGGACAATCTTTCACAGAAGGATGTAAAACAGTGCATACAGTCCTTCGTATACGGCGTCAACACCCCCAGCCGCTGGGGAACACAGGCACCCTTTACGAACATAACACTTGACTGGACCGTGCCTGAAGACTTAAAGAATCTCAACGCCATAGTGGGCGGAAAGGAACTGGACTTTACATACGGAGATTGTCAGCATGAGATGGATATGGTAAATAAGGCCTTTATCGAGGTCATGATCGAGGGCGATGCCAACGGCAGGGGTTTCCAGTATCCCATCCCTACATATTCCATCACCAGCGACTTTGACTGGAGCGATTCCGAGAATAACAGGCTGCTTTTCGAGATGACTGCGAAGTACGGCACCCCTTATTTCTCAAATTATATCAATTCCGATATGGAACCAAGCGATGTACGTTCCATGTGCTGCAGGCTGCGTCTTGACTTAAGGGAACTCAGGAAGAAATCCGGCGGTTTCTTCGGATCCGGCGAATCCACAGGTTCCATCGGCGTTGTTACCATCAATATGCCCAGGATCGCCTATCTTGCGGAAGATGAAGAGGATTTCTACAGAAGGCTCAACCACCTTATGGATATCAGTGCCAGGAGTCTCCGCACCAAGAGGCAGGTTATCGAGAAGCTTATGGAGCAGGGACTTTATCCCTACACCAAGAGATATCTCGGCACCTTCTCAAACCACTTCTCCACCATCGGCCTTATCGGCATGAACGAGGTGGGCTTGAATGCGAAGTGGCTGAAGGCCGACATGACAGATAAGAAGGTACAGGAATTCACTAAGGAAGTCCTGAATCATATGAGAGACAGGCTTTCCGATTATCAGGAGCAGTACGGGGATCTCTACAACTTAGAGGCTACTCCCGCAGAGTCCACCACATACAGATTTGCAAAGCATGATAAGGAAAAGTATCCCGACATCGTTACCGCAAATATGGATGGCACTCCTTATTATACAAATTCATCCCATCTGCCTGTGGGATATACAGAGGATATCTTCTCAGCCCTTGATATTCAGGATGAGCTTCAGACCCTCTATACTTCGGGAACCGTTTTCCATGCCTTCCTTGGCGAAAAACTTCCCGACTGGAGAGCAGCTGCAACCCTGGTACGTAAGATCGCCGAGAATTATAAGCTGCCTTATTACACCCTGTCTCCCACCTATTCGGTATGCAGGGAGCACGGGTATTTAAACGGCGAGCAGGCCCTCTGCCCTCATTGCGGACAGAAGACTGAGATCTACAGCCGTATCACCGGTTACTACAGGCCGGTTGCCAACTGGAATGACGGAAAAGCCCAGGAATACAGGGATAGGAAGGTTTATGACATTTCCTCTTCCGTATTTAAGAAAAAGGCACCTGTATATGTGGATTTCAAGGAGAGCGCAGTAAAGAGGTCAAATAAGAGCGCAGATGCAAACGCAGAGAACGTTGCGATGCTCTTTAAGACCACTACCTGCCCCAATTGTGCGATAGCAGGAAACATGCTTAAGGATGCGGGTATCGAGTATAAGACCGTGGATGCCAATGAGAACCCCGCCCTTGTGGAAGAGTACGGCATTATGCAAGCTCCCACCCTTGTTATCTTTGACGACAACGGCTGCAACAAGCTGAACGGCGTTTCAAATATCAAGGAATGGCTTAAAAAGGTACAGTAAACGGAAATCGTTTCCCCATAGAAGAAATGATACATTTCCCGGATCGGATCAAATGGTCTGATCCGGGTATTTTTACAGGAGAAAGTTTGAAAGTCTTTGACTTTCAAACTTCATCGGTGCCGAGCAGGCACGTCACCGATGAGACACTGATGCCTGCGGCATAAGGTCAGGTAATGGGAAAGATCACAATGGAACAGGGCAGCGGGGGTGCTGCCACGGCAGAGCTTATAGAAGGGCTTTTTAAGGACAGGCTTGGTAATGAATATCTGGACCGGATGGAGGATTCCTCTGTGGTGCCCGGGTATAAAAGGCTCTCTGTTACTACGGATTCCTTTGTGGTAAGGCCCGTTTTTTATGACGGAGGGGATATTGGAAGGCTTTCGGTCTGCGGAACCGTAAACGATCTCTTAATGAGCGGCAGTGTGCCCCAATATCTTACGGCGGGCTTTGTGCTGGAAGAGGGCTTAGATACTGATCTCCTTGAAAAAATCGTGGATTCTATGGCGGATACCGCTAAAGAAGCCGGAGTCAGGATAGTTGCAGGAGATACAAAGGTGGTGGAGTCTTCCGGAGGAGAAGGGGGACTTATCATCAATACTGCGGGAGTGGGCTTTGTGGATGAAGACGTTTCGGTGGGAGCCCGTTTTATCCGCCCCGGGGACGCAGTGATCCTGTCCGGAAATCTGGGAGATCATCATGCGGCCATTATGAAGTACAGGCTGAATATTAAAAATAATCTTATAAAGAGCGACAACGCCCCTCTGAACCGGATGGTCAGAGGCCTTATGGAAGGCGGGATCAAAGTCCGGGCCATGAGAGATGTTACAAGGGGCGTCCTGGGAACCGTATTGAACGAGTTTGCGAAGGAGTCGGGAGCCGATATTGTGCTTCAGGAAAACTCCATTCCCGTGAGTGCTGCGGTCAGGGATTTCAGTGGACTTCTTGGTCTCGACATCATGTATATGGGAAACGAGGGGAAGATGGTCTGCGCTGTTGCTCCCGAGGATAAGGACAGAGCGCTGCGGATAATAAGGGATTCCGAATACGGAGAGAATGCGGCAGTGATCGGGGAAGTGAAGGAAACTTCGGAGAAACCGCGGCTCATCATGAAGACCGCTGTAGGTGGACAGAGAGCGGTTCCTCCCCTTTTCGGAGAGGGGCTCCCCAGGATATGCTGATATATGCCGGCTTTCTTCGGGGAAGCCGGGAAGGTTATTTGAAAGGAAAGTAGAATGTGGGTCGCTGACAACTGGAAGGATTATGAGGTATTAGATTCCTCCTCCGGTGAAAAACTGGAGCGTTGGGGAAAGTATACCTTAATAAGACCGGATCCCCAGGTGATATGGGACACGGAAAAGAAGGATCCGGGCTGGAAAAAGAGAAATGCCCATTACCACAGGAGCAGTAAGGGCGGAGGCAGTTGGGAATTCTTTGATCTTCCGGAGGAATGGAAGATCAAATATGAGCTGAAAGCCTCCGGAAAGGTCTTAAGCTTCAACTTAAAGCCCTTCTCCTTTAAGCACACAGGCCTTTTCCCGGAGCAGGCGGTTAACTGGGAATGGATGACGGAAAAGATCCGCAGTGCCATGAAGAGAGATCCGGACAGGGAGGTAAAGGTATTAAATCTCTTTGCATATACCGGCGGTGCTACTGCTGCCTGTGCCGGAGCCGGCGCAAAAGTCACCCACGTGGATGCCTCCAAAGGCATGGTCAACTGGGCAAAGGAGAACTGCCGGCTGTCAAATATCCCGGAAGACAGGTTCCGCTTTTTTGTAGATGACTGCCTGAAGCTGGTGGAGCGGGAGATCCGCCGTGGAAACAGATACGACGGTATAGTTATGGATCCCCCTTCCTACGGGAGAGGACCTAAAGGAGAGATCTGGAAGATGGAGGAAAACGTATTCCATCTGATAAAAGAGACCGGTGAGCTGCTGAGCGACGACCCCCTCTTTTTCCTTATCAACTCCTATACCACGGGACTGCAGCCCGGGGTGCTTAAGTACATGACGGAGATCCTCATCGGAAAGAGGTTTAAGGGCAGGACCGAAGCCGAGGAGATCGGGCTTCCTGTCAAAGATCACGGTCTTATCCTGCCCTGCGGAGCTTCCTGCCGCTGGAGCCGGGATTAAAATCCGGAAAACAGGATGGATCTGTTCCTTAAATTTCCCGTAAGTAATGCATATACAGGGAAGTTATGATATAATCAATTAAGTTTATTATTTCTTATCTTATTAGGAGGGTTTAGCATGAATCAGGTTTTACAGTCTTATATTGATATTGTTCCTGTTATCAAGGATGCTCTGGGAATGGACATCATGATGAGCGTTACGGACGGGTATAAGTTCCTTGCTTACTGGAGGGGTGACAAGATGGTGGCCGATATCCATGTCGGGGATCCCTTAAGCCAGGATGATCCCATGTGGATAAGCTTCACCACCGGTAAAAAGCTTCAGCAGAACTGTCCCGCCGATGTATACGGTTTCGAGTTTAAGGCGGTTACCATCGCAATTAAGGACGGATCTGAGATCGTTGGCACCATGGGTATAGCCATAAGCCTTGAAAATGAGACCTTCACGAAGGAGGCTTCCGAAAAGCTTCTGCAGTCCGTGGAAGCCGTTCACAAAGAGATAGATAACGCCAATGACTGCAACAAGACGATAATGGAGAGCACCTCCGTCATCAACGATTCCGCAAACCGCATCCTCACCAACGTTACCGAGGTTGAGACCTTTGCGAAGGAGATCCAGAAGATATCCAATAATACCAACATGCTTTCCCTCAACGCTTCTATAGAAGCAGCCCGTTCCGGAGAAATGGGAAGAGGCTTCGCGGTTGTTGCCCAGGAAATGAATAAGCTTGCAAACAACATCAAGGTTTCATCCAGCAAGATATTAGACATCATCGATACCTTCGTTAAGGATATAGAAGAAATGCAGAATAGCCTTAAGCTTCAGCAGGAATCCCAGGAAAAGCAGCTTGAGCAGACCGACAAGCTGAAGGAAGAAGTTGAATCCATCGGGGATACTGCAAGAGAAGTCATCAACAGGATAAACGGCTGAGCATATCCGCACCGCCTCCCCCGTCCACGGACGGGGGATTTTTTATAGCAAAACCCCTCTTGACATGGAAATATCTGTATTGTAAAATATTTGACGCTGTGACCAACAGCCCCGGTTCACAGCAGTTACAGTTTGTTTTGTATTATATTCGGAGGATTCGCAATGGATACATATATGGCAAGTGCCTCTACCATTGAAAGAAAGTGGTATGTGGTAGATGCTGAGGGACAGACCCTCGGACGCCTTGCTTCCAGAGTAGCAGCAGTGCTTCGTGGAAAGACAAAGCCCGAGTTCACTCCCTTCCTTGATACAGGCGACTATGTAATAGTTGTTAATGCATCTAAGATCAAGGTTACAGGCAGAAAGATGGATCAGAAGATCTACAAGAGACATTCTGATTACGTTGGAGGCCTTAAGACTCAGACTCTCAGGCAGAAGCTTGCAAAGAGACCTGAGGAAGTTTTTGAACACGCTGTCAAGGGAATGCTTCCCAAGGGACCTTTAGGGCGCCAGATGTATAAGAAGCTTCATGTATACGCTGGTCCTGAGCATGATCATGCAGCTCAGAAGCCCGAGGAACTGAAATTCTGATAGATTGGAGGGAAAGCAATGGCTAAGACAGTAAACCAGTATTACGGCACAGGGAGAAGAAAGAGCTCTGTAGCCAGGGTTTATCTCGTACCCGGCAAGGGAGAGATAACCATCAACAAGAATAGCATTGATGAATATTTCGGACTGGAGACCCTTAAGGTTATCGTTCGTCAGCCTTTAGTAGCCACCGATACGATTGATAAGTATGATGTCAAGGTTAATGTTACCGGCGGCGGATACACAGGACAGGCAGGAGCTATCCGTCACGGCATCTCAAGGGCACTTTTAGAGGTTGATAACGAGTTCAGAGCCACTCTTAAGAAAGAGGGCTACCTCACAAGAGATCCCAGAATGAAGGAGAGAAAGAAGTACGGTCTCAAAGCAGCAAGACGTGCACCTCAGTTCTCAAAGAGATAATCTTCGCGATTGCTACGAGCAGCGTGATTACAAAAAGGGATTGCTACAGCAAGTATACTTGCTGGGGGCAATCCCTTTTTTTTTGTAATCATGCGGCGACAGCCACGACCGAGATGAAGCGAAGCGGAATCGAGCTGTGGCGCTGTGGAGCAAATCTTCGGACAATCATATACGACTTATTGCACCTGAGGACAACTGCCCTGGGGCTGTTTTTTATTACATCGTGATAAACACTTAAAATGCAAGGAAAAAATGACCTGTCCGGCAGGCCGTGAAAAGGTACTATATGATTTCCTTTACGGACGTGATAGAGTTTATTCAGGCAACACATGAATATTCCCTTGAAAGGAGATCATTTATGAAGAAAAACATAAGAGTTGTATTGGTGGGAGAGCTGATCCTTTTTGCCGCAGTCTTTATATTTAATGTCTTTATGTGCAGTGATGGAATGTCATCAGCGCTCTGGTTCATTGATCTGCCTTCCCTGATCATGATCCTTATGGTTCTTATCCCCGGACTGCTGATCCTTGGGGAATGGAAGGATTTTACGAAGGCTTTTTCTGTCGGCATCAGGGAATACAGTCTTTTGGAGCTGAAGAATATAATCGGCGCGGTGGATGCGGCGCAGAAGCTCACCATATACGGGGCGGTTTTTGCGATCATAATGTCAGGAGTTCTTTTACTGGGTAAAATAGATGATCTGTCCATGATAGGAGCTAATCTGGCGGTATGCCTCCTGACCGGTTTTTATGCGGTGATCGTGGAATTCTTCCTCTTACCCTTAAGGCTTAATGCCGAGCGGAAGATGAATGAAGAAATGGACCTCGGTGATGAATGAGCCGTATATCACAAAGGACAGATATCTTGAAAAAGCGCGGGAATTCGGACTTACAAAGCGGGAGCTGGAGCTTGGATACTTAAAGATATCCGGGTTCTCTAACCGGAGGATCGCATATATGCTTGGTATATCCGAGCAGACGGTGAAGAATCACTTTACACGCATCTATGAAAAAGCATGGGTGCCCGGACGAAAGGAATTCCGGGGATTGTTCAGTAAACCGGATTGACCGGATAAGTGAAAATGATGACAGGGGTGCCGGCATTGCAGCAAATGCCGACACCCCTTTATCTCCATATAAAAAAATGTTATACTGTATACTGATTATACGCAGACGGTTACGGACGCTGAAAGACAGCGGTTCAGGGGAAAGGAGAGGCAGAGATACGGTATGAGTAAATTCGTTGTAGCAGGTATTACACAGCTGGAAACCATTGTTAAGGTTAAAGAACTGCCCGTACAGTTTTCGCCCTATTCCGGAGAGCCGGATACCATCCATTTCTCCACCGGAGGAGATGCCTTCAATACATCCCTGGCGCTGAAATGGCTGGGGGATGATGTGGATCTTATGTCGGTGGTTGGTGATAAGCAGGACCTCTCGATCTTTAATCCTCCGGACAGGGAAGTGACCCTTGAAACGGATTATGTCCTTCCCATCATCAAGGAGACTCCCATAGAAGTGCTTCTCTATGATGCTCGCAGGAAAAAGCAGCATTTTGTGGACTTAAAGGACGTAAGAGATGCTAAATACGATATGAGTTTAGCTGAGCCGCTGATCAAGAACAGTGATATGGTGGTCCTTTCAAATACGAATTTCTGCCGGCCCTTTATCCCCATGGTAAAAGAGATGGGGAAGAAACTGGCCGTAAAGATACACTACTTTATGAGAGAGAAGGAGATCTTTAACGAGGACTACCTTCATAATGCCGACATCCTCTACTTTAATGACAATACCATTGATGAGGAGCCTTACGGTTTCATAAAGGAAATGCAGGAGAAGTACGACCCTGAGATCATCATCTTCGGACAGGGGGGCCAGGGCCTTATCATCTACGACAAGCAGAAGGGGGTAACGGTACACTATGACGCTGTAAAGAGCGTTCATATAGTGAATACCGCCGGAGCGGGAAATGCGCTCTTTGCCTGCTTCCTTCATTACTATTTAAAGGACGGTGACAGCAAGAACGCCATCCACAAGGCCCTGCTTTTCGCCGCTAATAAGATAGGTTATATGGGCACGTCCAACGGCTTTATGACAGAGCAGCAGCTGGATGCCTGGGAGCAGCTTATCTGGAACCCCAGAGGAACCATGTAATATGCTCGGCTCCAACAGGCGTGAGGAAAGGATAAACAAGATAAGAAGTTATATGCCGTTAAGGATCATTGCAGTAACGTTTGCGTCTTTCCTTATGGCTGTAAACATCAATACCTTTGTGCACACGGGAGGATTGCTGCCCGGAGGGGCCAGCGGACTTACACTGCTCCTGCAGGAAGCGGCCGGGACATTTCTCGGTATAAAGCTTCCCTATACTCTTATAAATACCATCATTAATGCAGTACCCGTGTATATTGGTTACAGGTATATAGGAAAGAAGTTTACGTTGCTTTCCTGCTATGTGATCGTTTTGACAAGCGTGCTGGCAGATATCCTGCCAAGCTACTCCGTTACCCAGGATACTCTCCTGATAAGCATCTTTGGGGGACTGATAAACGGTTTTGCCATAAGCCTGTGCCTGTTAATGGATGCAACCAGCGGTGGAACGGATTTTATTGCGATCTACCTGTCGGAAAAGAGAGGTATAGACTCCTTCAGCATCCCCCTGGTGATAAACGCCTGCATACTGATAGCGGCAGGTCTGCTTTTCAACTGGGATAAGGCTCTTTATTCGATCTTATTCCAATTCGCCTCCACCTCCGCCGTAAGGGTAATATACAGGAAGTACCAGCAGGCTACGTTCTTTATAGTTACCAATAAGCCAAAGGAGATCTGCGAGGCAATATCAAGGATAAGCAACCACGGCGCCACCGTGTTGGAAGGGGAGGGCTCCTACGAGCACTGCGAGCGGAACGTGGTATATTCAGTGGTATCGGGGGCGGAGTCAGGCCGTGTTATCCGGGCAGTGAAGGATGCGGACGGGGAGGCTTTTGTGAATGTCCTGAAGACGGAAAGGGTAATAGGGCGATTTTATCAGCGGCCCACAGATTGAAGGAAAGGAGCGGGAACCGCAGAGCATGAGCGACATAGGAAACCTTCAGCTGGGAGACATAGAAAAGAAAAAAGAAGCTTTAAACAAGACCGGTGGTATCAATACCAGCAAGTCTGTTTTCAATACAAAGAGCAGTGACGGGGACAGTGAGCCCATATCCCCGTATATGACGAGAGTTGAGGAGCTGGGGAATTACGGCCCGCTGATGCAGAGCCGCATACATACCCAGAACAGCAACGATATCGCCATGAAGAGACGGCAGACGGAGACCATGAAGTCCGGAGGGACAGCCGGTGAAGCCGGGCCTGTGGAAGCCACAGAGCAGAGAAATGTCATCAAAGCCCCCTCTGACTTAAGGGAATTTACCGGAACCGTAATGAAAAAGGGTACCTTTACCCCTAAAGCGAAGGAGGCCGCAAAGCATTTCTTCAAGAGTGTATCGGACTGGGCCGGAAGTTTTAACGACGGCGGCAGCGGCTTTTACAGCAGCATGGGAATAGAGGGAGTTCTGGACTGCCTTTATGTGGACGGAATGAGCCTGAGGAATTACGTTAAGGAGCAGTTTCTCTACAAGGGTTCCGGAGATCCGGTGCAGGATAAGGAGATGCTTAAGAATTACGTGGCGCTCCTTGCTGCCAGGGGAGAGCACGTGCTCACCATGGTGCGGCCGAGTGTGAAGGGTAAGGAGGCCGGCGTCGAGTTCAGGAATATGGACGTGGATCTCACCAACGTGGGCAGCGAAGAGGCTGCAAAGTCCAGGACATTAAAGGAAAAGGGAAATCAGGTCCGGAGCAATCTGAAAAAGAGACTGGAAAAGGACTATACGGAGCAGACCGGCATGGCCTTCAGGAAGGCGGAGGGCTATGACATGGACGGTTTCAACCGGATAGAGGGAGCAAAGAAGGGCCTGAAGGATGCCGGAGGGGATGATTCCGAAGAATATAAGAGCTTTAATAAGCTGTTTGAAAGATATAACGGCGGACTGCAGAAATTAGGCCTGAAGCCGGGCCGGGATGACATCAATGCCCCGGTGGCAGAGGAGCTTAAAAAAAGGTGTGAGGAAGCCATAAAGGCTGCGGATCTTTTCATCACGAGCAACAGCAGTAATAATGCTGCGGTGGAGGCCGTTAAAAAGACGAAAAAGGAGCTGGAGACCGACAGGGATCTCCTTGATAAGGCGATAAAGGGCAAGCTCATAGAGAGGGATGCCACAATGAAGCTGGAAGATCTTCTTGACAGCAGAAATCTTGATGATCCGAAGGATAATAACGGATCGCGCGGAGATGATAACCCGGATGGCGGCGATCCTGCTGCGGATGATGCCGGAGATACAGAATAACGGTTAATGATATAATAATTTAAGAAAAGGCAAGGTACGGAAAATGGATATCTTATCTGACACATCACCATTACTGTTAGTGCTTGCACTCATAGTAGCGTTTTTTATCTGGGGAGCGGGATATAAGCTTTATAAGCTTGCGGTATTCTTCCTGGGATTCTTAGCGGGATATATGCTCTGCGGCACTGCGATCAGTACATTTTGGCCGGCGCCTCCGGTTCCCTCAATGATCATACAGATAGTTGTCGGACTTGCGGTGGGAGCGGTATCTTTCCTGGTGGTGAAGGTGGGCCTGTTTGTGGCGGCAGCCTGCGCCGTCTTCATGATCTTAAGCGGCCTGCTGGAGAAACTGGGAATGCCCGGACTTATAATCGCCTTTGCTTCGGCAGTGGTTGCAGGTTTCATAGCTACCAAGGCTGATAAACCGGTGATCATAGTGATCACTGGAATCCTCGGGGGCTTTGCCATACCCATGATACTCTACCGCCTGGCCGGGGTGGTTTCTTTCGACACATCCTTCCTTCCGCCGGAAAAGTCCATAGTTGTACTCGCGGTTGAAGTGGTGCTTTCAGTGGCAGGGATATTGATACAGTTTGTAAGTAACAGAGAAAAAAGCAACGAATAGGGGATCAAAATGAGAAAATTTGAAGGATTTATGAAAGGCGTTAATCTGGGAGGATGGATATCCCAGTATGATAAGTATGATAAGGCTCATTTTGAGAGTTTTATCACAGAAAAGGATCTGGACTATATAAAGAGTCTTAAGTTTGACCATGTAAGGGTTCCGGTGGACTATAACGTGCTGGAGGACGAAGAGGGCAACATAAAGGAAGAGGGTTTCGGCTATCTTTCAAATTGTCTTAAATGGTGCGAAGAGCGGGACTTAAATTTGCTCATAGACCTCCACGAGTGTTTCGGATATTCCTTTGATCCATTAAAGGATATGGACAGGTCAAAGTTCTTCTATGATGAAGCATTGCAGAACAGATTCTTAAAGCTATGGAGAGAGATCGCAGAACGTTTCGGCTCATATCCCGACAGGGTGGCCTTTGAGCCTTTGAACGAAGTGGTGTTGGAGAGCGTAGCCGACGCCTGGAATAAGGTGCTGAAACGCTATATAGAGGAGATGAGGGCGATCACAAAGGACACATACATCATCTGCGGAGGAGTAATGTATAATAACGTCCGCACCGTGCCCCTTATCGATATTCCCTTAGATGATAAGATCATCTATAATTTCCACTGCTACGATCCCTTCTTATTCACCCATCAGGGAGCTTACTGGGTGGAGGATATGGAGCCGGATTTCAGGACAAATTACACTGAAACCGAGGAGTATTTTGAAGAGATATTTGCTCCTGCCCTTCAGAAAGCGGAGAAGGATAACGTGCCCTTATACTGCGGTGAATACGGCGTCATAGATCTGGCGGACAACCATGAAAAGATCAAGTGGCTTAAGGATATCCACTGCGCCTTTGAAAAGCACGGCATAGGACATGCCCTCTGGAATTATAAGGAAAAGGATTTCGGACTGGTGGATGAAAGCTTCGAAGAGATCAGGGAGGATTTTATAAAGATCCTTTGATCCCCGGAAGGGACGACGATAGTTTTTGAGTAAGAAGACAGAATGGAGGAGGACCACGGTACGAAAACCGTGGCCTTATGACAGATGGATACTCTTGAGATATTATGGGATCTGGCACTGATAATTCTCTTTGCCAAGTTTTTTGCCCTTGTGGCCAGGAAGTTTAATGCCCCTCAGGTTGCGGGGGAGATAGTGGCAGGGATACTTATAGGCCCCACCCTTTTGAATCTGGTACAGGAGACGGACTTCTTAAATCAGATGGCCGAGGTGGGAGTCATTCTTCTGATGTTCAGCGCCGGTCTGGAAACAGATTTAAACCAGCTTAAAAGATCCGGCGTCAAGGCTACCCTCATAGCCTGTGCCGGGGTTTTCACGCCCCTTGTTTTAGGTACATTGATGTATATGAGTTTCTTCGGTTTCAGTGCCTTTGGAACGGAGGAATTCATCAGAGCACTGTTTATCGGTACCATCCTTACGGCTACCTCTGTGAGTATCACAGTGCAGGTGCTGAAGGAACTGGGGAAGATCTCCACGGAGCTGGGAATGACCATAATGAGCGCCGCCATAATCGACGACGTGATCGGCATTCTTGTGCTTACGGCAGTCATCGGCATCAGGGATCCGAAGAGTAATTTTGCCCTCACCGCAGGAAAAACAGCAGCGTTTTTCCTTATCACAGTCGTTGCAGGGGTTATCGTCTATCAGGTGATGAAGTGGATAGACGAGCGCTATCCCCATACAAGAAGGATACCCATTATCTCAATAGGCATAGCCTTTATCCTCTCATATGTGGCGGACCGCTATTTCGGCGTGGCTGATATCACCGGAGCTTTCTTTGCGGGCGTGATCTTAAGTTCCTTAAAGGATTCCGACTACATAGAGCGGAGGGTGGATATCAATTCCTATACCTTCTTCGGTCCGGTTTTCTTTACAAGCATTGGACTGCAGACCAATTTAAGGACCTTGGACACCACAATTCTTGTGTTCTCCATTGTATTCGTCATGGTAGGTCTTTTGTCAAAGATCATAGGCTGCGGCTTCATGGGACGGATCTTAGGTTATAAGGGTAAGGACGCGTTGAAGATCGGAGTCGGCATGATGACCAGGGGCGAGGTGGCCCTTATCGTGACCCAGAGGGGGTTAAAGACCGGCATTATCGGAAGTGAGTATTTTACAGCGGTGATCCTCCTCATAGTAGTGAGCTCCCTGCTTACGCCTCTTCTCTTAAAAGCCCTGTTTAACGGGGAAGAAACGGTTACTGCATGAGATCACTCTTCAAATATCTGCGTCCCTATAAAAAAGAATGCTTTTTATCGCCGCTCTTTAAGCTTATAGAGGCGGCGTTTGAGCTTATCGTTCCCCTTGTGGTGGCGTCCCTTATAGACAGCGGGATAAGCAGGGGGGACAGTGGGCATATCATAAAGATGGGGCTGCTCCTCATACTTTTCGGAGGGGCAGGGCTTGTCTTTTCTCTAACGGCCCAGTATTACGCCGCGAAAGCGGCTACCGGGTTTTCTGCGGTTCTAAGGAGCTCCCTTTTTGAAACCATTCAGAAAATGGAGCCTGCTGAGATCGACAGGGTTGGGGCCGATACCCTGATAACCCGCATGACTTCAGATATTTCCCAGATACAGAACGGAGTCAATATGTTTCTAAGGCTCCTTTTACGCTCGCCTTTCATCGTGGCGGGCGCGGTTATTATGGCCTTTACAGTGGATACCGGGGCGGCCCTCGTTTTTGCGCTGCTGATCCCCTGTCTCGCCATAGCGGTGTACATCATTATGAAGTACAGCAGGAGGGGATACAGGAGGATACAGGAAAAGCTTGACCGGATCACGGGAAAGACCAGGGAAAACCTTACAGGCGTAAGGGTAATCCGCGCTTTCTGCATGGAGGACAGGGAGAATGAGGAATTCCTCCGGATGGACAGGGAATATGCCCTGGAGCAGGAAAGGGTGGGGCATATCTCATTCCTCATGAACCCCCTGACCCTTGTGCTTGTGGATCTCTTTACCGCAGCTCTCATCTATGCCGGAGCCATCCGGGTGGATCTGGGCTTTATCACCCGGGGTGAGTTTGTGGCGCTCTTAAATTATATGTCACAGATCCTTATAGAACTCCTTAAGCTTGCAAATCTCATAATCCTGATAAGCAAGGCTGCGGCCTGCGGCGAAAGAGTGGGAGAACTCCTTCAGGACAGGGAGGAGAAAAGTGGAGAACTTATCCCCTTCCCCGGGGAAGGCAGCGGAGAGCCCTTTATTTCCTTTGACAATGTGTCCTTAAGCTATGAGGGCAGCGGGGGAAGGGCTTTAGAAAATGTTTCCTTCAATGTGAAAAAAGGCTCTGTCATCGGAATAACCGGCGGCACAGGCTCGGGAAAGAGCAGCCTTGTGAACCTTATTTCCGGTTTTTACCCTGTGACGGAGGGTGAGATCAGGATAAACGGCAGGGATATAAGGGAAATAGACCCCGGGAGCTTAAGAAACAAAGTCAGCACCGTATTCCAGAAAAACATCCTTTTTTCCGGAACTGTTGCAGAAAACCTGCGCTGGGGTGATCCGGAGGCCTCAGATCAGGAATTGTGGGATGCTCTGGGGATCTCTCAGGCTGAGGAATTTGTCCGTAAAAAGGAAAGAGGCCTTTCCTTCTATATTGAGCAGGGAGGAAAGAACCTGTCAGGTGGACAGAAACAGAGGCTCTGTATTGCCAGGACACTTGTAAGCAAGCCGGAGATACTGATCCTTGACGATTCTGCTTCAGCCCTTGATTTTGCCACAGACTTAAAACTCAGAACTGCCTTAAGGGAGATGGAGAACGCCCCCACCCTCTTTATTGTTTCCCAGAGAGCAGCTTCCATCATGCATTCCGACATGATAATCGTATTGGATGACGGAAAGATAAGCGGTATGGGCAGTCACAGCGAACTGTTAAAGAGCAATGAAGTTTACAGGGAGATTTACTATTCCCAGTTTCCAAAGGAGGGAGCATAAGGGTGAAAGGTCTGCTTATTAAAAAAATAAACAGATATTTCAGAGGATACAGGGTATTTCTGGCTCTTTCCCTGATCATGGCCTTTATCTCTGCCCTGTTGTCACTGTACATCCCCTTCCTTACGGGACGGGCGGTGGACTGTATCCTGGGCCCCGGCAGGGTGGATTTCAGAGGTGCCGTAAGAGTCATGGTGCTCATTGCCCTCTGCGCCTCCTTTACTTCCCTTGCCCAGTATATAATGAACATCCTCAATAACAAGATAGCCTGTGGTGTGGTAAGGGACATGAGGGATGCGGCCTTCAAAAAGATCGGGAAGCTTCCCTTAAGCTACCTTGACGATCACCCCTATGGGGATATCTTAAGCCGGGTGATATCCGATGCGGATCAGTTTTCGGACGGCCTGATAATGGGATTTTCCCAGTTCTTTACAGGGATAGTCACCATTTTCGGAACCCTTTTCTTCATGCTCATGATCGACCTGAAGATGGGATTGATCGTCATATTGCTTACGCCCCTGTCCATTTTTGTGGCCAAATTCATTGCTGTCCACACCTACCGCCACGCCCTTACCCAGGCAAAGGTCCGGGGAAAGGAGACATCCTTCGTCAATGAGATGGTGGGCGGATCCATGGTCATAAAGGCCTTTAACCGGGAGGAAAGGGTGATAAAGGATTTCAATGAGATCAATGAGGAACTGAGGGACGCTTCCCTGAAAGCCACCTTCTTTTCCAGTCTTACCAATCCTTCCACCAGATTTGTAAACAATACGGTCTACGCCGTGATCGCCATTGCGGGAGGCTTTGGGGCCCTGAAGGGTTTGATGACAGTGGGAGAACTCACAAGCTTTTTAGGATACGCAAGGGAATACACCAAGCCCTTTAATGAGATAACCGGGGTGGTGACTGAGCTGCAGAACGCCCTGGCCTGTGCCGAAAGGCTTATTGATTTCATAGAAGAGGAAGAGGAAGAACCGGACAGCGAAGACGCCCTTACTCTTTTCGGATGCAGCGGTGAGATCGATGTGGACAGTATCTCCTTCTCCTACACCGAGGACAAAGAGCTTATCCGTGACTTCAGCTTAAACGTAAAACCGGGACAGCATATAGCCATCGCAGGTCCCACAGGCTGCGGAAAGACTACACTTATCAATCTCCTTATGCGTTTTTATGACGTGAAGGAGGGCAGCATAAGTGTGGACGGAAAGGATATAAGAAAGGTTACAAGGCGGAGCTTAAGGGATTCCTTCGGCATGGTGCTGCAGGACACCTGGCTTAAGAGCGGCACCATCAGGGAAAACCTGATAATGGGAGATCCTTCTGTTTCCGAAGAGGAAATGGTGGCAGCCGCTAAGGATTGCCACGCCCATTCCTTCATTATGAAGCTTCCTCAGGGATATGACACTGTTATATCCGAAGACGGAGGCTCTCTTTCCGCCGGTCAGAAGCAGCTTCTCTGCATCACCAGAGCCATGCTTTCAAAGCCTTCAATGCTGATACTGGACGAGGCCACTTCTAACATAGACACCCGTACGGAAGTCAAGATACAGGAGGCCTTCCACAGGATCATGGACGGGAAGACCGGGTTTATCGTGGCCCACAGGCTTTCCACCATCAGGGAAGCGGACCTTATTCTCGTCATGAAGGACGGCAATATCATAGAACAGGGAAATCATGAGGAGCTGCTCTCCCGTAAAGGTTTCTATCACGAACTCTATCAGAGCCAGTTCGCCGGCAACGCCACCTGATGTTTTGTCCTGTAAGCAAAGCGGTAGTTTACCATAATTTCGTAAGAAACAATTCATAAAATTTTAATTTTTTCCCATAATTAGTAGAAATATAAGGATGATTGTGCTATATTTTGTGTGTATGTTTTTAAAACCGGTATACATAAAGTATGTACTATTTACTATACGGCTTTATAAAATACCTTAAGATTAAATGAAAAAATCATCAAATAACGGTGATATAAAGGTACTGTAAAGTTTTCTATGAAAACTTTACCGTACGTAGGCCACGGCTCCGCGAAGCGGATTTTAAATGCCGTGGCTCTCAAAAACGAAAGGCAAGGAGTTAAATATGGGTAAACGAAGCAGGATTTGGACAGCTTTATTATTGTCAGCGGCAATGGTGATGGGAAGCATTTCCCCGGGATTTGCGGCTGAAATTGCGGACGTTGCTTCAGTATCTGAGGATGCTGCGGCTGTAGAAAGTCCGGAGCAGGAGGGGGTTGAATATGAAGCAGATACGGCTGAGACAGGGGGCAGCGAAGATGCGGATGAGCTTAAGGCGGCGGATGAGGCCGAGAAGGCTGCTGCTGAAGGAGCTGATGAGGAGACCGGAGAGGTTTCTGAAAATGACCTGGTAAGCGAAGAACCCGCAGAGGAAGAAGCTCCTAAGACCGAAGAGAAGGCAGAGGAGAGCGTTCCCGGTGAGGTTGTATCGGAAAGGACGGAGGAGAAGGAGCCGGAGGCCGATAAAGAAAAAAAGGCTGAAAGCGGTGTGAAGGCAGTTCTTGATGAGGAGACAGTCCGTTCATATACCACCATCGAGAATTCCAAGGAATATGACGGTAATGAGTATACGCCAAAATACACGGTTCCTGAAGGACACAAGATCGTTTCCCAGAATAAGAAGGATTCACCTGCGCTGGCGCTGAATAACAGGACTTTTACCTTCCCTGCCATAAAGTTTGTAAGCGAATCACAGACATTCTATGTATATCCTGACGGAGCAGAAAAGGATGAGGATTATGATTTCCTTGTAAAAGCCTCTATTACCCGCAGGCCTGTTACATTTAAGAGCGGAACTTACACTAAGGAATATGACGGAAAGACACTTTCCCAGGCTTCCGCACCCGGAGCGGAGAGACCCTGGATCGTTAAGGGATCCATGGTTGGAACCGAGTCCTTTGTCTTCGAATTTGATCCTGAGGCAAAGATAACAGAGCCGGGTTCCGTTAAGAATAAATTCACTGTTTCCAAGAACGGAAGTGTTGCAGATATCAATAACTATGACGTCAGCTACGAATACGGAGATCTCATAATCAGTGAGGAGAGAGGACCCGTTAACAGCCTGCCTGAGCCCACAAAGGTAAAGGCCACCATAAATAAAAAGGGCGACGTCAAGCTCACATGGAAAAAGGTAAAGAGCTATAAGGAAGCAGGCAAGAAGGGCGGAAAGACAGCTTATAAGATATACAGATACAACAGTGACGGAACCTGGAAAAAGCTGACGGAGGGCCTGTATAAGACCAAGTTCATAGACAAATCTCCAAGTGAGGGGGAAAAGTTGATCTATAAGATCATCCCCGTGGGAATGGATTACTCAGGAGTCAGCGGTGAGGCTGAAAAGCCTGCGTATGTACGTGTGACACCGAAGATCGTGTCAGTAACTCCCGCTGATGGTATACACTATGCTAACGTGAACTTCATGGGATTCGGCAGCGATTCGGACAAGTATACGATCCAGCACTACAATAACAAGAGCAAGGGAATAAAGGACGAGGTTGTTGTTACCAAGTACAATTCAACATGGTCCAAATATGTGTTAAAGACCCGTACCATAAGCACCAATTCCTATCTTGATGCCGGTGGAGACAATGTGACCATTTCCGGCAACAACAAGGCTACCTTTACCTTCAGGGTGAAGGCAGAGGAAACAGTGATCTATGACTACGGTCACAGGGTGGATCTGGAAGACAGCGCCTGGTCAAGACCGGCAAAGCTTAAGCTGATCTCCATGGCTCCTTACCTTAAGGGACAGAGAAAGAGCAACACAGCCTTTACTCTTAAATGGAATAAGATAAGCAAGGCCACAGGCTACCTGATCGAGTACAGTAAGGACAGCAGGTTCGCGGCGCTGCATACTACGAAAGTATATACCAGTCTCGACGAGAAACCCAAGTATTTTGAAAACAGGGAATATACGGTTGAAGATGTGGGCGTGGGAGTTCCCTATTACTGCAGAGTTACAGCCTATCTCAAGAAGAAGAACGACGGTACCGAATTCGGTACGGAGCTCGGAACCTCAAACGTGCTGATACAGTACGGACGCCAGAAGGCAGTGACGAACCTGAAAGCCCTTTACTTTGAGGACGGAAATGCCAGAGCAGACGCAAAGCTTACCTGGAGCGATACAGCTGACAATATCAGCGGTTACTATATCCAGAGGTGGAGCTACGCATATAATTCCACCACAAAGCAGTATGATAAGGAAACCGGCCATGCGGTGCTTCAGGGTTATGTTTCCGATAATTCCACCAAGAAAAGGTATGCCAATACGGTGGGCGGAAGGATAGAAAACGGAGAACTCATCAAGTACAGGGTACAGTCTGTATGGCATGTGGGCGGAACAGCAGGTGAGTACCATGACGGATATGTCTTCAGTGATCCTGTGGAATATTTCTACATGAATCCTTCAGAGGTTGATCTCACAAAGACCAAGTACAGCGTGAAGGTAGACGGCACTGTTACTCCGACATATAAGATCAAGCCCAAGAAGCTGCCTAAGAAGGCAGATGGTTATACCCAGAGCGAGTTTAAGGAGATATTCGAATTCAATGATGATATGGAATTCGTATTAAAGAGTGACAGTCTCACAACCTCCGAGATCAAGAAATACGTGACTGTGGATGGTGACAGCGGTAAGCTCAAGGGAATAAAGGTACATAAGAGCTCTGATATATACATGAAGATATCATCCCCTAACGACCCCTCAAATGTATGTGACGAGGCAAGGGTCTATGTTGTGGAAGACGGAGAAAATGAAGGTAAGGAAAGGGAGAAGTCCTCAAGCCTTGTAGTCTGCATAGATCCCGGACACGGTGGAAAGGACAGCGGCACGACCCATAACGACATTGTTGAGAAAGATGTAAACTTAAAGATCGCAAAGATGTTGAGGGACGAGCTTAAGGACAAAGGCGCCAAGGTTTATATGACCAGAACGGACGATTCCTATGTTTCACTTACAGACAGGACAGATATTGCGGATGATAAGAACTGCAACCTCTTTGTGAGCGTACACTGCAATTACAACGATGACACCAGCAAGAGAGGAACGGAAGTTTACTATTCCGTTAAGAGTGAGTTTGCTAAAAAGAAGCTTTCCGCAGCCATAAGCGCAGCCGTATCCGATGCCCTGGATACTAAGGACAGAGGTGCTCTTACAAGACAGGGAAGTGACGGAGACTATTATTCCGTAATACGTACTTCCGCAGCAAAGGGCATACCCGGTATCATCGTGGAACACGCTTTTGTATCCAATTCCAAGGACGCAGAGGCACTTAAGAATGACGATCTTTTAAGAAAGGCCGCAAAAGCAGAAGCTCAGGCTATAATTGACAATTGGAAAAAATAATGAAAGCTAAAATGTTTATCCTTCTCCTTGCGGCAGCGGCGGTGCTCGCTGCCTGCGGAGGGGAGAAAAAGAATACTTCAGGAGAAGTCCTTCCCAAAATCGGCGAAGAGGGTACAGAGGAAAGCGGATCTGTAGAAAAACCCGAGGAGATAGCTAAGGAAGAAGCACAGAAATCTCTTGAAGAAAAACTTGAAGGTACCGGCTGTAAAGCGGTCTTCAGTGAACATACGGAAGTAGATGAGGTTGACTGTTACCTCTATTCTGTGGTAAATAAAGATGATGAAGAACTGGAACAGATGCTGGCGGTGAATGCCGTTTCCGGTGAAGTTCTGGTTTATGACAGTGAAGAAAAGAGCCTGCTGCCCTTTGACCGTTTTGAATACTATGCAGATGACGGAAAAGGGCCTGTCAGCTGGGATTCTGAGTATTATCTGTCTCCCATTAAGGTTTCTCTTATGCCCGCGGATGACACATCCTTTGAATTCACCATTACAAAGGACGGATCAAAGAAAGCGGAGCTTACAGGAGTTGCAAATGTAAGTCCTGAGAACCTGAAGGAAGCGGTTTATGAAGACGGAAGCCTCTCTTTAACCTTCGTGAATAACGGGGAGACCCTGGAGATCAGGGATAAGGATAAGAAGAGCGGTTTTGCCGGGAAATATGAAAGGGTAGAATAATGAAAATGTTAAAGAGAATACTTGCGGTGCTTTTGTCCGCAGCGATACTTACTGCAGGCACAAATGCCGCAGGCTTAAACATGGTTGAGACAAGGGCAGCCGCAGCCCCTGCGGGATTAAAGGGCGTGTGGTTTTCCTTCATTGACTGGCAGGCCTATTTAAAGGGCAAAGATAAGGCCGGATTTGACAGCGCGTTTTCAGGTGTCTGTGACGTGACCCTGTCCCATGGCCTCAACGCCATATTCGTCCATGTCAGGAGCCATAATGATGCGGTTTATCCTTCAGGGATCTACCCCTGGAGTTCCGAAATGCTCATGGGTTCAGATCCGGGTTATGATCCCTTAGCCGATATGGTGGAGATCGCCCATTCAAAAGGACTGCAGATCCATGCCTGGATAAATCCCTACGGATACAGGAATGGCGTGATATGCGGAAATGCGGCTCTTGCAAATACCGCAAACGTGGTATCCGGAGTTCAGGAAATAGCTGCGAATTACGCAGTTGACGGCATACATTTTGATGATTATTTCCCACCTATCGGCAAGGCGGAGACCAATTCCATGGTAAGCCAGGTACATACTGTCTGTGCCAATACCGGTAAGGTCTTCGGCATTTCTCCCCAGGGAAATCTGGATAATTTAAGGGCTTCCTCAGCGGACGTTGATACCTGGCTCTCAAGCGGCGGGTATGTGGATTATCTTGCGCCCCAGATCTACTGGTCTGATAACTACGGGGCAGCGGGAAATGTCACCATGTTCTCAAACCGTATGAATCTCTTTAAGAGCATAGATAAGGCAGGGATCCCCCTGTATCTCGGTATGGCCGGATACAAGTCAGGACAGGTTATCGGAGGAGATCCGGGCTGGAGGCTTTCATCTACGAACCTTGCCACCCAGCGTGATAAGGCAGCAGGGGCGGGATACACCGGATATATAGTTTACCGCTATAATACCCTTTTAAGCGGCGCTGCCCAGGCAGAGCTCAGCGCATTACAGTCCAGAGGGTGAGTCGGAAAATGAGAAAAGCGATCGTTGTAAAGCCGGTAAGCGAAGAGGAAAAAAGGGAATATGAATCCATTAAGGATATGGAGTTTTCCTTTTGTTCCCCGGAGGAGTTAAGCCGGCAGGATATTTCGGATACAGCACTGATAATAGGAGATATAAGTCCTGAAGTACTTAAGGGTCTGGTGGAAAGAAGCCTTTCTTCCGAAGAAGAGAAGTCCTCGGAGCACCGTTCCTGCAGGATCTTAAACAAGCCTTTGATCTTAGCATCCGCTTCTCCCAGGAGAAAAGAGCTTCTCACAAAGGCAGATATCCCCTTTACGGTTATGCCTGCAGATATAGACGAGAGCTGCGACATAGAAGATCCCGCGGAGGCAGCGGAGGAAGTTTCCTGCTTAAAGGCGGAGTATGTGGCCGATAAGCTGGTAAAGGAAGAGAAGAGGGATGCCTTTGTGATCCTCTCTGCCGATACCATAGTTTCCGTAGACGGCAAGATCCTTGGGAAACCAAGGGACGAAGAGGAAGCATTTGAAGTCCTTAAGGAGCTCCAGGGCAGGGACCACGAGGTCTACACCGGCGTTACCATTGCGGTAAAGCAGAGCGGCCGGGATGTGCGCTACAGGCAGTTTCACGAGAAGACCAGAGTCAGGATATATCCCGTAAGCGACGAGCAGATAAGGGACTATATCTCTACGGGAGAACCCTTAGACAAGGCCGGTTCCTACGCCATTCAGGGCTCCTTTGCAAAATATATCAAGAGCATAAAGGGAGATTACAGCAACGTGGTAGGTCTCCCGGTTGGAAGGGTATTTAAGGAGCTGAAGCAGTTCCTGAGGAAGTAATGGTTTTTAATTCGGTTTCCTTTGCGATCTTTTTCCCGGTCGCGGTCTTAATATACTTCATACTTCCCGGAGAAAGCGGGAAATACAGGAAAATATGGCTGCTTTTATGCAGCTATTATTTTTATATCTGTCAGGGTGCTTCCTATGCGCTGCTCCTTTTTGCGGCCACTCTCATAACCTATTTAACCGCTCTCTTCATGAAAAGAAGAAAGGTTCTGCTGATACCGGGGCTCATTTTCTGCTTTGCCCTGCTCTTCTTTTTCAAATACTTTGATTTCTTCTGCGAAAGCTTTAATATCTCTGCCGGTTTTAATATCCTTCTGCCGGTGGGGATATCCTTTTATCTCTTCAAATCCGCGTCCTATCTCATAGATGTGTATCGGGGAGACTGCGCCCCGGAAAAGAACTTCATTAAATACGCCCTTTACGTTTCCTTTTTCCCGGAGCTTTTAGCGGGTCCCATAAGCCGGGCACCGGAGGTTATGCCCCAGTTTGATGAAGAGCACAGCTTTGACTACGGACGGATCAGGAAGGGACTGCTACGTATGCTTTACGGCTATTTCGTAAAGCTGGTGATAGCTTCCCGACTTGCGATCCTTGTGGACAGGGCCTACGGAAATGTGTCCGAAACAGGGGGACTCACTCTGCTGATCGCCTCTCTTGTATATTCAGTGCAGATATACTGTGATTTCATGAGTTATTCGGAGATAGCCATAGGAGCCGGGGAGGTAATGGGGATCACCCTCCACGAGAATTTCCGGCAGCCCTTTTTTGCGAAAGACCTTTCGGATCTTTGGCGCCGCTGGCATATTTCCCTTATGGACTGGTTCAGGGATTATCTCTACATACCCTTAGGGGGGAGCAGAAAGGGCACTGTCCGCAAGTACCTTAACATCCTTATAGTATTTACGGTTTCCGGACTCTGGCACGGAGCAGCCTGGACCTATATCCTCTGGGGCTTTTTATCGGGACTTTTGCAGTGCATAGGGATAATGACAAGGGATATAAGAAACCGGATAATTTCGCTGTTTCCGGTGCATAATTCCTTTACCGGGGCTTTTCACAGCCTGTATATGAGAGTGGCAACCTTCTGCCTCTTCACCTTTACAGTGATCTTCTTCAGGGCGGGAAGTATTGAGGAAGCCTTCCTCGTTATAAGTAAGATCGCCGGAATCCCTTCCGGAAACAGCCTTTCAGGCTTCAGCCCTTCAGCGCTTGGGCTCGGGACCTTAAACCTTCTTATAGCTCTTTTCATGGTATTTGTACTTCTGGTAACGGATATCATAAGGGAGAAAAAGGGAGATGTTTTTGAACTTGTTACCGGATCAA